>DASYAX010000391.1:0-21929 GCA_036501045.1 Bryobacteraceae bacterium
GAGGTTCGTTACGTTCTGAATGCCCAGGCCGGAGCCGATGGGCGCCGCCAGCGGCATCACCGCCGCCGCGCCGGCATCGATCAGCTTGCGCGCATTCACCAGGTCGTCGGTAGTATACGGCAAAACAACGTAGCCTTCCCGGACCAACGCGCGGGTCGCTTCGAGTAATCCCTCGTTATCGGGGAACAAGGTCTTTTGATCGCCTATGACCTCGAGCTTGATCCAGTTTGAGAGACCAACTTCCCGCGCCAGCCGCGCTGTCCGAATCGCTTCTTCGGCGGTATAGCAAGCGGCGGTATTGGGCAGCAGGTGGATCTTCGAGCGGTCGATGAAGTCGAGTTCCGATTCCTTACCGCGGTCCGTCAGATTGACGCGCCGGACCGCCAGCGTGACCATTTCGGTGGCCGCCGCCGCGTGGCAGCGAGCCATGAGCTGCTTGCTCCGATACTTGCCGGTTCCCACGAACAAGCGGGAGTGAAACGCCCGCCCCGCAATGGTCAAGACATCGTCCATAGAGACCATTATGAGCGAATCTTTTACAGCGATTCGTTGAGCAGGCGGGCCAGGCGCAGGCCGGCTTTCTCGAGCTGGCTGCGTACGATGGGTTCCATGGCATCGATGTAGGCTGTCTCGATCTGCAGCTTGTCTTGGGTGATGGCTTCCGGAGCGGCGCTGCATTTGGCGGGAAACTCGATTGGCTCGACAGGAATTCTCAGCCGTTTGTAGACGTATTTCTCAGCCAGCTTATGGGATTCCCAGGCCCAATCCTCCGCATTGCCATCGGCTAACTCTTGCCGCTTCCAGGAATTGAAGCTTGTAATCTCCTGCTCCAAATCGGCGGCGAGCGCTTTATCGTCGCTGTTCAGTGCGTTGACCAACTCGCCATCCCACAGGGCGTGCAGATTCCTGGCCTTCTTCACCGGCGGATCGAGCGGCTCGCAGTTTCCCCCCTGATCGGCATCGGAGATGGTGTGCAGCGGCTGATGAATGTCGCCCACGAAATGCACCAGGAAGCGAAGCGCGTCCAAATCGCTCCAGCGCGAGTCTTGCGCGCTCGTTTTCGCCGCCAGCTGCGCAGTGAACAGGCGGATGCGGGCCGTCACGCAATTATCGTCTGGGCAGCGCTTTGGAATGTCCGAGCGGTGATCCTGGAGCGCAAGATCAATGTAATGCCAACTGCCGGTTTGGGTCTCACCTTTTGTCTGGTCGGCCCAGAGCGAGGCTTGCGCCAGAGCGTCGGCCACCGCTTCGGGCGTTTCTTGGACGTCCAGGATCTGAGAGATGCGGGTGAGAGCGGGAAGCGTGAGATGCGCCACGGCGATGCGGGCGACCACCTCATGACCGGTTTCCCACCAGCTATAGGCTGGCAATGGCATTATTATGCAATAAGTTAGGAGGAAAGCGAGAATGCGTCGCAGAGCCATAGCAGCGGCAACTCGTAGTGTAGCGCAGAAAAGATGGCAAAATATTAGTGTATTCGGCTAAGATTATTGCATTGCCTGGCACTCATGTGATATCCTTGCCTTGAGGCTCTAATCAGGTTTATGGATTTCAATCGGCTGACGGAAAAATCGCAGGAAGCGATCCGGCAGGCGCAAGCAACGGCGATTAACTACGGCAACCAGCAAATGGATGTGGAGCATTTGCTGCTGGGAATGCTCGAGCAGCAGGGCGGATTGGCGCCCTCGATTCTGCTGCGGGCGGAGGCGCCGCTCGAAACGCTGCACCGGCGGTTGGTGCAGGAAGTGGAGAAATTCCCCAAGGTCACGGGCGGCGGGGCGCAGGGCGGTCACATTACCGACCGGTTGTCCCGGCTGTTCAGCGTGGCCGAGCAGCAAGCCAAGCAGCTAAAGGACGACTACGTTTCGATCGAGCATCTGTTGCTTGCGGCGGCGGACGATTCGGGCGCCGCCGGCAAGCTGCTGCGCGAGTATGGCCTGACGCGCGACCGTTTGATGAAAGCGCTGGTCGAAGTGCGCGGGCACCAGCGCGTCACGACACAGAACCCGGAAGCCACTTACGAAGCTCTACAGAAGTACGGCCGTGATTTGGCCGAGCTCGCGGCGAAAGGCAAGCTGGATCCGGTCATCGGCCGCGATGAAGAGATCCGGCGCGTCATCCAGGTGCTTAGCCGGCGTACCAAAAATAATCCCGTGCTGATTGGTGAGCCGGGCGTGGGTAAAACCGCCATCGTGGAAGGTTTGGCCCAGCGCATTGTGCGCGGCGATGTGCCGGAAGGTCTGAAGGACAAGCAGGTGGTGGCGCTCGACATGGGCGCGTTGATTGCCGGCGCGAAATTTCGCGGCGAATTCGAAGAACGGCTCAAAGCGGTGCTGAAAGAAGTGCAGTCTTCCGAAGGCCGCGTGATCCTGTTCATTGACGAGCTGCATACCGTTGTAGGAGCGGGTAAGGCCGAAGGCGCGATGGACGCCGGCAACTTGCTGAAACCCATGTTGGCGCGCGGCGAACTGCATTGCATCGGCGCGACGACGCTCGATGAATATCACAAGTACATCGAAAAAGACGCGGCGCTGGAACGGCGCTTCCAGACGGTCTTCGTCGACCAGCCCACGGTGGAAGACACGATTTCGATTTTGCGCGGCCTGCGGGAACGCTACGAGCTGCACCACGGCGTGCGGATTAAGGATACGGCGTTGGTGGCGGCCGCGGTGCTTTCGAATCGCTATATCACCGATCGATTCCTGCCCGATAAGGCAATCGATCTGGTGGACGAATCGGCCGCCAAGCTGCGCACTGAAATCGATTCGATGCCGGCTGAGCTCGATGAAATTTTGCGGCGCACCATGCAGCTTGAAATTGAGCGGGAAGCGCTGAAAAAGGAATCCGACCCGGTCTCCAAAAGCCGCCTGAGCCGCATTGAAAAAGAGCTGGCTGAGTTGAAGACTCAATCTTCGGCGCTGCAGGCGCAATGGCAGACGGAAAAAGAAGGCGTGCAGCGGGTACGAGCGCTGCGCGAGCAGATTGAGCAAGTAAAAGTGGAAATCGCTCAGGCGGAGCGCGCTTACGACCTGAACAAAGCGGCCGAGCTGAAATATGGGCGGTTGACCGGCTTGGAGAAGCAGTTGCATGCCGAGCAGGATCGGGTGTCGGGTAAGCAGGGTGGCACGCGTCTCCTCAAGGAAGAAGTGGACGAGGAAGATATTGCCGCGGTGGTCAGCCGCTGGACCGGGGTGCCGGTTTCGAAGCTGCTCGAAGGCGAAATGAAGAAATTGCTGGCGCTCGAAGACGAGTTGCATCAGCGGGTGATCGGGCAGGACGAAGCCGTGTTAGCGGTTGCCGAAGCGGTGTTGCGCGCTCGCTCGGGATTGAAAGACCCGAAGCGTCCGATTGGCAGCTTTATGTTTCTCGGTCCAACGGGCGTGGGTAAGACCGAACTGGCGCGGGCGCTGGCCGAATATCTGTTTGACGACGAGCGCGCGATGGTGCGCATCGATATGTCCGAATACCAGGAGAAGCACACGGTATCGCGATTGATTGGCGCGCCTCCCGGATATATCGGATACGACGAGGGCGGTCAACTTACCGAGGCCGTGCGCCGCCGACCGTATTCGGTGCTGCTGTTCGATGAGATCGAGAAAGCGCATCACGATGTCTTCAACGTGCTGCTGCAGGTGCTTGACGACGGGCGCTTGACGGATGGGCAGGGACGAACGGTCGATTTCAAGAACGCGATCATCATTCTAACTTCGAACATTGGCAGCCATCGCGTGCTCGGATACCGCGGCGCCTTTGAAGGCGAAGAGTACCGGCTCATGAAAGAGACCGTGCTCGAAGAGCTGCGCCAGGCGTTTCGGCCGGAATTTTTGAACCGGCTCGACGAAGTGATCGTCTTCCACGCTTTGAACGAAGAGCAATTGAAAAAAATTGTCGAGATCCAGTTGGCGGGGCTGCGGGCGCGGTTGGAAGAACGGCACATTAAACTGGAATTATCGGATGCGGCGCGCACCAGGCTAGTGCGAAACGGCTACGATCCGAATTATGGCGCGCGGCCGTTAAAGCGCGCCATTCAGCGCGAGATCGAGACGCCGCTCGCCAAGCGTTTGCTCGCGGGTCAAGTACGGGATGGGCAAACCGTCTGGATTGATATGGATGCCGCGGGCGCGGGCTTGTCTTTCCGCGCCGAAGCCACGCCGGTGGCCGAGACAGCAACGGTCGCATCGTGAAAACACCGTTTGTAAATCGAATCTGGATTTAGAACGTCAAAGGGTATAGGAGAGCGGCCCGGTGCCAGATCGTGAGCCGCAGTAAGAAAGGATTTTAGAGGAACATGGCAAACGTGGTCCAATTTCGCCGCTCCACAGCAATTTTGACGCTGGTGGCGGCTTCTATCGGCGGCGGTCTGATCGCGGCATTCGCGGTCGCCTCGCACAATAATACACCGGTGATCACCGTCGCTCGGGCGGATACGAGCACGCAGCGAGCGAGTCAGCTTTCCAATTCGTTCGCCGACATCATCGAAAAGGCTTCCCCTGCAGTGGTGAAGATCAGCATGACGCGGGTGATCAAGGCATCGGAACAGACGCAAGGCAACAATCCGTTTATGTCCGATCCGTTTTTCCGCCAGTTTTTCGGCGGCAACGGACAGATGCGTCCGCGCGACCAGCGTGAAGAGGGGCTGGGCTCGGGCGTGCTCGTTACTCCGACCGGATACATTCTGACGAACAACCACGTGGTGGATAAGGCGACCAGCTTGAAGGTCACTCTATCGGACGGACGTGACTTTACCGGGAAAGTGATTGGAACCGACCCGCAGACCGACGTGGCGGTGGTAAAGATCAGCGCAAACGACCTTCCGGTTTTGCCGTTTGCTAACTCCGATTCGGCCCGAGTGGGCGACCTTTGCTTTGCCATCGGCGATCCATTCGGCCAGGATCACACCGTAACGATGGGTATCGTCAGCGCGAAAGGCCGGCATCTCGAAGGGCAGACCCATATTCAGGACTTCATTCAAACCGATGCCGCCATCAATCCGGGTAATTCCGGCGGTGCATTGATCAATGCGCGCGGTGAGCTGATCGGCATGAATACCATGATTCTGACCAATGGAAACAGCTTTGGCGGAGAATCCGGCAATGTCGGCATCGGTTTTGCCGTTCCTTCCAATCTGGCCAAGCAGGTATTGGATCAGCTCATGAAGAACGGCAAGGTTTCGCGCGGCTATATGGGCGTAACGCTTACCACGGTGACTCGCGAGGAGGCCCCGCAGTTTGGATTGAAAGAACCTCACGGCGCGGTCATAAACGACGTAAGCCCGGACGCTCCGGGCGCCAAGGCCGGCTTGAAATCCGGTGATGTGATCACCTCGATCGATGGCAAGCCGGTCGTAGGTTCTGACGACGCGACGATGGACGTGATCGCCAAGCAGCCCGGAAGCACCGTAACACTGGACATCGTCCGCAATAACCAGCCAATGACGGTCAAAGTGACCCTCGGACAGCGGCCGGGAGGTGTCGACTGGGAGAAAACCAACGATCAGGGCGATAACGGATCGGCGGACAATGATAACGGCTCGACCGGTAACGTATCCTCGCGCGGGATCAGCGTGGAAACCCTGACATCCGATCTTGCCCAGCAAGTCGGGGCGCCCGCCAGCCTCCATGGCGTGGTCGTCGATAGCGTGGACGCCTCCAGCCCCGCGGCCGACAACCTGGCTCGCGGATTGGTCATCACCGCCATTGATCGCAAACCTGTCAATAACGTGCAGGATTTCAAGCGGCTCATGGCGGAAGCCCAAGGCAAACCAGTGCTGATTACCTACAGCGCAAATGGACACACCGGCTTTACGGTCGTCCAACCTAAGTAATTAGATAACACCATTCTGACAACACCATCCTGAGTTGCCCGGGGAGGAAGATCTCCTCCCCGGGTTTTTTTGTCGGTCTAAATAGTTGAGTACGCGGCGCGCAAGGAATCGCAGCTTCTGGCTGTGCCCGCGCATCGAAAGGATAGAGAAAAGCAAATGGCAAACACGCACACTCCAGCTAGTGAGTTTCAGGTTCTACCGGCGTTGCCCTTAAAGAACACCATCCTGTTTCCGGGATTGTTGTTGCCGCTTTCCGTCGGGCGCGAAAGCTCCGCGAAGGCTGTTGAAGCGGCGTTGAACACCGAAGAGAAGGAAATCATTCTGATCGCCCAACGCGACGCACAAGTAGACGCGCCGCAGCAGGACGATCTTTACACCATCGGGACCAAAGCGGTCATCCGCAAGTCATCGCGCCGGAATGACGGCATGATGGAAATTTTGGTTCTCGGCGTCGAGCGTGTAGTGGTGGTAAAGCTCGAGAGCGACGAGCTGTACCTCAACGCGAAATATCGTGTGCTACCTGCGCCCGAGGACGGCGGCTCGGAAGTAGAGGCGTTATCCGGCGCGTTGCTCGATCTGGCTGCCAAGGCAATCGCTTTGGCGCAGCCGCAATCGGCGCCCGAACTGACGCGTATGTTGGCGGGCAGCGAAGATCCGTTGGCTTTGGCATATCTATTGGCGAGCGTGTTCAGTTTGGATGTGACACGCGAACAGAAGCTGCTCGAAGCGGACACGCGGGTGGACGCTTTACGGCTGATTCACTCCTATCTCGCGCATGAACTGCAGGTTTTGGAGCTGCGGCAGAAGATCGCCTCCACCGCCCGGGATGAAATGACAAAGGAGCAGCGCGAGTACCTCTTGCGCCAGCAACTCCGCGCCATTCAGCAGGAGCTGGGCGACAAGGACGGCGATAAAGCAGAGGTCGACCTGCTGCGGGAGCGCTTCGAAAAAGCGAACCTGCCAGAAGAAGCCAAGAAAGAGTTTGAACGGGAGCTGGGTCGTTTGGAGCGGCTGCCGGCCGGAGCGCCCGACTACCAAGTCACGCGTACGTACTTGGAATTCGTGCTCGATTTGCCGTGGAACACGACCACGGAAGACAATCTGGATATCGCGCACGCGCGGCACGTATTGGACGACGATCACTTCGGTTTGAAGGAAGTGAAAGAGCGGATTTTGGAGCATCTCAGCGTGCTGAAGCGGAATCCCGATGCGAAAGCGCCGATTCTGTGCTTTGTCGGCGCGCCGGGCGTCGGCAAAACGTCGCTTGGGCAATCGATCGCGCGGGCGGTGGGTCGAAAATTCGAACGCTTCAGCCTGGGCGGCCTGCACGACGAGGCAGAGCTGCGCGGACACCGCAGAACCTATATCGGCGCGATGGCCGGTAGGCTCATCCAGGCGGTGCGGCGCGCGGGTGCGCTCAATCCTGTGTTGTTGCTGGATGAAGTGGACAAGCTCGGGCGCGATTTCCGGGGCGACCCTTCGGCCGCTTTGCTCGAAGTTCTCGATCCGGAGCAGAACAAAACGTTCCGCGACAATTATCTGGATCTGGCTTTCGATTTGTCGAAAATCCTGTTCATCACGACGGCGAATTCGCTCGATACGATTCCGCAGCCGCTACTCGACCGCATGGAGATCCTGCGGCTTTCGGGATACAGCGAAGAAGAGAAAGAACAAATTGCGCGGCGTTACCTGATTCCGAAGCAACTGAAGGCCACCGGATTGACGGACGAACAGATCGAGTTTACCGCCGACGGTTTGCACTCGATTATACGCGGCTACACGCGGGAGGCGGGATTGCGGCAACTGGAGCGCGCCATTGCGCGCGTGACTCGCAAGGTGACCTTACGCTTCGCCGAGGGTCAATCGGAAAAGGCGCTGGTGGATAGCGAGGTTTTGAGCGATTTGCTGGGGCCGGAGTTCTTCCTGCCGGAGCAGATGCGGAAAACTGTACCCGCAGGTGTGGTCACGGGACTGGCATGGACGGAAGCGGGCGGCGACGTTCTCTATATCGAGAGCACGCTGCTGCCGAACGGCAAGGGTTTGACCTTGACTGGTCACCTCGGTGAGGTGATGCAGGAATCGGCGAAGATCGCGCAGAGTTATATCTGGGCGCATGCGGCCGATCTCGGCGTGGATCCGGAAACCATAAAAAATAACGGCGTGCACGTGCACGTACCGGCGGGCGCCATTCCCAAAGATGGGCCGTCGGCCGGTGTAACCATGACCAGCGCCATGGCTTCCCTCTATACCGGGCTCCCGGCGCGCAACGATATCGCGATGACGGGCGAAGTCACTTTGGCCGGCTTGGTGCTGCCCATCGGCGGTGTCAAAGAAAAGGTTCTCGCCGCTCGGCGCTCGGGCATTCACCGCGTTGTGTTGCCGCAGGGCAATAAGAAAGACTTGCGCGACCTGCCGGAGCACGTCCGTCAGGAAATGCAGTTTCACTTCGTCGATCGAGTCGAGGAAGTGCTCTCGCTCGTCATTCCGGGAATTAATGTGCGGCCGCTAGCTCTCGCGAGCTAGCGCGCCCGCGCTACTCCAAGCGGTAATTCGGAGCTTCCTTCGTGATGATGACATCGTGGACGTGGCTTTCGCGCAGGCCCGCGACGGTCACGCGGAGGAAGCGCCCGCGTTGCTGCAGCTCACTGATGGTGCGGCAACCGCAATAACCCATTCCGGCGCGCAGGCCGCCCACTAATTGGTAGCTGAGGTCGGCCAGCGGTCCTTTGTAAGGGACGCGGCCCTCAATCCCTTCGGGCACGAGCTTCCCATTCTCGGATTGAGAGTAGCGCTCGGCGCCGCCCTGCGGCATCGCGCCCATGGAACCCATACCCCGATAGCTTTTGAACGTCCGGCCCTGATAGAGAATGGTCTCGCCCGGGCTTTCGTCGGTACCCGCCAACAAACTGCCGATCATCACAGAATCCGCGCCCGCCGCAATGGCCTTCGTGATGTCGCCCGAATACTTCACGCCGCCATCGGCAATCAGCGGCACGCCGCTGTTGCGCGTCGCCTTGGAACACTCGGCGATGGCGGTGATCTGCGGCACTCCCGCTCCGCTAACCACTCGCGTGGTGCAGATGGACCCCGGTCCGATTCCTACCTTGATGCCGTCCACGCCCAGCGAAATTAAATCGCGCGCGCCTTCATAAGAAGCGACGTTGCCGGCGAGCACTTCCACTTCCGGAATCTTCCGCTTCAGCTCTTTGATGGCGTCCATGACGCGCTGGCTATGTCCGTGCGCCGAATCCACCGCCAGCACGTCCACCTTTCGGCGCACGAGCTCTTGCGCGCGCTCCAGAAAATCGCCGGTCGCCCCCAGAGCCGCCGCCACCCGCAAACGGCCCTGCGAATCCTTCGCCGCATTCGGGTATTTGAGCTTTTTCTGAATGTCTTTGACGGTAATCAGACCCTTTAGGACAAAATGCGCATCCACTACCAGCAGCTTTTCGACACGGTGCTTGTGGAGGATTTTTTCAGCCTCCTCGAGCGTAGTGCCTACCGCCACGGTGATGAGATTCTCTTTCGTCATCACTTCCGAGATCGGCAAGTCATAGCGCGTTTCAAAGCGCAGATCGCGATTGGTGAGAATTCCCACCAGCTTGCCATTCTTTGTTACCGGCACGCCGGAGATGCGGTAGCGGCTCATCAGCTCGAGTGCTTCCGAAATTTTGCGCTCCGGCTCAATGGTCACCGGATCGACAATCATCCCGCTTTCACTGCGCTTGACACGATCGACCTCTTCGGCCTGCCGCTCGATGGTCATGTTGCGATGGATGATGCCGATGCCGCCCTGCTGCGCCAAAGCGATGGCCATGTGCGATTCGGTGACGGTATCCATGGCGGAGCTGATGATCGGAATTTTCAGCTCGATTTTTGGCGTGAGCCGGGTGGTGGTATCCGCTTCGGCTGGCGTCACCTGGCTGTGGGCTGGCTGCAGGACGACATCGTCGAAGGTGAGTCCTTCTGGAACAACCTCAGGGATCATGGGGTTTAACTCATCCTAACAAGGGAAGCCGCAGGGCACGCGATGGGCTGAGCCAGGCTTTTATTTTGAAGTACTTCACAAGGCTTGACACGCAAACCGGCGGCTATACTGAAGACAAGTGGAGCAGATTGGGCGCTATCAGATCCTCGAAGAACTGGGGCGCGGCGCCACTGGCGTGGTTTATCGGGCGCTCGATCCGGCCATCGGCCGGACAGTGGCGATCAAGTCTATCCGGCTCGGTAATTTTTCAGATCCACAGGAGAAAGAAGCCGTCCGGGAGAAGCTGCTGCGCGAAGCGCGATCGGCCGGAACGCTCTCGCATCCCAACATTGTCACCATCTATGACGTTTTCGAAAGCGGGGATTTCGAATACATCGCGATGGAGTTCGTGGACGGAGCTTCACTCGCGGAGATGCAGCGCCGCGGTACGCTTCCCGATCGCCAGGCGCTGCTGCAGTTCCTGCGGCAGATAGCGGAGGCGCTCGATTACGCGCATCGCAAAGGCATCATACATCGAGACATCAAACCCGCCAACATCATCATCTCCGGAAAGCGGCCGGACGCCGATCCACTCGCTAAGATCGCCGATTTCGGCGTTGCCAAATTTCTTTCGAACGAAGTGACGGTAGGCAACCCAGGGGTAATTGGCACACCCAATTACATGTCGCCGGAACAAATACATGGCCTGGAAGTGACCGGAGCTTCGGATCAATTTTCACTGGGCGTGCTGGTTTATGAGCTGCTCTGTGGCGCGAAGCCGTTCAGCGCCGAAAGCCTGCCGGCGCTTTTTTACCTGATCTGCAAACAGAATCCGCAGCCGCTGCATCACGCCAATCGCGCGCTGAACGAAACCGTTAACAAAGTGGTGGGGGAACGAGCGCTGGCGAAGCAGCCGGAAGCCCGCTTCTCTTCGTGTTGTGACTTCATCGGGGCATTGACCATCGCCCTGGGCGAATGTCCGGAGTGGACGCCGCCTGTGGCGGCCGTACCGGTTTCCGAAAAAGCCAGTGGGCTTGACGCGAAGGAGACGGCCGCTGCGCGGGTGGCGGCTGCCGAATTTCTAAACACCTATGACACCGGCCGGCGAGGAGAACGGACAAAGCTTCGCGAGGAAACCCCAATCTTCCGGCGGCTCGGGCTGATTCTGGCGCTGTTTCTGGCGGTTGCCGGAATGGTCATTTTTATCGTGCGCTGGAACTCCGGCCCCAGCGTGCCGGTGCAGGTGGCAGACCCGAGAACGAGCCCCGCCTCGCCGCCGCCGGAAGATTTGAAGACGGTTCGGCCAAGCGCGCCACCGCCCGCCGATCTCAGTGCGCTGCCGGCTGCGCCGCCGCCCGCGTCCCAGCCTCAGCAACAGAACTCGCCCAATCAAGCGGCGCAAAGTAAGCCCGCTGAAAATCCGCCGGCCAGCTCACCGGCGCCCGCGCACGTTCCCGATCGTGGCGCAGTCGGTGAAAGCGCCGCCGCCAACACGATGTCGGATGTCGAGCTCGTAAGCGATCCGCCGGGTGCTACTGTCCGGGTGGACGGAGGGATCGATTCGGCTTGCACTGCTCCCTGCGCTCTCAATTTGAGGGCCGGGCGGCACACCCTGACAGCCGTACTCAGCGGGTACGAGGTCGCCCGAAAGATTTTTCAGGTACCTGCGGACGCGGGCGTGTTTGTCCCACTCTCAAAGAGCTCGGGTGTGTTGGTTGTGACTTCGCAGCCAACCGGCGTTAGCGTTTCGGTGGACGGTGCCGCGTACGGCCACACTCCGGTGACGCTGCACTTACCCACCGGACCGCACCATTTGGTGTTGTCGGATGGCTCGCGACGACACGAAGAAACCATCGAGATAGATTCCGACAGCATGCTCACGCGCGCCTTTCGCTGGTAGTACGTTCTATTTCGATATCCAGGAAAGATCGCGATGCGCCGGCAGGCCTGGAATGCCATGCGCGGTGAGAACGGCGCGATTTACCGCGCGCGCCACGGCTTCGGCGCCGATCGAGCCGATGGTAGTGACATCGGCCCTTTCCGCCGCGGTGCCGGTGGCCGCCGCGAAGATCGTATCGCCGTCGTAGGCGGTGTGAATCGGATTGATGGTGCGCGCCAAGCCATCATGCGCCATCTGCGCAATCTTGGTAGCTTGGTCCTTGTTCAGCGCCGCATTGGTGACCACGATACCGATGTTCGAATTACCTCCCGCCTTGGCGCCGAAAAGTTCCTTAAGTGTTGCGCCGTTGATGATTTCGGACATGCTGTCGAGAAATCCCTGGCCATCCGCGGCGCGGGCGCCGGCCAGAATCTTTCCACTTTCGCGGCTGCGTACATCGCCCACCGCATTTACTGCCACGATCGCTCCTACCACCAGTCCGGACGATCCCACGCGAATGCTTGCACTGCCGATGCCGGATTTCATGGCGGCTTGCATGCCAAACATTTTCCCGACCGTTGCGCCTGCACCGGCGCCCACGTTCCCCTCACGAGGCGGTGCGTTCGAAGCCGCCTCGCAGGCCGCATAGCCGGAGTGCTCATCAGGACGAATTTTCGGATCGCCCACCCCCAAATCGAACAACACAGCGGCGGGCACGATCGGAACGACAATAGGCCCAATGCGGAAGCCCATTTTGTTTTCTTCCAGGTAACGCATAACGCCGCCAGCGGCATCGAGGCCAAACGCGCTGCCGCCCGTCAGCATCAGCGCATTGATCTTTTGCACGGTATCGATGGGATTCAGAAGATCGGTCTCGCGAGTGCCGGGCGCGGAACCACGCACATCTACCCCGGCCACTGCTCCGTTTTCGAACAGCATGACGGTACATCCGGTGGGACGACGTGTGTCGGTGAAGTGACCCACGCGAATGCCGCCTACATCGGTGACGCTGCCGTGAGCTTTCTCGTTCGCGGCGGCGTTCTCTGGCCCAAAAACGTCCAGGCTCGCGAGTCCGACGGCTGTTCGCAGCAGACTGCGCCGGCCTAATTTATCGTCCTGCTTCATGATGGACATTGACGCTCATGTCTTCTAGTTTCTCTCTTCGCTGGGTTGCGGTAAGTGTTTTCGTAGTCTCATCGACCTTGAACTATCTCGACCGGTCTTTGCTGAACACCCTGGCGCCGCTGATTATGATCGAATTCCACCTGAACCAAACCGCGTTCGGGGTTCTGATATCAGCCTTCTCCATCGCCTATGCGGCTAGCAGCCTGGGCACCGGGTGGCTGCTCGACCGCTTCGGCGTGAATCGCGCCATTTCTGCGGCCGTGAGCTGGTGGTCCACTGCGGCGATCGGAACCGGCCTGGTGGGAAGTCTCGGCGGATTAGTGCTCTGCCGGACGGCGTTGGGGATTGGTGAATCCGCAGGCGTGCCGGCCGTCGGCAAGCTCAATGGCATTTATCTGAAGCCGGAAGAACGCGCCTTGGGAGCCGCCGTCAATCAAATCGGACTTAGTCTGGCAGCGCCACTCGCTTCCTTATGTATCGGCGTCGCCGTGGTGCGCGGCTGGCGGCTGCCGTTCCTGGTCACCGGCTTGTGCGGATTCCTGTGGATACCCGTATGGCTATTGGTAAGCCGTGCCATCCCGCCGGGCTACGGCGATACCGAATTGGCATCGCAACAAGAGCGGCACGATCGGCCTTTGCTGGCTGTCTTGCGGGAACGCAATTTACTCGTGTTAGTCGCGGCAAACGTGCTCTGGATGGGCGGCTATTCGCTTTGGTCGAATTGGACCACGCTCTACCTCACGCACGTTCACCATCTCAGTCTGGAATCGACCGCGCGTTATGTTTGGATTCCGCCGCTGGTCTCAAATCTGGGCGGATTTTTCGGCGGTTGGCTATCGCTTCGTTGGATCAGAAAAGCGGTAAAACCGATGGAGGCGCGCCGCAAAGCAGTCTGGGTCAGCGCTGCCGGTTCGCTGCTGACGCTGCTGCTGCCGTTTGCGCCTGGCGCAGCTTCCGCAACGGCGCTGATTTCGCTGAGCTTCTTTTTCGCGCTCGCGGGAAGCGTCAATATTTACGCGCTTCCGATCGATATTTACGGCGCGAAACGCTCGGGCGTAGCGATTGCCGCCCTGACGTGCGCCTTCGGCGTTTTGCAGACCGTTATTTCGCCCATCATCGGTTACTTGTCAGATCATCGGCTTTACACGCAGGTGCTGTGGCTCGTGACCGTTCCGCTGCTGGCGGGCGCCTTTGTCCTGAAGGCGCTAACGAGCGAAGAGCTAAAAAGCTAGCAGGCGTTCGCCTTCGCGGATAATGTCCTGCACCTGCGGCAGAATCTCGTCTTCCATCCGAGGATGGTAGGCAACCCAGGTATCGAGCGCCGCCACGCGCCCCACCGGCGCATCCAGGTCCGAGAACAATTCGCCGGCAATGCGCGCCGCGAGTTCCGCGCCGTAACCGAACGAGAGCATGTCCTCATGCGCGATCAGCACCCGGCTCGTTTTCCGGACCGACTCCGCGATGGCTTCCCAATCGTAAGGCGAAAGGCTGCGCAAATCGATTACCTCGACGGATGCGTCGCGGAACTTCTGTTCCAGTTGCAGTGCAGCCTGCAGCGACTTCTGCACCAATGCGCCATACGTGACGATGGTGAGATTCTGCCCGAGCTTCACTGCCTTCGCTTTGCCGAATGGAATCGTGTACTCCGCGCCCGGATGAGGGGAGCGATTGTACGGCTCGCGATATAACTTCTTGTGCTCCAGAAAAAGCACCGGATCGTCGCAGCGGATAGCAGTCCGCAGAAGTCCGCACGCGTCGAGTGCATTCGAAGGGAAAACCACGCGCAGGCCCGGAATATGCGTGAATGTCACCTCGCCGCACTGGCTATGATAAATAGCGCCGCCGGTCAGATAGCCGCCAATCGGCACGCGAATCACCATGGGGCAGGAGAAACCGTTGTTCGACCGCCAACGTAAATTCGCCAGCTCGCTGCGAATTTGCATCATCGCCGGCCAGATGTAATCGAAGAACTGGATTTCGGGAACCGGCTTCAGACCACAAACGGCCATGCCGATGGCGCGGCCAACAATTCCCGCTTCAGCAATCGGCGTGTTGAAGCAGCGTTTGCTCCCGAATTCGCGCTGCAAACCAGCGGTCGCTTTGAACACGCCGCCTTTGCCTTTCACTTCAGGTAAATATTCTTCGCGGCTGCAATCGGCCACGTCTTCGCCAAAGACAATCACGTGCGAATCACGGCGCATTTCTTCCGCTAGCGTGCGATTGATGGAATCGACCATGGTACGCGGGCCGCCTTCGAACTGCGGCTCAACGGCAAAGCGTTCCGACTGCGGGTCGATCTTGTCCGAATACAGAAAATCGAAAATGGAACCAGGCGCTGGCGGGCTTTCACGCAGCACTTTTTGCGTGAGCTCCTGCACTTCCACGTCAATCTCGCGCATCATGCGCTCCACGCCATGCCGGTTCAGCAGGCCCTCGCTGATGAGAAATTCGGGAAAAGTAACCAGCGGATCGCGCGCCGCCTCCCGCTCGCGTTCGGCTTGCGGTTTGTACAATTTTTCGTCATCCGAGAGCGAATGCGAATAGGGCCGGATCACCGAGGCACGCACCAGCGCAGGTCCCCGGCCAGCTCGGCAATACTCGGCGGCGTGCTTCAAAGTGGAATAGGACTGGACGAAATCCGTGCCGTCGACCTCGAGCCGCAGCAATCCCGGAAAGCCTTCCACCAAGCGCGCAATGTTCCCGCCAGCCGTCTGGCGCTCTACCGGGACTGAAATGGCGTAGCCGTTATCTTCGATCAGAATCAATAGCGGCAGACGGTCGAGGCAGGCGATGTTGAGGCATTCCCAAAACTCGCCTTCGCTGGTGGCGCCTTCCCCCGCGCAGACCAGCGTAATTTCGTCCGAGTGCGGCGCCAGATAGCTCTTGGCATCCGCGCAGCCCACCGCATGGAGAAACTGCGAGCCGGTGGGAGAAGAGCCGGCCAAAATGCGCAGAGATGGCGAAGACCAATGCGAAGGCATCTGACGTCCGCCGGAATTGGGGTCGCGGGCGGCGCCCACCGCCTGCAGCAGCATGTCCTCGGGCGTGCCGCCCAGCGCCAAGACCAGTGCCCGGTCGCGGTAATAAGGGACCGCCCAGTCATGCCCTGGCTTGAGCACCAGACCCGCCGCTACCTGCACCGCCTCATGTCCGGCCGCGCTCACTTGGAAAAAGATCCGGTTTTGGCGCTTCAGCAGCACTTCCCGGTCATCGAGGCAGCGCGAGAGAAACATCAGCCGGAAGGCGCGTAGAAGGGTTTCGCGATCAAGCTCCACCTTCCCCGAATAGTGGTTGAGCGTGGAAAGCTGCGCGGATTGTGCTGGCGTCGTCACCCATCCGCATTATCGCTCGAAGGTCCGATTAAACGGGAGTTATATAGAATCAAAACGGGAGAAACAAATTTTCATGGTGAGCGTAGGAGCAGGTCTCGAAGGCATAGTGGCGACTTCATCGAAAATCTGTTTCATCGATGGAGATGAGGGGGTACTAAGCTACTCGGGCTTTAACATCCACACACTCGCGGATCACGCTTCGTTCGAAGAGGTCATTTTCCTGCTTTGGAATGACAAGCTGCCAGCCCGGAACGAGTTGGCTGATTTGAAATCGTCTCTGGTCGCCGCGCGCGAGTTGCCGCCGGAAGTGACGGCGTTTCTGAAGGGCGTTCCTCCCGGTAGCGCGCCCATGGATGTGCTGCGAACCGCCATTTCGATGCTTAGCCTGTACGACCCGGCAGCCCTCGATATGTCGCCTGAGGCGAACGCCCGGAAAGCGGTAAGTTTGATGGCGCGCGTATCAACCATAGTGACCTCGTTCGAGCAGCTCCGCAACGGTAAGCCGGTTATTCCAGGAGATGCCTCGCTCAGTTACGCGGGGAATTTTCTCTACACGCTCACTGGCAAAAAGCCCGATGACGTGATGGAGCGTGTCTTCGACGTAGCGTTGATTTTGCACGCCGACCACGAGCTGAATGCGTCCACTTTCGCCGCGCGCGTGACCGCGGCCACGCTGTCTGATATTTATTCTTCCGTTACCTCGGCGATTGGAGCGCTGCGGGGACCGCTGCACGGCGGAGCGAACGAGGCCGTCATCCAAATGCTGCTCAAGGCGAATTCGAGCGACGATGCTGTCGCCAAAGTAAAGAGTGACCTGCAAAACAAGATCAAAGTGCCGGGGTTTGGGCATCGCGTCTATCATGTCGTGGACCCCAGAGCGATCCATTTGAAGAAAATGAGCGAGGAACTCGCCAAACGCACAGGCCACTCCGATCTTTTTGAAAAATCCACGCGCGTGGAAGAGACTGTTCGCGATCTCAAGGGGCTGAATGCCAACGTAGATTTCTATTCCGCCTCCACTTACTATTCGCTGGGCATTCCGGTCGATTTGTTTACACCGATTTTCGCCGTGAGCCGCATGTCCGGCTGGACCGCCCATATTTTGGAGCAATACAGGAATAACCGGCTGATCCGGCCGAGGGCTGACTACACAGGCCAAGCGGACGGTCAACCGTGGGTGCCGCTCGCGGATCGCCGCTAGCGATCAGCGGATGCACGATCTCAATTACTTCCGTAACAATCTAGAACAAATCCACGTCCGCCTGGCTTCGCGCGGTTTTCAGCTTGACGTAGCCGCGTTCCAGGAACTGGACCGGCAAAGGCGCCAATGCCTGACCGAGAGCGAGCAAATCAACGCCTCGCGCAACCAGGCGACTGTCGAAATTGGCAAGCTTCGCAAAGAAGGCGTCGATACCAGCGAGCAGCAGCAGAAGGTTCGCGCTATGGGCGAGCGGGTTTCCGTTTTGGAAGAGAAAGCCAGCCGGCTCGACGTTGAATTTCGCGATTTTCTCTCTCGCGTTCCCAACCTTCCTCAGGAAAGCGTGCCCATCGGTACAAGCGAGCACGATAACGTTGAAGTGCGCCGTTGGGGAAAGCCCCGCGAATTTGCCTTTACCCCGAAAGCCCATTGGGACCTGGGTCCGGAGCTGGGCATACTCGATCTCGAACGCGCCGCGAAGGTCGCCGGCGCGCGCTTCACCGTCTATTGGGGCGCCGGTGCCCGTTTAGAGCGGGCGCTAATCAATTTCATGCTCGATCTCCATACGAAGGAGCATGGCTATCGCGAGGTGCTGCCCCCCTTTCTGATCAACTCCGCGAGTCTATACGGCACCGGGAACCTGCCAAAATTCGCAGAAGATTTATTTCGCTGCGAAGGGCGCGATCTATGGCTTACGCCCACTGCGGAGGTGCCCGTTACCAACCTGTTTCGCGACGAAACATTGCCCGCGGGCGATCTGCCGATTTCGCTCTGCGCCTATACGCCTTGTTTTCGCAGCGAAGCCGGTTCCTATGGCCGCGACGTACGCGGCATCATTCGGCAGCATCAGTTTCAGAAGGTAGAACTGGTCAAATTTACCCGCCCCGAGCAGAGCAACGAGGCGCATGAGAAACTCACGCGGGATGCCGAAGAGGTTCTCGAGCGGCTCGAACTTCCTTACCGCACGATGGTCTTGTGTACCGGCGATACCGGCTTCAGCGCTGCCAAGACCTACGACATCGAAGTGTGGCTGCCCGGCCAAAACGCCTACAAAGAGATCTCGTCCTGTTCGAATTTCGAGGCCTTTCAAGCGCGGCGCGCGCAAATTCGCGCCAAGAGCGGTAAGGAGAAGGCTGATTTCGTCCACACCTTGAACGGCAGCGGATTGGCCGTGGGGCGCACCTGGGTCGCCATCGTCGAGAATTTCCAACAGCCGGATGGTAGCGTGCTGGTGCCCAACGCGCTACAGCCTTACTTCGGGGCGGAGCGGATTCAGGCTTAGCCGGTCACAGCTTTCGGCACTTTCCCCTCAGTTTTTATAACCCTTCCCATATCAAGAGCTTAGTCCCGCCAAGGTGGCGTCCTCCAGCCATGCGCCCGACCCATTCGACTAAACGTGCGTGGTGCACTCTAGTCGCCCGTACCAATACGGCGACTCTTCATTTGAGGCATCATGCTTAAACTCCGGCATTCGCTCCTGGCGACCATACTGTGCACCACGCTTTTTCTTGGTTGCGCGCCAGCGCAGACCAATTTGACTGAGGTTTTGGACAGCATCACCAATCCGAACGGGACACCGTTTAACGGCACGGTCGTGATTACCTGGAACGGTTATGCAGGATCGGGTGTCAGTCCAATCACGGGACTCAGTTCTACGGCGCGCGTCTACAACGGCGCGCTCTCGGTTCTGCTGGTTCCCACTACTACGGCGGCTCCCGGCACTTATTATCAGGTCGTTTATACCAGCAGCGATGGGACAGTAACTTGGAGCGAGATTTGGCAGGTGCCTCCCAGCGCGACGCCACTTACTTTGAGCCAGGTTCGCCAATCGGGCGGGACGAGCTCCGGCGGAACCGGCAGCGGCGGCCAGTTTGCGACACTGCCGATTTCCATCAATGACGTAACCAGCTTGAGCGCAGATTTGAGCACCATCAATAGCTCGCTTACATCGCTTACCTCTCAAATCAATGCGCTCAGCCCGGTGGTAAGCGGAAACAGCGCTTCCCTAACGGACCTCACGTCAACAGTCACGAATCTCACCAACACGGTCAACGGTCTGATATCGACGGTCAATTCGCTGACTGCATCCGGTTCCGATGCCGTCTTCGTGGATGCCGAAGATCCGGCCGGCACAATCGACGGTACGAACGAAACGTTTACTCTTGCGCACGCGCCCGCACCTTCGGCTAGCCTGTCCCTGTACCTGAATGGCCTTGAGAAAACGAGCGGCGTCGATTTCACTTTGAACGGTGCGTCGATTACCTTCTCGGCGTCCAGCACGCCGGAGCTGGGAGATGTTATGGAAGCCTATTACCGGATTGCCGGAACCGGCGCGGCGGGGGCTTTTGCCGACGCGGAAGTTCCGTCGGGAACGATCAATGGCACGAATCTGGCATTTACGCTGGGGGCGGCCCCGAGCCCGGCTGCCAGCCTGAAACTTTATAAGAACGGCGTGCTGCTAACCCAAAATGGAGACTACACGTTGAGTGGATCGGCCATCACGTTCTCGGGCGCCAGCTCGACGCCGCAAGTCGGCGACATACTCTCGGCCTCTTATCGTCACTAAAAACCGGACGAGGGAAGATACTTCTTCAGATCGGGCTTCAGTTGCGCTTGTATAGCGGGCTCATGAAGGTTACCTAAATCGACCAACCGCGGTGGGAGAGCGATTTTCTTCGGAGTTTTCTCTCCCCTTATCGCTTTAACCGCTTCATCGAACGCGGTCTCACCCATCTTGAACGGATCTTGAATTACCAGCGTGTTGATCCATCCGGCCTCCAGCAGGTCAATGAGCATCGGGCTCGAATCGAAACCCACTAGTTTAATCTTGCTGCTGCGGGCTTTCAGTGCCTGCGCGGCGCCGGAGCTGCCGGATTCATTCGAACAAAATATTCCATCCAGATCGGGGTGCGCGGTAAGCATATTTTCTGTGACTGTGAGCGATTGGGCGATGCTCGCCATGCCATAGCGCTCGTCCAGAATCTGGACTGCTGGGAACTTCGCTTTCAATTCGTCTCTAAATCCGTCTTCCCGGGCCGTCGTCGAAGCGCCGCCGGGAACCGTTTTCACCATGACGATCTTGCCTTTCCCGCGCAAAATCTGACCCAACCGGTCCGCGCCCATTTGCCCGCCCAGATAATTGTCTGTGGCTACAAACGTGGCGTATTTATCGGTGTCAATGGCCGAATCGAAGATGATCACCGGAATGCGCGCCTTGTAGGCGCGGTCTACCACAATCTTGAAGGCCGATTTGTCCGAGGGCGCCAAAGCGATCGCATCCACCCGCCGGTTGATCATCGTTTCCACAATCTGCATCTCGGTGGCGATATCCGTCTCATTGGCCGGCCCGTCCCAAACAAGCTTCACGTTGTTTTCCCAGGAACTCTTTACCGCGCCCGCGTGAACGCTCTGCCAGAAAATGTCCGCGCTGGCTTTGGGAATCATGGCCACCGTGGTCACGTGTTTACGATTGCAGGCGGCCGCGAGCATGGCGAGCCCGAGGGCAAGCGCGAAAACCGGCCTTGAAACGGGGCGCACTCGATTCGATCTCATTTGATTGTGGCGCAAAGAAGTAACCTATCAGGTGTCACAACGGATTTTCTGATTTATCGAGGAGAAACAATGCAACTTGGCTTGGTAGGTCTCGGGCGTATGGGTGCGAACATGGTGCGGAGATTAGAAAAGGGCGGCCACAAATGCGCGGTATTCGATCTAAATCCCGATAACGTGAAAAAGCTCGTTGACGAAGGGGTAGACGGGGCGAAATCACTCGAAGACCTCGTGAAGAAGCTGCCCAAACCGCGCGCTGTTTGGGTAATGGTTCCGGCCGGAAAAGCCACCGAAAGCACCGTGCAAACGCTCGCCGCCGCCATGGAGGCGGGCGACACCATCATCGATGGCGGAAACAGCTTTTATAAAGACGATATCCGCCGCGCCGCCGAGTTCAAAAAGAGAGGCATTCGTTACATGGACGCCGGCACCAGCGGCGGAGTGTGGGGAGTGGAGCGTGGCTATTGTTTGATGGTCGGAGCCGAAGAGGATGTTTTCAAACAACTGGAGCCCATCTTCAAAACGCTTGCTCCAGGCATCGGCACGATCGACCACACGCCCGGCCGCGAAAAAATCGCGGGTACGGCCGAACAAGGATACTTGCGCACCGGACCGCCGGGCTCCGGGCACTTCGTCAAGATGGTGCACAATGGCATCGAATACGGCGTCATGCAAGCCTACGCCGAGGGTTTCGAAATTCTGCAGCACAAAGACTCGAAAGATCTGCCGGAGAACGAACGGTTCAAGTTGAATGTCGCCGACGTCGCCGAGTTGTGGCGGCGCGGCAGCGTGATCGGCTCCTGGCTGCTCGATTTGACCGCCATGGCTTTGGCTGAGAATCCCGATCTCTCCAATTACAGCGGTTTTGTGGAAGATTCCGGCGAAGGCCGTTGGACCATCAACGCCGCGATTGAACAGGCGGTTCCGGTGGAAGTCTTGGCTTCCGCGCTATTCACTCGCTTCCGGTCACGCCGGGAACACACCTTCGCGGAGAAAGTACTGTCGGCCATGCGCTATAAGTTCGGAGGCCACGTCGAGCGTCCGGCCGGCGGCTA
>DASYAX010000392.1:0-44806 GCA_036501045.1 Bryobacteraceae bacterium
TTCCTCGGTGGTTCAGGCGCAGCCCGGGCAATCACGGCCATTCGCCTGACCGCCCTGAGCTGCAAGCCTCTTTCTTTATTGGGGCCCAGGCGTGACCAAGGGACTAAATCTGGGTGAGATTGATATGCGCACATCGCGCCCACTCTCGCCGTTATCTGAATGTCCCTTTGCCTTCAGCGGTCCTTTCTCCTTTGCCGATCTCCGGACAATAACGGTCCTTACTTGGCGACCTCAAGCGTAAGTGGGGCTGAGGGGTGCATGGTAGGAGAATTCGACTCAACCCTGCCCACCACGTAGACTGGCTGCGTTATCGGTTTCGCCCAGTCTTCCGCATGTAGAGTAAATGTGCGGCTCGATTGGGCCTCCGTCACAAGCACGCCGTTCAAACCCACATTCACCACTCGAACGCCGGGCGGGAGATTTTCGACCGTACAGGGCACGCGGCCCTTAAAGCCATTCTGCCGCTGAACGTGAAGGGTGACGGTGATCGACTTGCCCGGCTGAAGCGCAAGCTGAGCGGGCTCCGCCGTTACCAATACATCGGGCGGAGGAATTACAGAGGCGAGCTGCAACGGCGCATCCGCGTTCGCTTCCCTGACTAGATCGTGTCCGTCTACGCGCGCGCGTCCTAAGATCTTTATGGCCGAAGGAAGCGCTCCGGTAGCGGCGCTTGGTCCTGCGGAAAGAACCACCACTGTTGAAGTTTGTCCCGCCGGAATTGTCGCCTCAGCCGCCGTCACACCAGCGGGCAGGCCCTGTACCTGAATCGCGATCGGGCCTTCATAACCGGGCAGCCGGTCGGCCCGGACTGTGATCGGAATCGATCCTCCGCGTGGGATGTTCGGGTTATCTGGATTCGCTTCCAGACGAAAGTCCGGACTCGCATCTCGAATCGTCAAACGGTACGCATAATCCGGCCCGTCGAGGTCGCGAACGTCCTTGAGGTGCAGAATGTAATCGCCATCTTCCGGTGCGACAAAATCGAGTTTAGAGTCGGCGCCGTATCCGGGTCCACCATCGTCGTTTCGCCAAGTCAGGTGAAACACCGGTAGACCGTTCGGCGGAAACGTTGCGCTGGCCGGAAGAATCTCAGCCCGGTAGGCCGGCGTATTGACGGCATGAACGTCCGGTGACGTTCCCAGAAAAGCAACGCGCATGCCGTCCGTTCCTTCCGTCTCGATGTCCGCATCAGGCTGGTCCGGAATCACGGCGATTCGGTCGAGCTCATCGCCAATCATGAGGTAATCCCCTTCGTGCAGACCGGAAGTCGATACGAGCCGCATGCCAGTAGTCCTCGAATCTCTGTCGGAAAGAGTAGTCGTCGTTTGGTTCTGGCAGCGAACCGTGGCGCGGGGAATCGGGTTGCCTCGCGCGTCGAGCACCTCTATAACCGAATCAAGCGGCGAATCTAGCCTGGCGGCGGCCACGTGAATTCCCAGACGCTGGCCCTTCTTCGCGTGAAATCGGAAATAATCCTCATCGGGTTTCCCGCCGATTTTCGTGCCCGGATCGATATGGCCATTGATGGTTACTGGCAGCGAAATCGCCTCCGCCTGCGCGGGCGTATTGTTGGGCTCCCGCTCGAGCATCTCGGGTTCGTTTCCGGTCGCGAGCATTACCTGATTCAGCGGCGTCGTCTTGCCCTTTATCTCGAGCGGAAACGTGGTCCACCCATCGGCCCATTTTGGCGGATGGACCTCTACCGAATGAGCCCCTCCCAGATTTACTCCGCTCACCAAAACATGCGACGGTTCGCCGGCGCGCACGCCCAACGGAAAGACATCCGTGATATACGGGAGCGGCCCAGCATTCAGACGATAGAAATCATCCTTTCCTCCGCTTTTTTCCCGATCGGAGATGGATAGCGTATAGACACCCTGTGCGCGAAGCCGATACTTGAGCACGGCATCTGGGCTATTCTCGTTTTCGCCGGCTTCCACTAATCGCTTGCCCGAAGAATCCCGTAGCACCAACAGCGATTCAAGTTTCGAGCCTATCCGCGAAGCAACCACCTGAAATACCAATTCTTCACCCGCTTTGCCCTGAAACTGGTATTCGTGCGCCTCGCCCGGTGCGGCAATCGTCCCCAACAGAGTCGCCGGTAACTCGATGTGTTCCAGCTTCCCCTTCGTTTCGATTTCCGGCAGCGATCCGATCGCCATCACGCCCATATTCGATGTCCCGAGCGGCGTTTGAATCCGAAAACGATGGATTCCCGGCTCCACAGTTTCGGCAACCGTAACTTCGAGCTTGGCCGTCGCTTTCGTGCCGCGAGCCACTTGGGCCGACAGATCTACGCCCGCGCGCGGGCCTGTTATTTTTTCCGGCACGACGGTAATATCCGAGATTTTCGCCGTGATTCCGGGCGCGTCGAAAAGAACTCCCTTCGCTCCCGCGAGGCTGCGGCCGTCAATTGTAAATGTGGCCGTGCGTCCGCGTTGCATTCCGGCCGGCCAGACTTTGGAAATGGTCGGTGGGATGATCTGTTCGTCCGCGCGCACCGGCACGGCGAGCGAAGCTCCCAAGGTGAGCAGCAGGCTCGTAAGCAGAATTCTGATCTTCATTCAAAACCTCCGTGCCTTCCGTCTTTGCCCTCAGTGCGGCCCTTGCGCGGCGGCCCTCAATTGTCCCGGCGAGGAACCCACTATGTTGGTGTCGTAGAGTGTCAAACTGCCGTTGTAACGGCCCGCCGCGAGCTTGGTTCCATCCGGACTGATGCTCAACGCCTCTACCCAATCCGGTTGGTGATCGATGACCTTCAGTGGGTCAAGCGTGGCAGCGTCGCGGAAACGAATGGAGCCATCAGAAGAACTCGTGACAAGCATCTTGCCGTTCGGCGACCAGATCAACGCCAGTATGCTGCCCTCGTCCGCGATAAGCGATTGGATAAGTTTGGCGTCGCTATCGCCTAGCCGCCAGACGTAAATCGTCTTGTCGTAGCCGGCCGCCGCAATGCGGTCGCCTGTTGGCGAATACTCAATGCTCGTCAGACCGTCCGAGGCATCGCCCAGGGTATACAAGCGCCGGCCGGAAGCGACATCCCAGATCTTCACTGTCCTATCCTGCGAAGCCGAAGCAAGGCGCTTCCCATCGGGGCTGAAGGCAACGGCGAACACGGCGTCGATATGGTCCTGAAGGTTGCGAATTTCCTTTCCCGATACCACATCCCACAGCTTCACCATCTTGTCGTAGCTGCCCGAGGCGATCAGCTTACCGTCTGGGCTCCACGCCACCGAGTAGATACAATCCTTGCCGCCCTGCATGGTCTTCAGAAGCTGGCGCGATGGAATGTCCCAGATTTTGATTTCACCGTCGCGTTGAGGCCGCCCGCCGCCCGCCGCGAGCATTTTTCCGTCCGGGCTAAAAGCGATAGAGCGCACATAATCCGCGGGACCGGAAAGGGTGGCAAGCAGCTTGTTAGTGGCAGGGTCAATCAGCCGCACTTCCCGGTAAGCGCCTACCGCGAGAAGCTTTCCATTGGGCGAAAACTTCAACGATGCGATGGGTGAGACGACCGGAACCTGCGGTTTGATGTCGGGTATAGCCAGCGGCGCCAAAGCCTTGGATGCTTCGCCGGCGGATGGGCCCACGCTGCCGGCATCGATCCATGCTTTGATGGTCCCGATATCCCCGGCCGGTAGCGGTTCGCCTCCGAATGGCATGCGAGGCTGAATCTTTCCTTCCAGCATCATCACCAAGCGGCTCTCATCTGATTTGCCGGGGACGATGGCCGGTCCATGCGCGCCCCCTTTCATCAGCAGATCGTACTTATCCATCACAAGTCCGCCCATCTTGGACGCGCTCGAGTGGCAGGCAAGGCAGTTCTTTTGCAAAATCGGCGCGATGTCCGAGCTGAAACCAGGCGCCGCAGCCGCATGAACCTGCTGTGCCAGGAGAGCCGCGCCGAGACTTGCGAGGATGGCGTGTTGGATAGTGGTTCGCATGAAATCCAACACCACCTTAGTGGTTGAACATGAAGGCCTCGCTAGTTAGCATGGCCCACAGCATGTCGTTCAGCGCGTCGCGGCGAGGGTTATCGGCTCCCGCCGCTTTTTGTTGTTCGGCGGAGCGCAGCGCCTTCACCAGCGCAGCCCGTTCTGTCTCCTTCGGGTAATGGCTGAAGGACGCGAAATAGAGGTCGTTGACGATCTGTTCGTCGGAAAGACCCCGCTTAAGCATCGTGTCGATCGAGTTATCAGGCGCGCGTACCTTGTTGTTGAGCGTGTCGCCGTTGATGATGTGCAGCGCTTGTGTGATCGTAGGCACCGAAGTCCGCTCGCTTTCTCGCGTCTGTTGCCGTGCGGGCCGCCCGAAGGCATCCAAGAAATAAGACTTCACCGCGGTGTCGGGCAATTGGAGGGCGCGCGTGCCGGCGGGATAGCCGGCAAACTTCTCCGGCTCCTGCGTCACTTGCGAGTAGGCGTCTAACAGCACCTCCGCCGGAAGCCGTTTGATCAGATAATGCGAGCCGTACTTATCGTCCGCTGCGTTTTCCTTGAGTGGTTCCGAGGAAGCCTGGTATGTGGCCGATTGCATGATCGTCCGAATCATGTAATCGATGTCGAAATGGTGAGCGGTAAAATCCTTCACCAGTTCGTCGGGTAGCTCGTCATTAGTCGCCGGGTTGGTGGCGCGAAGATCGTCGACCGGCTCGATCAGCCCCCGTCCCATGAAATTCCGCCAAAGCCGGTTTACGATATTACGCGCGAAAAACGGATTGTCCGGCGAAGCAAGCCACTTCGCAAAATATACCCGCGTGTCGCCGGGTATCGCTTCCGGAAGAGCTTTGGCGTCTAGCGGTTTCGGCGCCAGCACGGTCATGAAGCGATCATCGGTGAACTCCCCGGTAGGAGCCGAATAGACTGTGACGTTATTGAAAAGCGGACCGACTCCAGGCCGCGCCCCGCTCGGCGAGAAAGTCTTCAGCCGAACTCGCGCAAACAGGTTCGCCATACCGTAGTAGTCTTTCTGCGTCCACTTGGCCAACGGATGATTGTGGCAATGCGCGCAAGTGATGGTTATGCCCAGAAATGCTTGCGCCATGTTCTCGGAAGTATCCAGCGGATCGCGATGAATGACCCAGTAGTTGGCCGCGCCGTTCCGAACGGTGTTTCCGGTCGCCGTGACGATCTGGTACACAAACTGGTTCCACGGCTTATCATGCGCCACGTTATCGTGAATCCAGTTGTAATAGCTCCACATCTCCTCGTTCGAAAGACGGTTGCTCGACACCAGTAGCAGATCCGACCACTTGTACGCCCAATAATCCACAAATTCAGGCCGCTTCATCAATGCATCGATCAAACGGTTCCGCTTATCGGGAGATGAATCGTTCAGAAACGCTTTCACCTCGGCGGCCTTGGGCAGAATACCGGCCGCATCCAAATAAGCTCTGCGAATAAATTCCGAATCGCTCGCTGGAGGCGACGGCGGAATATGCAGTGCTTCCAGGTGTTTCAGGATGGCATCGTCAATGTAGTTATGTCGCGCCGCGTGCTTGAACACCGCCTCCTGAAGATGATAGGGGTAGGGAATTCGCAGCCGCGAAAAAGTGACGTGGCTCTGATACCAGACCGTAACCGGGGCCTCGCCAAAGCTGTGCATCAGCACATGACCCTGATTGTCGACCGTCGCTACGCCTTCGTCGCCGCTGTCATACTTAGCCCAGCGAGTCACATCCTCCGTACGGCCGTCGGAAAACAACGCCGTGACCAGTAACTGCTGCTCGCCGCCGGGGCGCAGCGAAGCTTCGCGCGGCAGCACTTGTATGGCTGTTACGCGCGCGTCCGAATCCTGAGGCGCGGGCATTCCCTGCGCAATCCAGCCGGAAATCACCCGATACTCGGGTGAGTCCACCAGAAAACGCCGTCCACCGCCGTGCGGAATCGTCAGCGTGGGCTTTAGCAGAATCAAACTCTGGGCCGGTTCCATCCGTTCGGTCCGGCGCGCCAGGGCCTGGTGAGTGAGCGTATAGTAGTCGGTCTCGGGGTCGTAGCCCCGCAGCGTCAACTTGAATCCGTTCTTGCCCGCTGCCGCGCCATGGCACGGGCCCGAGTTGCAGCCCATCTTAGTCATCACCGGCAACACATCGTTGCGAAAGCTCCACGGGGTGGCGAGCGAATAATTCTTCACCTCGACAGACGCACCGGCCTGGCGGCCTTCAACCGATGCTGAGAGCGTCGCGTGGCCGTTGGCTCGCGGCCAAACGAAATCGCTCTTGTCCATAAACGCAATCTGGCCGTCGGAACTGACGATTCGCGCTTGTGAGGTCAAGTCCTCCTGATGTCCATCGGCAAAAGTTCCCTCCACTACCAGCCGCTGACCGTAACGCGGACCAACCAGCGCAACCGAAGACGGCAGGACTTCGATTTTTGCCAGCGCACTTTTCGCATAGACCACTCGCTCGGCCGCGGGCTGCGGAGGTTTAGCGGCCGGCTTCGACTTCGCGGCCGCGCTCTGGTGATAGGTCGCGTCGTGGTTCGACTGAAAGCCTTGTACGGAGGGCGCCGGCGCCAGGAAGGCCGCAACCGCCACCGGGAGTAGGTAATTGAAACGTTTCATACTAGGAGCTCGTCAATCGGATCCAATCCATGATCCACCAGCCGCACCACCCGGCCTTGTGGAGTTTTCAACTCGATATCAATCGGGATGCCCAGACATTTGTAGACCGTCGCCGCTACATGGCCGGGCATCACGGGCCGGTCTTTCGGCGCGCTGGCAATGGAATCGGAAGAGCCGACAACCTGGCCGCCCTTTACTCCGCCTCCCGCCATCACCACCGTCCAGCATTGCGGCCAGTGATCCCGTCCGCCGGCTGGATTCACGCGCGGCGTTCGTCCGAATTCGCCCGTGGCGAGGACTAGCGTGTTACCCAACAAGCCGCTCTGGCTCAGATCCTCGAGCAGTGAGCTGTAGGCGTTGTCAAACATCGGCCCTACCAGATCGCTGTAGCAGCTAATGGGACTGAACGGCGCGGAGCCGTGAATATCCCAGGTAATGTCATTGAAGACCGTCTCGAACATATTGACGGTCACAAAGCGCACGCCTCGTTCCACCAGCCGCCGCGCGAGCAGGCATCCCTGGCCAAAGCGATTGAGGCCGTAACGCTTGCGCATGTCTTCGGTCTCCTGGCTGAGATCGAAGGCCTCGCGCGCCTTCGTGGAAGTCATCAGCGTGTACGCCTGGTCGAACGTCGAATCCATCAGCTTGGCATCCTGATTGGACTCTTCAAAATATTTCACTGACTGGTCAATCACCTGACGCCAATCACGCCGCCGATCCACCCGCACCGCCGAGATGTAATCGGGCGGGAGCATGTCCGGTACCTTGAAATTCGCCTCCGCCGGGTTGGCGTTCAGTACGAACGGGTCATAAGCCTTGCCGAGAAACCCGGCCGTATCGCCATGCGGCAGGTTCCCGCCGAGTTGGCCGATCATATAAGGAATCAGGACATTAGGCGGCATGTCGCCGCGCGCTCCTTTTTCGAACCGCAGCACCGAACCGTAATTCGGCGATTCGAGGCCGCCCTGGAACAATCGTCCGGTTTGCATCATCTGGCAGCCGGTGTCATGCACCGCCGCCGCCGTATGATACATGGACCGAAGCAGCGCAAACTTATCCGCGTGTTTGGCCATCCGCGGAAAGATTTCGGATATCTCGATGCCCGAAACATTCGTCTTGATCGGCTTGTACGGTCCGCGAATCGAAGCCGGCGCATCGGGCTTCATGTCCCAGGTATCGAGCTGGCTGGGACCGCCCACCAGCATCAACTGGATACAGTTCACATCCTTCTTGGGATCGACCGCTCCATTCGCCTTGAGAGCCAGGAACTCGGATAACGTAAGGCCCAGAAAGCCCAATGAGCCCGCGTGCAGAAAATCGCGGCGCGTTACGCCGTCGCAGAAATGAACTTTTTTGTCAGCGTCAAGTCTGAACACCCTGTCTTGCCTCCACGCTCAGCCAACATGGTCTGATGCATGGCAGCCCGCACGGCCTGTACACTCGCACTTTTCAGCTTTGGAATCCAGCGCGCCGCGGTAATTGCGAATGCAGGGGGTTAAAACTCAGACTGAGAACCATGTACACGTTGGCGTACCTTTTGCGGCGCTCTCAGCATATCATAGGTCACACATCGTGAGTTCATGAAGGCCGATGAGAGACTAGACAACCCTGCCGCCTCGCTCGTGGCCGCGCCTCGTGGGTCCGACAATGCGCCTCCGCTTCTCGCAGCAATAGGGGCATTTCCTGCACCACCGTCGGGGACGCGCGCCGCCGCCCGCTTCAAGGCCAGTCCCACCTGGCAAAACTAAGCGTGAGACATACTGAGCGGTAGCAAAACCATGTTCCCTTACGACGCAACTCTCCTCGCCACTGTCCAAAATCCTCCGCAAACCATCGCCGATGTCCTCCGGATCATGGCGAGTATCGGGGCCACCTGTATCGATGGCGATGGACTGAAATGGTTCAACTGGCTTTATCTCGAGGTGACCCAGGCGGTCGAAGCGCGCATTGCTTCGGGCGGATTTGCCGACGCCGCTTGGCTCGCCGAACTCGACGTGCAATTCGCCCGGTTGTACTTCGGCGCGCTAAAATCGGCGCTCTCCGGTCAGCCGCCCGCGAGCTGTTGGCAAATTTTGTTCGAGTCCCGCAGCCAAGCCGCCACCGCCCGGATTCAGTTTGCGCTCGCCGGTATCAACGCCCACATCAATCATGACCTTCCGCAAGCCATCGTCGAGACCTGCCAGCTCAGCGCCATTGCTCCACAGCATGGCGGCACGCAATATCGTGACTACACCGCGCTCAATACAACACTGGACTCCCTGATCGAATCCGCTAAGCGCACGTTGCACGTTCGCCTTCTGGGTGATCCGCTGCCGCCCGTCTCCCGGCTGGAAGACACCATCGCCGCCTGGAGCGTCAGTGCGGCGCGCGAGGCGTCATGGCACAACGCCGAACTGCTATGGCATCTGCACATAGCGCCGCCGCTTTCTTCGAGTTTCATGGATACTCTCGACGGTTTAACCACCGTGGCCGGAAAGGCTCTGTTGGTCCCGATTCCCTGATGCGAAACTAGATCGTGCTTCGCGTCGTAATTCTCGCATTGAGCCTCTGTCGGCTCATTGGCGCCGAGGCGACGGAATCCGGCCCGAGTCCAGCAAGTATTCTCGCTTTTCCAGTTCCCGACGCTCTCACGCTAGCGGATGGCAGACACGTTCAAAATGCGCAAACCTGGCTGGCCAAACGGCGTCCCGAAATTCTCCATGCTTTTGCGGACCAGATCTACGGGCGTACTCCGTCTGAAAAACTGCCCCCGCAATTTCATGTAGATTCGGTTGACCGGTCCGCCTTCAGCGGGGAGGCAATCCGCAAACAAATCACCATTACCTTTTCCCGGCAAGCAGATACACCTCGCATCCATTTGCTCGTCTATCAGCCGGTGCATGCCAGACACCCGCTGCCAGCCATTGTTGGATTGAACTTTGAAGGAAATCAAACGATCGATTCGGACCCTGGCATCACGCTGAATGATGTGTGGGTCCCCGATCCCGCCGATAGCCAGCAGACTAACGAGCTTCGCGGACATAGTAGACGGCGTGCGGCCGAAGACTCTCGTGGACGGTACAACTATCGTTGGCAGGTCGATGCGCTTGTGCAACGCGGCTACGCGCTGGCCACCGCTTATTACGGCGACATCGAGCCTGATTTTTCAGGCGGCCTGCAGTATGGAGTGCGTTCCCTTTTTCTAAAACCCGGGCAGACCGCGGTTGGCCCGAGCGAGTGGGGTGCGATTGGCGCTTGGGCTTGGGGACTGAGCCGGATACTCGATTATTTAGAGACCGATCCGGCGATCGATGCCAGGAAAGTGGCGGTGATCGGTCATTCCAGGCTCGGCAAGGCTGCGGTTTGGGCCGCCGCGCAGGATCGGCGCTTTGCGGTCCTTCTTTCCAATGAATCGGGAATGGGCGGAGTTTCGCTCTATCGAGCGAAAAATGGCGAGACTTTGGAGCACCTCAATACTTCATTCCCGTATTGGTTTTGCGGGAATTTTCACCAATATACGGGCCACCCGGAGCGATTGCCTGTCGATGGCAATCTGCTGCTATCCCTTTGCGCGCCGCGGCCGGCTTACATTGCCAGCGCCCAGCAAGATAGTTTTTCGAATCCTTCGGCGGAGTTTCTTTCCGCGGTTCTGGCCAGTAAGGTTTATCGGCTCTTTGGTAAGCCGGGATTGGGAACCGACGTCATGCCGCCGGTGAATCAACCTATCATGCTAACGCTCGGATATCACGTGCGTACTGGCATTCATGAAGTGACAGAGTACGATTGGGACCAGTATCTGAAGTTTCTCGATTTACAGTTCCGCCGCTGAGCGGATATCTTTGATCTCGAGAATTCGTTTCAAAGCGCCGTGTCTGGCAATAGCAAGCATCGCGCGCCCAATCTGCTCGCTGGTCAGCACAAAATTGGGAGCAGCCAGACGGAGTAACGGCCACAGCGGCTTGCCAAGCGTGTAGAGGATTCGATAAGCGGGCGTCTTCGATTTGACCCCATGTAGCGGCTCAATAAACCCGGGGCGGAACAGATACGCCTTGAACGGCAAGCGCAGCAGTGCGTTCTCGGTCTTGCCTTTCACTCGCGCCCACATGCTTCGCCCGCCTTCCGAGCTGTCGGTACCCGCCCCCGAGACATAGATAAACGTCATGTTCGGATTGAGCCGGCATAGCGTCTCCGCCGCTGCCATCGTGATCCCATAGGTCACGTGTTCATAATTGTCTTCTTTCATCCCGGCCGATGACACGCCGAGGCAAAAAAAGCATGCGTCGAAGCCCGCTAAGTCCGCTTCGACGGAAGAGTAATGCCACATGTCCGGATGCACAATTTCCCGTAGCTTGGTGTGCTGAATACCGGACGAGCTCCGCCCGATTGTTTCGACGAGTCGCACTTCGGAGTCCAAAAGGCATTCCCGCAATACGCCCTGGCCCACCATACCGGTCGCTCCGAAAAGAATTACATTCATGGCCGTCTAGACGTATTCGAACAGAGCCATGAACCCGAAGTCCATGTGCATCTGGTTGTGACAGTGGAAAAGGGTAGGCCCGGAATTGTTCGTAAACAGCTCCACTTCCACCTGGGCCTTAGGGCCAATCATAACGACGTCCTTTCGTACGCCGCGCGTGGCGAATCCACCCACTTTAACGAGTTCAAAGGTGTGGCGATGCAAGTGTATCGGATGCGCTTCATCGCTGCGGTTATCGAACACCAAACGGTACCGGCGATTTTCGCTGACCCGAACGGGGTCCGTCTTTGGAAATCCTTTGCCGTTGATGGTCCATTTGTCGACCCAATGGGAACTGACAAACTTCTTCTGAAACACAAGCGGAATCCGTTCCGGCCGGTCATCGTCGATTCCCGCTGTTCCGAACGAAGCGTAGCTCCAGGGCGCATCGCCCGGCGGAAGCCAGTGCGGTAAACCGGTTTTTCCCGCATATTCCACCACAATGCCCATGCCGGCCTCGCGATCGTGATCGGCGACGCAGCCTAGAATCCAAATCCCCGGCGTATCCATGGTGACTAGGGCGTCGATTCGTTCCGCCGGACCGAGTTCCAACGCTTCCACTTCACGGGATACCGGTACAGGGTTTCCGTCCAGCGCCAGAACGCGAAAACGATGACCGGCTAGCGCGATCCGGCGGTGCAGCGTCGCGCTGGCGTTCAATACGCGCAGCATGAGGCGCTGGCCCGGTTTCACCCGGATCGGCTCTCCGTGACCAAGAGACTTGTCATTGATGGAAAAACGCTGGTATCCCACATCCAGCGAGTCTCCGTTGCCCATTCGCGTGGTCCAGAAGGGGTCCCATTCCCGCAGAGCGAGAAACACTTCCAGATCGTAGTTTCCCGGTTCGTTTCGCGGCTCGATATAGAAAAAACCGAATTGCCCGGTGTAAGTCGCCCGATTCAGATTGCGGCCGGCGGCGATATGGGTGTGATACCAGCGCGTGCCGCTGGGCGTCGCTGTAAATGTATATCTCCTCGAACCGTGAGCGGGCACCGGCGGCGTGCCTTCTTCGAGTGACCCGTCTACGTCGGAAGGCACTTGCAGACCGTGCCAATGAACCACTTCGGGAATATCGGTGTCATTGAAGACGTCGATCGAGATCGTCTTCCCCTCTGGCGCCCTTATCAGTGGACCAGGTGAACCACCGTTGTAGCCGGTGGTCTTGATGCGCTGCTTGGGTGTCAGTTCAATGGTGACCGGCTGGATGCGAAGAGTGAAATCCGCTTTAGCGATGGGCTGGGCGCGTGCCGCCATCGCTCCTACGAAACTTGCGCCAAACGAATTTAAAAAACCCCTTCGATCCATGCGCCTCTCGCTCGCCAACCCTGAGAATCGCACGGCTACGAAAACGGCCAGACGCGCTCGATTGTTTTACTGAGGATCCAGCTTTTATCGTTCGCGTTCAAGAATCTCATTTCGTCGCGAACTACGGTTAATCTTTGCGCGTAGGTGGCCAGCCCGTTGGCAATCGGCCAGTCGGTAGCCCACATCAACCGCTGCGGTCCGAACGAATCGTACAATCGCTTCACCAGCCGCTGCGAGTCAAGCCAGGGATACTTTTCCTTCGATAGCGACCAGGTGTGCGAGATCTTCACGAACACTTTCGGATATCGCACTAACGCGGTGAGCTTCTCGAGCTCTTCCGGATGGTCCACCGGACAATCCGCCATGTGATCAATGACCACCGTCAAATCCGGGAAGCGTTCCACTAGCTTGTGAATATCCGGAAGACAGCTGATCGGCGCCAGAAGCGTCATCGGAACCTTCAGGCTGTCGCAGCGCTTCCAGAGAGGAAGCATCAAGGACCCTCGAATCCAATCTCCGCTCGCATCCGCGGCCGGGCTCAAGCGTACGCCACGAAAACCTTGCTCTTTAGATAGCTCGGTGAGGTGATCGGGAGCTGCCGGATCCAGCGGGTCCACCCGGCAAACGCCCAAAAAAAATTGCGGATACTGTTTCAGCACGGCAGCCAGATAGCGGTTGTCGTAGCGGTAATGGATCACCTGGATGATCACCGTCTTCGCAACGCCATTCGTCTTCATGAGCTTCAGCAGCATTTCCGGAGTGGCATCGTAGGCGGGAACTTTAGCGCCCTGTGCAAAGGGGAAATCGCCCCCGTGCTTCCAGACATGCACGTGCGGATCCAAAATGCGATAACCCGGTAATGCCGCTGCCGCCGCCGTTTGCAACATTTCCCTCCGTGTGACTTCATGCATAAACCGGCTGAAGCCTCCGCACAACGAAAGCCCCGCAGCGTTCATAGCTCACGCGCGGACCGTTTCGCGCGATGTCCAGGTCAACGCACAGCCAGCCGGTAAATCCGATACTCTTCAGCACCCGGTGACAAGCTGGAAAATCGATCTCGCCATCGCCCAAATCATATGTATTCGTCGCGTAATGCGAAGTCAGGCCGGCGCGCTTCGCATCCTTGTAATCGGCCATCATCAGCCGGTGCTTATATTTTTCCATCACGGCCGCCGGGTCTCCTCCGCCCAGATAAACGTGCGCAGTATCGGGAGAGAGATAGAACAACCGGGGATCGGTTAAGGCCATGCAGCGGTCGATTTCTTCCGGAGTCTCTACCATCCGCCCCAGATGAGTGTGCAGGCCGGCCTTGAATCCTTTTTCGGCTGCCACTTCTCCAAGCTGATTGTAGAACTGGCACATGGTCGCGAACACTTCCGTGAATTTGCCGCGGCGAGGCGAAAAAACGACCAGATGATGAGCATCAAAGCGCCGCAGAAAATCCATCGCACTTCGCGCCTGGGCAAGAATCTCGTGATGTTGCGTCTTATCGTCGGCCGCGCCGCTGAAGGAGATAGTAATAACCTGAAGGCCGCGCCGCGAGACTTCCTGCTCGATCTGTTCCGCAGTAATGTTGTATTTCGTAAGGATTCGCGGATACTGCGTCAGTCGAACGCCAATGAAGCCCGTATCGCGCATCACGTCCAGGATGTCGGTGAAGCGAGTACCCGGATAGGAGTTCCAAAGATTTGTACCCAATGCCCAGCGAATGTTCCGCCGGGCAGGACGCTGGCCCCTTGCCGATTCCAGTAGTCCCGACAGTCCGAGTAGAATGCCTCTCCGAGTCATCTACCTATTTCTTTGGAGGATTAATCATGATATGCGCACCCGCCGTCCCCGGCATCATCAGCCACGGCGCACCAGCGCTTGGCTTGGTGGATAGTCCCGTCGACTCTACGGTGGCGAAAGGCACGTAGATGACCCATCGCAGGTACGCGTCCGTTACTTTTCCGCTGGCGGGGTCGAAGCCGCTGCCGCTAAGCACGTAGAGCGTTCGAGGCTCGTGGGGCAGCGCCAGCTTTCCGTCCGCAACCTCCTTCCAGCGAATGTCGTTGCGCTTCTGCCCGGTGATTTTTTGAGCCAAAAGCTCGCGGCCCCGCGCCATGTACGGTTCGAGGTCCCGGTGATAACAGGCGACGCTAAAGGAAGTCTTCGCCGGGTCGCTCGCCAGGCAAATGAGCTCGTTCTTGCCCTCGCGAAGCTTGACCAATTCGCCCTGCGGATCATAACCCAACACTGCCGCGCCTTCGCGCAAATCGGCCGGTGCCGCGAGGATCGCGGAGGCAATCTGGACTTCGGGAGGCGGTATCACGGCGGGGGCCGCCACCGCCGCAAAAATAATACTTACGATCACTAGTTTAAGTTTCATATCCAAGCTTTTCGGCGCAACGCACTTACCTTATCACTTGCCGCTCTTCCAAACGACTTATGGTAAGTTCCTCAAGTGCCTCAAACTCGCTCGCTTCGAACAAGATTGCATCGAGCGGCAACCTGCGGAAATCGCGCCATTCTCGGCAGCCTGATCCTCGGGAGTCTTCTCGCGACCTGCGCCGCCGGGCAGCAGCAAACGCCCGCCCAGAAGCCTCCGGATCAAGCGACCAACGAGCAGGAGGCAATGAGAAACTTTCTGGCGATCGGTGCGGCCCCCGATCCCGCGGCGATAAAGCGCGGCCGGGCTCTCTTCGTCCCAACCTGCGGATTTTGCCACGGCTCCGATGCGAACGGCGGCAACACTGGGCCTGATCTTGTGCGCTCCGTACTGGTGCTCCACGATCAGGGCTCCGGCAAAGAGATTGGACCGGTAATTCATAATGGACGTCCTGCTAAAGGCATGCCGGCTTTCAATCTCACCGATGCCCAAATCAAGGATTTGGCCGCATTTCTGCTATCGCGCAATCAAGCCGCCGCAAACCGCATGAGCTATAAGATCTTGAATGTCGTAACGGGCGATCCCAAACTCGGCGAGGCTTATTTCACCGCTCATTGCTCCAATTGCCACTCGGCCGGCGGCGACTTGGCGCACATTGCCGGCAAAATGGATCCGGTTGCTCTGCAGTCGCGATTTCTTTATCCAAAACGGAGCCCTCCCGGGGGGCCGCGCCTCCGGAGGATCCGAGAGCCGTAACGACTGTCACGGTCGCGCTCGCCTCCGGGCAAACGTTCTCGGGTAGGCTCGACCATCTAGACGATTTCAGCGTCGCACTGATTGAATCCTCAGGTCAGTACCATTCCTGGCTGTTCGATGCGGAGAAAAACATTCGGGTCGACGTACACAATCCGCTGCAGGCTCACCTCGACTTGCTGCGACAGTACACCAACGCTGACATGCACAACATCCTCGCTTATCTGGAGACGTTGAAGTGAAATCGCGCTCACTGCTTCTCGCCTGCTTACTTCTTCAATCGTTTGGAATGGGCGGCCAGGGTCTCGATCCCGCCGCCATCCTTAAGCCTCTGCCAGGTACTTGGCCGACTTATAACGGTGACTATTCCGGACGTCGCTTTAGCTCGCTGAAGCAGATCGACGCCGCCAATGTGCGGGATCTGCGGCTCGCCTGGCTTTTTCATGCCGAGAGTGGACCGGGTGGCAGTCCTTTCGGTACAGAGATTAAGTCAACCCCCCTCGAAGTAGACGGCGTCCTCTACTTCACCGTGCCCGACAACGCCTGGGCCATCGACGCCCGCACCGGCCGCAATATCTGGCACTATCAGTGGACGAGCAAAGGCGGTATCCACACCGGCAATCGCGGCGTTGGCATTTATCACAACTGGCTTTTCTTCGAGACGCCCGACAACCATCTGATTTCTCTCGAGAAGGATACCGGCAAATTTCGCTGGGCGGTTGAGATTGCCGATTTGACGCTTGAATATTTCTCCACCCCTGCTCCCCTTGTGATTGGAAACCACATTCTGGTCGGAGTAGGTGGCGATTCGCTGGACGTGCCGGGTTTCCTCGAGGCGCGCGATCCCGAGACCGGCGCGGTTCAGTGGCATTGGAACACCGAGCCGCGGAAAAAGGGCGATCCAGGCTCAGAGACTTGGCCCGACGAACAATCGATGACCCACGGTGGCGGCATGACCTGGCTTACCGGCACTTATGACCCGGAGCTGAACTTACTTTACTGGGGCACCGGCAATCCAAATCCGGTACACGCGGGGCAGGGCCGCAAGGGCCACAATCTTTGGACTTGTTCCATCGTCGCGCTGAATCCCGATACCGGGAAGTTGGTCTGGTGGTTTCAGGCCTCTCCCCATGACACGCACGACTGGGATAACGTCGAGGAACCGGTACTCTTCGATGCCGAGATCGGAGGCCAAAAGCGCAAGCTACTGGCGCAAGCGGCGCGAAATGGATATTTCTTTGTCCTCGATCGAACCAACGGGAAAAACATTGTTAGCGTGCCGTTCATTGATCTGAACTGGTCAAAGGGCGTGGATGCCAGGGGCGAGCCGATACCGAACCCCGCCAAGCAGCCACAGACCGATGGCGCGCTGGTGATTCCCGATGCTGGTGGCGGGACGAACTGGCCTCCGCCGAGTTTCGATCCGGAAACCGGATTGTTTTACGTAAGCAGTTCGCCGTCGTATGCCGTCTATTACTTGACCGATACTAGTCCGCACCCCGAAGGATATGGCGGTCGAGATAGCCGCCTCTGGGCGGAGTCGGTGCTGAGGGCGGTCGATTGCAAAACCGGCAAGATCCGCTGGAGTCACACTTTCCCGGGAGAAGGCGCGTCGGTATCCGGCATCCTCACCACGGCGGGTAAGCTGCTCTTCACCGGCGACCCTTCGGCGAACTTTATTGCCTTCGATCCGGCCACCGGGAAGATTCTTTGGCACGCCGGACTGACTGCATCGCTCAGTAACGGGCCCATGACTTACGAGCTGGATGGCCGGCAATATATTGTCGCTGGCGCGGGTGACATGCTGTACGCATTCACGCTCCCGAACTGACTTAGCGACCTGGATGAAATGGCTGGCCGGAAATACCGGCACTGGCAGGCTCCGGAGTCTCTAAGTCCAGATTCACAACCACCGGATCCTGTCCGCTTCGCACGACCACGGCCTCGCACGGCTCGTGGGCGCCTGCGTTGATCTCCTGATGCGGAACATACGGCGGAACATAAATGAAATCGCCCGGTCCGGCTTCATCGCTGAACTCTAAACGCTCGCCCCATCTCATGCGCGCTCGTCCGCGCACGATGTAAAGCACCGTCTCCAGTTCGCCGTGATGATGCGGCCCGGTTTTGGCGTCAGGATTCACCACTACCGTCCCGGCCCACAATTTCGTAGCGCCCGTGCGGGCATGCGTGATGGCCGCCGCTCTGGTCATGCCAGCGGTCTGAGGAGTGTTCGGGTCGAATGTGCCGGCTCTGACAATCTTGATTCCGTTTTCTTTCCAGTCCACGCTTCCATTTTGTCGCAACTCCCGGGCGGAGGATGTCTGTGTGGATTTCAGGGTAGAGTGATTCTGATGTGGAAAGATCGCTCGAAATTGGCCGTAACTCACTTCCAGGCTGACGCGGGCGTCGATCTTTGCCGAGTGCTGGTAGAGAGTTACGCCGTAAAACCTTTCGCCGCGATAGCTGGGCGAGACCGTGGCCCGCCGGTGCACCCATGCTGGCTCATCAGCCCAGATTCCCACTGCCGGCCAAGGCCGCCCAGGGCATCTGGGTTTGGGAAAAATTATGGAAGGAGTGCGGATTCACGCATCCTGGATAAGAAACGGGGATAAGAAACGGGCAGAAGCTAACGCCTGTCTCGAACGCTCCTTAATGCACTCCGCCCGGATAACCCGCGGCGCCCACCGTATCGGTAACACCCGTAAAACCCGGACCTCCAGCCGCTACATAGCCGTTGCTGGCTCCCTGCGCGCTAGCGCTAACCCAGAACGAATAAAGGCTCCCGTTACTCAAAGAGAACCGGAACTTCACGGTTTGGCCCGCGAGCGTCGCGAGGCTCGCGCCGCCCCAGGTCACTTCCTGTAGTGTCTTATCGACGCTCAACGGTATGCAGTTGGCGGCTGAAAACGGTTGAATGACGTTGCCGTTTGCATCCAGGACATCAACCTGCAGCAGCCCAGTGGGATCCTTGACATTGACGAAAAGATGGCCGCCCGAAAAACGCACCGGATGCGTAACCAGCGTGCCCTGCGTAGTTCCTGCGTCCATCGAATAGAATCCATCGCGACGCAGCGTCGCGAGACCCGTTGAAAATGTTCCATCCAGCGGCTTCTGCAAGGTGCGGCCGGAGAAATAGAACCATAGCTCGTCTCCCACCACGAGGAAACCTCCTCCCACCGACTGCGTGTTATAGGCGTTCCAGGTACCTGCGATGTTGCTCGCCGGAATAAATGCGCCGTTGGGCCCGGAACCGCGTGTCGGTCTGAGCCAACTGAAGCCATCTCTGCTGAACCCCACGCCCTCTTCCACCAGAATGGGGCCAGGAAGAGTGTAGCTGTTGTATCCGATTCCGGGATAGAACCAGCTAAAGAGTCCAACCATTACATTTTCGTAGGCCACACAATCCAAGTCGTAAAGTTCAGGAGGTTGGCCGCCGGGATTGTTGAGATAGTACGGCGGATCCTGATCGTCGGCGCCGGTCCAGAATGTCTGGCTTGGATCGGAGGGCGTCCAGGTCGTCAGGTCTTTACTCTCGGAATAAAACCGCGCGCGCGAGGCTTGTGCCGCCCGATTCGCGCTCGCGGGAAAGCCCGCGGTGCCGCGGTCGCTGTTGACCCATTCGCCCCGGAACGGATTCCAGAAAACCGTGGTGCGATCCGACAGGGTATTGATATCGTACGCTTGCCGCCCCGTCCAATGAACGCCATCCGCCGAGAAATACACATAGATTTTCAGCGCTCCGACATCCACTCCGAAAGACTTGTAGCGGCGCGCCGGATTGGTTTCCTGCAAATCGAGCCACACCGTATCGCCGCCGGTCACAACTTCATTCGTGTTCGGTACTAACGCATCGGGAATCGAAGGCAGCGTCCAGTTCTTGCCGTCGGTCGAATAAGCGTATCGGTAGTCGTTGGTGGTGTTGTAATACCACATTTTGTACAACTGCGACGAGGGATCGAACCAGGCGCCGCCGCTGATTGGCGAGCCCGGAGCGAGCACCGGATTGGGATACATCGACGGCTGATGCGGCGTGCGCTGTAGTGTCGTCTGTTCGATCAGGAAATCGTCCACAAAAAGCTGTCGCCCCATATCAATGGGTATAACGGCCGGCGGATTGTTGATATAGTACGGCGTCCGCTGCATCTGGGTGGGAAGCGTCGGCGGCGGAAAATTTTTCGGCATGGCGATCCCGTTTGACAGGATCTGGCCGCCCGGCACGGTTGTCACTGTGCCTCCGAAGAGTCCGGTTACCTCGCTCGTATTAATCGCCCGATTGTAGATTCTCACCTCATCCATCGAGCCCGTAAAGAAATTCGAGGCGCCCGGCACAGCATCGCCGATCGTCACCGGGGAGCCGAAGGCGCCGCGGTTTATCGAAAGGTAATCAACGGAACTCAATCCTCCATCGACATAAAAACTGGCATCCTGCCCCGTCCTGATAATCAGCGCGACTTGGTGCCACTGTCCGTCGTTAATGCGGTTTGAGCCATCGACGATATCCCGATTGCCGTTAATGTCGCTGCCACCCAGATGCAATGCGAGATAGCCGTCGGCTGTAGTCTCGAAGACGTAGCCGTCTTCGGACCCGCTCGTGTCGTATTTGGAAAGAATTGTTTCGACCCGGCTGGCGTTAGTGGTCTTAATCCACGCGGCGAGTGTAAGATCTCCAGCCATGGCTGGCGCCGGGCTAGGTGCGGTTACAATGTAGCCGGTGCTCCCATCAAAGGCAACGCCCTGCCCGATTTTGCCCGCGGCCGGCGTTACTCCTCCGTGAATCGTGCCGTCGAGGCTGTTGCCGGAAGTATCCAGAACCGTCCCTCCCGGAAGCGTAGCGGCTTCAAAAGTCCAGTTCGCGATGGCGCCGTTGGTCACGGGCGCTTCCAGGACGAGAGCTACCGTTACCGTTTGTGGCGATGCGCCTGCTCCCGCCCCGTTGATGGTCACAGTATCCGTATAGCTGCCGGCTGCCAGACCCATTATGTTCACGCCGATGCCAAGGGTGGAGGGCGCAGTTCCGGATACTGCCCCGAGCGTCAACCAGGATTGCGTCTTATTCGCCGTCCAATTCAGGGTTCCGCCCCCGACGTTGGAAATGGCAATGTTTTGCTGCGCAAGGCTTCCACTCCCGGTCGTGCTGGAAAAACTCAGTGCATTGGTCGAAATCGCGAGTGCGGGGGGCGCTACCGCGGCTCCTCCGAAAAACACTCCATTTACCAGAGCATTCGGGCCTCCGGTCCGGGTGACTTGAATCAGCACGTGTCCCTGAAGATTCCAAATCGCGTAGATTCCGTTTTGAAAATTTGACAGGTTCTGGGTATCGAGCACGGCATTGGTGCTCGCATCCTGGATCGAAATCCTCTCGCTTCGGACGCTATTGTCATAGTCCAGACAATAGAGCGCGACTTGATGTGTCTGACCGTCGGTCAGATTGATATCGAAAGTGAAGCTAGTGGCGGAATAGTAAGCCGACACGATCCGATCCGTAGTGGAGGCGCCTTTCTGAAGCCCACGCAGTTCCGTGGTAGAGGACAGCCAGGTAAACGGGCTCGCGCCGGTTATGTTAACCGTTCCATAGGCCGGTGGGTTGTTTGAGTCGCTCGCAATGATGTATCCGTCAGCGCCGTACGTGCGCTTCCAGGTTCCTGCCGTGGTCGAATCGAATTTTAGAAAGGCCGCCGCGCTGGTGGATGCGGCATTGGTTATCGTGACCGTTACCCCAGCCGATGTCGTGTGCAGACCCAGGTTGTCGGTTGCGATCGCAATCAAAGTATGCGTGCCATTCGTTGCGCTGGTTGTGATCCATTGAGCGGAAAACGCTGGACCCGTGCCCGTGACTGCCGCTCCAAGATTCGATCCATCGACTTGGAATTGAACGGAAGCAATCCCCACACTGGAAGTGGCGTTGGCCGTCACCGTCGTGGTGCCGGACACCGTGCCTCCGGTTGGGCTGACGACGCTTACCGCTGGCGGAGAGGAAGACGATCCGCCGCCACTTGTCCCAGTCCCGAAAAACAGGCCGCCGGCCACTGCATTGAGGCCGCCTGTGTAGGTCACTTGGACGATGACATGCCCCTGCACATTCCAAACTGCATAGATGCCGTTGTGAAAGTTTGACAAACTCTCGGCATCCAGCACCGCGTTCGTGGTCGCGTCCAGAATAGAAATTTTCTGGGCCCGCCCCGTGCTATCCCAATCCAGGCAGTACACCGCGAGCTGATGAGATTGTCCGTCCGTCAGGTTTACATCGTAGGTAAAGGTCGTACCCGAGTAGTATGTCGACGCAATGCGGTCCGTTAAGGAACTACCTTTTTGTAATGCCCGCGGATCGCTAGTGGATCCCAGCCAGGTGTACAGGCTCGCTCCGCTCGCGTTCACAGTAGCGTAACCCGGTAGATTGCTCGAATCGTTTGCGATGAGGTACCCATCGCCACCGTAAGCGCCCTTCCAGGTTCCCTGCGTAGCGGTGTCGAACTTCACGAATGCCGCCGATCTCGCTGTCCCGTTCGCTACCGTAACCATCGCCGCGCTCGAAGTCGCGCTCTGTCCGAGTGAATCGGTCGCGATAGCAGTAATCGAATGCGGGCCGTTCGACCCGCTGGTGGTGTCCCATGAAGTCGAAAACACCGGTCCCGCTCCGCTTACCGGCGATCCGAAATTCGAGCCGTCAAGTTGGAATTGGACGGAGGCAATTCCCACTGAGGAGTTAGCCGTTGCCGTGAGCGTTACCGGTCCCGCAACAGTCCCACCGGTCGGATTACTAATGCTCACGGTAGGCGCGGCCGTCTGGGTTGTGCCGCCTGCTCCGAAGAACAGGGCGCTCGCCACAGCGTTCGAACTACTGGTGTTCGTCACTTGAATCAGCACGTGACCTTGCAAGTTCCACACCGCGTAAACCCCGTTATGGAAGTTCGACAAATTCTCGGCATCAAGTACCCCATTCGTGCCCGCGTCCAGAATCGAGATCTTTTCCGTTCGGCTGGTGCTGTCGTCATCCAGGCAGTAGAGTGCCACCCGGTGAGTTTGTCCGTCAGTCAAATTGACGTCAAAGGTAAAACTGCCGCCCGTGTAATAGGTAGAGGCGATCCGGTCCGTAGTGGACGAGCCTTTCTGCAGCGCCCGCCCGTCGCTAGTGGAAGCCGACCAGGTGTACAGACTTGCGCCGCTCGTGCTCACGACGGCATACGCTGGCGGCGCGTTCGAATCGTTTGCAATGATATAGCCGTCTAGTCCGTACACTCCTTTCCATGTGCCTTCCGTCGTGTTATCAAATTGCTGAAAGGCGGCCCGCTGGTTCGCCGAGCCGGCGCCGAAGAATAACCCGCTCACCACCGCGTTCAGACCCCCGGTGTATGTCACCTGCACGGTGACGTGCCCCTGCACGTTCCAAATTGCGTAGACGCCGTTTTGGAAGTTGGACACACTTTCCGTATCGAGTACTGCATTGCTGCCGGCGTCGAGAATCGAGATTCTCTCGCTGCGGCCCCCACGGTCCGCGTCCAGGCAATAGAGCGCCAATTGATGCGTCTGTCCGTCCGTCAGATTCACATCGAAGCTGAAGGTGGAAGCGGAGTAGTAGGTCGATTCGATCCGATCTGTCGTCGAAGCGCCTTTCAATAGTGCGCGCGGATCGGTAGTAGAAGAGATCCAGGTATATGAGGTTGCCCCACTGGCATTTACCGTCACATACGCCGGTGGAGCGTTCGAATCATTTGCAATGATGTAACCATCCGTTCCGTACACGCCCTTCCAATTACCTTGGGTGGAGGTGTCGAATCCGTGAAATCCCGCCGCCGCGGGACCGGCAAACGTGCATAGGGAACATATGCCCGTAAGGATGAACAGGCGCACCGGCGCTTTGAACATGAATAAGTAGACCTCCCAGAGGCAGACCGCAGCTTACAGCGTTACCTGGCCAACAAACCTCGAGGAACTTGGAGCTTACCGCGAGTTCTATCTCAGATCAAGCGAGTTTTTACTATTACAAACTTTTGGGGGGCAATAGCCTCTCTGCTAACGATCTGCTATCCAAATCGAATACATTTGTTAACGCTTGCGATTGTTAAGTCGCAATTGCATGGAATTCAAGAAATACCGTGCAGTTCCTGTCTCCGATTTCTCGACAGCTCTTTTTATTACTGAGCCCCACGGCTTAACAACATCACCTTGATCGTATGGAAGATAATATACAAGTCCAAGGCCGGTGCTAGATGCTTAATGTAATACAAATCATACTCGAGCTTAATCATGGCATCTAACTGGGTATCGCCGTATTTGTGGTTGATTTGTGCCCAACCCGTGATTCCCGGTTTAACCGCCAATCGTTGCCGGTAATACGGAATTTGCTGCGCCAGCAAGTCCACGAATTCGGGACGCTCCGGACGGGGTCCGACGATCGCCATGTCCCCTTTTACGACGTTCCAGAATTGCGGGAGCTCATCCAAACGCAGCTTCCGCAACCACCGCCCCACCGGTGTGATGCGCGGATCGTCTTTTGATGCCCATACCGCCCCGGTGCGCGCTTCCGCATCCACGAACATCGACCGGAATTTATAGACCGTGAAAACGCGCCCATCCAAACCGACGCGCCGCTGCCGGTAAAGCACCGGTCCAGCGGAAGTCAGCTTGACGATGATCGCCGTCACTAGCATCAAGGGCGAAAACAGTATCAGGCCCAACACCCCGATCAGCAGCGAGTAAAACGTTTGAATGGTAATGGCATGCCGCCGCGGCCCTAGCATCGACGAAAAAATCAACTGCGAAGGCTGAATCGTGCGGCTGCAAACGCGTCGCATTGCCACCTCGTAGGTATCAGCGGCGTCCTCTATGATCACGCCTGAGAAGCGAATCTCGAGCAACTCCTGGACGGGAAGCCGGTTCCGCTTTTCCGCCATCCCCACTACGATGCGCGTTGGTCGCTGGTGCTCGCACACCGTTCGCAGATCCGCGATTGTCCCCAGGCATGCCACCGGAAAGTCGCAGGCTTGATCTTCACATAGATAGCCTAATACCGAATAGCCGAATTCCGGCCGCTCCATCAGCGCGCTGATCACTTCGCCCAGGATGCTTGAATTTCCCAGCAGCAGCACCCGCTCGGAGCGGAACCCCGCGATGACGTATTTCCAGAAAAAGATGCGCCATGCGGGCAGGAAGACGATGACGCTCAGGCTCCCCACCATCATCAGCCAACGGCCCATCAGTAATTCTGGCTGTACGTAACCCAGAAAGGCCGCTGCCAACAGCGCGCAGCCCACTGCCAGGCAGACTTGCTGAACCAGCAGAATACGCGAGGTGATGCGCAGCTCGGCATACAAATCCTGGAAGTACAACCCTAGAATGATCAGCCCGGCCAGCAGCCCGAGTTTCCAGTAGTTGTTTTCGTCGAATAGGTAGAATACGGGATCGATGCCCAGCAGAAACAGTGCCAGCAGATAGCACGCTAGAACGAGCAGTATCTCCGATACTAAGAGCGCGACGACACTAGCTGGGACGAAAACTCGAAAGAGGCGGATCACACGAGCCGCTTAGGTGGAACGCGATCTGGGTACCAGCCCATCATTCAAAGCCTACCAGACATTCTGCGTCGATTGCTACAACCCATTGATTATGTGGGGGATAAATAGTTTCCCGGGCCGTTCGCCTACGTGCTATAAAGAAGTAGGACGTACCATAGGTCGCAGATGCCCCCCACGATTCTGCCTCTGGCCGGTAATCGACATGCTTCGGCTCACAAAAAAGGCGGACTATAGCTTAATTGCTCTCAAGCATTTTGCTGCCCGGCAGCGCGGATTCGACGCCGGCGCAGGCATGGTGACACCGGTGGCGTTGAGTGCCAAAGAGGTCTCGGACACCTGCGGCATTCCACTGCCCCTATTGTCGAAGCTCCTCCAGAAGTTGGGTAAGTCCGGCTTTCTGATCGCCGAGTATGGAACCAACGGCGGTTATCGGCTCGCGCGCGACCCGCGCCTCATTTCGGCGCTTGAGGTCATTCGCGCCATCGACGGGCCCGTCGTTCTGGCAAACTGCTTCACTTCGGAGGCGTTCTGCAGCCACTCTGACCGCTGCACCGTCAAACGTCCGCTTCGCCGCATTCAGGAAGGAATCTTGCAGCTCCTCGATAGTGTCAGCATCGAAGACATGGTACAGGATTCCGATGCTGAACCGCCGCCTGCTTCGGTACGTCCCTTGGTCGCTCTGCAAGGCGTCACCAAGTCTGCCGCGCCGCTCCATTCCGTTGGAAGTTCCATTTCAAAGTAGCGTTCATGAAGCTGCCGATCTATCTGGATAACCACGCCACCACTCGCATGGACCCGCGCGTCTTCGACGCCATGCGGCCCTACTTTCTCGACATTTTCGGGAACGCCGCCTCGCGAAATCATCGTTTCGGCTGGGAGGCGGAGGAAGCTGTCGAAAAGGCCCGCAGACAGATTGCCGCCCTGATTGGCGCTACACCCAAAGAGATCGTTTTCACCAGTGGCGCCACCGAATCAAACAATCTCGCCTTGAAGGGCGTGCTCGGAATGTACTCCGGTCGTGGCAATCACATCATCACCCAGGTCACTGAGCACAAAGCCGTCCTCGACACCTGCAAACGGCTTGAAAAAGAAGGTGTGCGGGTCACATACCTCCCCGTGCAGAAGAACGGCCTGATCGATCTCGATCAACTCCGTGACGCCATCACTGGCGAAACGATTCTGATCTCGATTATGTACGCCAACAATGAAATTGGCGTGCTTCAACCGATGCGGGAAATCGGCAAAATCGCGAAAGAGAAGGGCGTACTCGTGCACTGCGATGCTGCGCAGGCAGCCGGAAAAATTCCTTTAAACGTGGAAGCCGATGGTATCGATATTCTCTCTCTCACTGCTCACAAGCTCTATGGCCCGAAGGGCTGCGGAGCGCTCTACGTGCGCCGCAGAAATCCACGTGTGCAAATCACTGCTCAAATGGACGGCGGCGGTCATGAGCGCGGCATGCGCTCGGGAACCTTGAACGTGCCCGGCATCGTCGGGCTCGGCGCTGCTTGTGACATCGCCCAAAAGGAAATGCCCGAAGAATCGAAACGCTTGAGCTCTCTACGGGATAAGTTGAAGGACCACTTGCTGCGGCAACTGGACGAAGTCTGCGTCAACGGCACCATGGAACATCGCCTTCCCCATAATCTCAACCTTAGCTTTGCGTACGTAGATGGCGAAAGCCTGCTGATGGGGCTCAACGAAATTGCTGTTTCAAGCGGCTCGGCTTGCACCTCGGCGACGCTTGAGCCGAGTTACGTGCTCAAGGCGTTGGGTGCTGGTGACGATCTGGCGCACTCATCCATCCGCTTCGGCATCGGCCGGTTCAATACTCCTGAAGAAATCGATTACGTAGGGGCGAAGGTGGTCGAGGTAGTGAGAAAGCTGCGCGAGCTCTCACCTCTCTACGAAATGGCGAAGGACGGAATCGGCCTGCCTCCCGCCTTTTTGGCGACGCATTAATCCCAATTAACTCCGCGATCCGCCGGCACAATCCGCCGTAGCGTATATACATCGCTCTTGCGAAGTTCTTCGACGCGACCCGCCAGCTTTCGCCAGGGATCCCAAACCGCGCTGATTAATCGGCCGCTGATCCCGTCGCTCTCGCTGGAAAGCAAAAACGTGCAAAGCTGCGCCGCGTTTTCAAGTGAGGCTCCCCCGTCTGTCTTTTGCTTCAACGCCCGCTGATAAAAGTCCGCGCCAACTCGCCCGGGCTCTTCCGAAAGCACTTCATCCAGCAAGCGCGTATTGAGTGCCCCTGGCGCCATTGCATTTACGTCGATGCCCACGTCCGCGGTCTCCTCCGCCAATGTTTCGGTAAAGCGAACCACCGCCGCTTTGCTTGCCGCGTAAGCGCTGAAACGCGGCAGGGGAGCGGTGGCGCCGCCCCCCGACAGATTCACAATCTTCCCGTAATGTTGTCGGCGAAAAATGGGCAGCACTTCGATGCAGGTATTCACCGTCCCGCGAAAGTTGACCTCGATCGTCTTCCACCATTCCTCGTGTTCGACATCTTCGATCGGTCCTTTGGGGCCATACACGCCGGCATTGTTAACAAGGCCTTCGAGCGTGGGCAGCCGGTCGCGAGCGATTTCAAAGAGCCGATGAACATCCTCCGGCTTACTAACATCCGCCGCTTGGCAGATTACCCTTTGTTCCCCATCGGCTAGACCAGATAACTCGGCGCACGTCTGCTCGAGCAGCGCTTTGCCCCGCGCACAAATCACCACGTGTGCGCCTTCTCGGACGCACGCTTCAGCAATGGCGCGTCCCAAGCCCTGGCTGGCGCCCGTAATGACCACACCACGATTCTTTAGCTGCATGCACCCTCCGTCGACCTACCAACCGTGATGTATCGCAACCGTGGAGTGAGATCGAGCGTCTTCTCCAGGAATCGGTTCGCATCCAAAAAAATAGGAGTATTCATTCCGCTAATCAGGTCCTCCGCGCTGAGATTTCGAAATTCGGGCCATTCCGTGGCCAGCACAACTGCGTCGCTGCCGCGCGCCGCTTCTTTTGCGGAATCAAATAATTCAATCTGGCGGGACAACTCATCCGGCAGGCGTTTCACCAGTGGATCGAATGCCCGTATCTTTACCCCGGCTTCCGACAATGCCCGGCAGAGCTCAATCGCCGCCGAGCGCCGCAAAGTGTTCGTGCCTGGTTTATAAGTCAAGCCGAATATTGCAGCAGTCCTACCTGCCAGGAGACCCCATAGCTCTTGTAATTTGCGCAAGGGCCAATACTTTTGAAACTCGTTACTTTCGAGGATGGAACCGAGCAACGGAGTCGCGATTCGAAGCTGTTCGGCGGTAGTTTTCAAAAACGAAATATCCCGCGCCAGGGTCCCTCCCGCGAAAGGTCCGCCGGCGCGCACATAAGCGCGTGGTCCTATCCGTCCATCCGTTTTGAGCCCCTGCTCCACTTGTTGAGCATCGGCCCCAACTCCTTCGCAGATCGCCGCCACCTCGTTGGCGAAGGTGACCGATGTGGCGAGAAATGCATTCAACGCGTGCTTCGTCATTTCGGCGGATTCAATCGACATCCAAAGCAGGTTTTCGCAAAACGGCGCCAGATATTTCTCCAGGCGTTCGCGATCCCGCTGATCTCGTATCCCCACCACAATTCGCCCCGGGCTCTTGAAGACCTCAATGGCGTTGCCCAATCGCAGGTTCTCGGGAGAATAGGCGAACCGAACATCCTGATTCGTATGTGTCATTCGGTAAGCGCCTGCGATCCGCGCTGTCGACCCCACGGGCATTTGGGAGGAGATCAGAACGGTCGAGCCGTCGCGTAAGTGGGGAAATAGCGAAGTGATCTGCCTCTCCACGTACCCGAAATTGGCTTCATCAGAATCATTTACTGGCGTATCAAAGGTAACCCAAACCAGATTGCAGGACGGAACCACTTCTTGGACGTCATTGCTGAAACGCAACGTGCCGTTCGTTCGCGCCGTTCGAAGCAGTTCATTCAGGCCCGGTTCGAAAATGGGAGCCTCGCCATCTTGCAAGCCGGCGATGGTTGCGACGTTCGGATCGAGCCCGATCGTAGCAAAGCGTTCCGCGACACAGGCCGCCGTCACGCAGCCCAGATGCCACAGGCCAAAAACACAAATATTCAACAATCTATGGTAACGGAGCGGATTCAGTTTCGCGTGAAAGCAAACTCCGCGTGGTCTTCGGTCTCACTTTGCAACCGGCGGTTGACCTCTGCTACCGCCTCTTGCCAGCTATCGCACAGGAGGTAGCACTTGTATTTTCCACGGCCTTCCAGAATCCAGTAGACGTATCCCACTTCAGACTTAGTGCGCTTGATCGAGAAAGGACGCTCGGAGCTCCGGAGCCTAGGCTTTCTTCGCTCGCTAATCAGAACGACTGCTACACCAGCCGCCAATAGCAGGACGCAGGTGACCATGAAAATTCCGCCAAGAAAACGTCGCATCGTATTCGCAAGTGTTGCTTCTCCAGATTACGATGTTCTCAGGGAGCGCCCGCACGAGATTTTGCAGCTTTTTAGGCGCAGGCCGAAGGACTCGCGAGTACCAGCGGCTCGTACTTCCCGCCCGCCTCGTTCCGCTCTACGCCGGCCAACCGAAAAAGATCCTGCGAGATCGTCTCAGGCGCGCGTGCCGCCCAGATGCGGTGGTAATTGCGCCGCCGGTAAAATCGAACCAGTTTGCCGCTGTTCTGTCGATAGATCCGCAGGCGTTCGCGGATCGCCTTCGGTTGATCGTCGGCGCGTTGAACCAGCGGCGAGCCGTCGATGTCGCACTGCGGCGCTAGTCCCGCAAAAATGCGCCCGCATTGCACACATTCATGCCTGCCGCCTAGCCTGGTCACCAGTTCCTTTTCAGACAGAAAGAAATCGAAAATTGCCGGGAAGCCGGCATCTTGCCCCTTTAACAGCCGATCGAGAAACTGCGCTTGCGCCAATGTGCGGGGAAACCCATCCAGTATCCAGCCGTACTCGCAATCGCTTTGCGAAAGCCGCTTCGCCACTACTTCGTTCATCAGCTCGTCACCCACAAGCTGACCGCTGGCAAGCACTCGCTCTACCTGACGGCCCACTGTTGAGCCCGATTGACATTCGTGGCGTAGGATCTCTCCCGTCGAGATCGCCGGAATCCCCAGCGCGGCGGAAAGCCGCTTGGCTTGCGTACCCTTTCCCGAACCCGGAGGCCCAAGCAGGATCGACATGGTCCTACGTCGCTGCATGCCTTAGTGTCCAGCAGCTAGAGCCGCATTTCAAATCGGGTAGTCCAATCCGGACTACCTGTCCATAACGAATCGTTTACAAATCGCCCATTTGCTGGTGGCCTATAGGCTCGCTGCTGTTATCATTCAAATAAGTGCTCGTTCAGCTATCCCGTTTAGGCTTATGAGTGTTCCTGCTTCCCAGATGTGGGCGACAGCTTCTTATGTCCTCAGGCAGAAGCTCGCCGGCCGAAAGCGTTTTCCGTTGGTTCTCATGCTGGAACCGCTCTTCCGCTGCAACCTGGCTTGTGCGGGCTGCGGCAAAATTCAGTACCCCGCGCACATACTGAAAAGCCAATTGACGCCCGAAGAATGCTTCCGCGCCGTCGAAGAATGCGGCGCTCCCATGGTTTCCATCCCTGGCGGTGAGCCCCTCATGCACCCGCAAATCAAGGAAATCGTCGAGGGGCTGGTAGCGCGCAAAAAGTACATTTATCTCTGCACCAACGCGTTGCTGCTCGAAGAGAAGCTCCATGAGTTTACCCCCAGCAAGTACTTGAGCTTCTCCGTACATGTGGACGGCGAGCGCGAGCATCACGATTTTTCGGTTTGCCGGGAAGGCGGGTACGACATCGCAGTGGGCGGCATCAAAGCCGCCCTGGCGCGCGGTTTCCGCGTCACCACCAACACCACGCTTTTCGACGGCGCCGAGCCCAACAGCGTGCGTGGATTCTTCGACGAAATGATGAACCTGGGTGTCGAGAGCATGATGCTCTCCCCTGGTTACTCTTACGACAAAGCTCCCGATCAGCAACACTTCCTCGGCCGCGCGCGTACCCGCCGGCTGTTCCGGGCCATCCTTTCAAATCGCAAATCCACCTGGAAGTTCAACAACTCGGCGCTGTTCAATGAATTCCTGATGGGCAAGCGGAACTTCGCCTGCACCCCCTGGGGCATGCCGACCTACAACGTCTTCGGATGGCAGAAGCCATGTTATCTGCTGCAGGACGGCTACGTGGATTCGTTCGCCGAGTTGATCGCCGCCACCGAGTGGTCTAACTACGGCACCGAATCGGGCAATCCAAAATGCGCCAACTGCATGGTGCACAGCGGCTATGAAGCGTCTTCGGTCAATTATGCCTTCGGCTCCGCGCGCGGCATGCTGACCATGGTGCGCGCCATGCTTTTCGATCGTCATGAAGATCCAGATGCCCTCGCTTTGCTTAATGAACCGAGCAAGCCGGTGCATTCCTATAATCCTTTGATTCAAATCAAGCGCCCCGAAGGTACGCAGGCTTGAACGGCGAGCTTTTATCCCCAGACGAGTTGGAAGTTGTCCCCGGCTTCGGCCACGAATATCTACAAGGCTCTATCCCGCCGCTCAGCAATGAAGAAGAATTGCGCGATGCGCTCGAAAAAGCGTTTGATTACCGCGGCGACGTGACCATTACCCGAAAAGACGGAAGCACGGTGGAAGGTTATGTCTTCGACCGGCGCACCGGCAAAAGTCTCGCCGAATCTCAGGTGCGTCTTTTGCCTTCGATCGGCGGTGCGCGTGTGAGCATCCGGTACGCCGATATCGCGGCGCTCGTCTTTAGCGGGCGTGACACTGCCGCCGGAAAGAGCTGGGAGGCCTGGGTGCGAAAGTATTGGGAAAAGAAAGCGGTGGGCGAATCGGCCGCCTTGGAACCGGAAGTCCTCGAGTAAGCCTGGTAGCGAACTGTGCGCGTCAGCGAGCATGAACGAACGATGGAGGGAACGCCCCCAGTGGAAAAGCCTGCGCAAAACATTCAGGAAGCCTTCCTCAACAACGCCCGGAAGGATAAGACTTTCCTTACGATTTATCTGATGAGCGGTGTCAAACTGTCGGGCCGCATCAAGAGCTTCGACAAATATTCCGTCATTCTAGAAACCAATAACCAGGAGCAGCTCATCTTCAAGCACGCCATCTCCACGGTGGTGATCTCGAAAACCCTGCATGCCGCCGCCCACAGCGCCACCGGCGCTCCGGGTACTCCGCCGGCTCCTAGCGAGGACGAAGAAAGCAATCCCTAGTGCCAGCGGAGCGCACGCTCATCGTCGGAGTGGAGTTGAGCGGTAGTTCCGATAAGAGCTCAGGCACGGAAGAGTCTCTCCACGAACTGGCTGCTCTCGCCGATAGCGCTGGCGCGCAAGTCCTCGGCCGGTTGACCCAAACACGGCCCGCTCTCGATGCCGCTACTCTCCTCGGTTCGGGAAAGGCGCTCGAGCTCAAAGCTCGCATCGATTCCGATGAGATCGATACGGTTATCTTCGATCGCGAATTGACCCCCACCCAATTGCGCAATCTGGAGCGCCGCCTGCAAATAAAAGTGTTGGATCGCACGCAACTGATCCTCGACATATTTGCCAGCCGCGCTCGCACCAGCGAAGGCCAATTGCAGGTGGAGTTGGCTCAGCTCAGTTACCTGCTTCCCCGGCTCTCGGGAAAGGGCACGCAGATGTCCCGGTTGGGAGGCGGAATCGGCACTCGCGGTCCGGGTGAGACCAAGCTCGAAACCGACCGCCGCCGCATCGGACGTCGCATTACCAAGCTCAAAGCCGATATCGAACGGGTGCGCGCCACACGCGGCGTGCAACGCTCGCAACGTCAGGCCGTGCCGTTGTCTACCATCGGTTTGGTTGGCTATACCAACGCCGGTAAATCCACTCTCTTTAACCGTCTCACCGGTGCCGGCGTCCTTGCCGATGCCAAGATGTTCGCTACCTTGGATCCCACGGTCCGTCAGGTTCGCCTACCGTCCCAACGCCGCGTACTACTCAGCGATACGGTGGGCTTCATCCGCAATCTGCCCACCACGCTGGTGGATGCCTTCCGCGCCACGCTCGAAGAAGTCACCGCCGCCGCCTTGCTCCTGCACGTAGTCGACATCACCTCGCCAATCGCGGCCGAACAGACTGCGCATGTCTTAAAAGTCGTGGCTGAGATCGGTGCCGAAGCGACTCCCCAGATCCTGGTTCTTAATAAAAGCGATGGCTTGCCGGAGGCCGACCGCACCCAGGATCTCGCAGCTCTCACTCATCGTCTGCTCGGTGAAACGGCGCGCCAGAACGACACCCAAGCCGTCTTCATCTCCGCCCGCACCGGCGATGGTTTGAGCACACTGCTTCAGCTCATAGACAAACACTTGGTCCAGGATCCGGTCGCGCGCCAACGTTTTCGCTTGCCCCTGGGCGAGGGCCGCGCTCTTCACTTGCTGCATGATCGCGCGGCCGTCGTCACGATGCGCTATCAGGATGATTACTGCGAAGTGGTAGCCGATGCTCCCCAATCAATCCGCAACCGCCTGGCCGAATTCGCCACTCCCGACTGAGGAACAAAACTTCCGTATGTTTCGTATCCGTTTCAGGTCGCCATGAAGACTCCTCGATCCGCCATTTTGGTCGTTGCCGCTTCACTCCTGCTTCTTGGCGCTTGCCAGTTTGATCGCGCCGTAACGGGGCCCATGCGTGATGAGCCTGTTTCGATCGATAGCGGCAGCGCCGAGCGTGCCAATGTCGAATTAGATATGGGAGCCGGCGAAATGAAGCTCGGCGGCGGCGGCTCTAAGCTGCTCGAAGGCAGGTTTCAATACAACGTCGATGCCTGGAAGCCGATCGTCCGCAACACCGTTAACGGCTCGAATGCCACGGTCACCATCAAACAACCCGAGCATGTTTCGCTCGGGGGCAACACCCACTATTTGTGGGACCTCCAGCTTAGCGATCGAATGCTATTTGATCTTGCCCTGAATTTCGGCGCCGGAGAGGCGCACCTTGACCTGGGGTCAGTCCACCTTCGTGATCTCCAAGTTCACATGGGCGCCGGCGAAGTTCATCTCGATCTGCGCGGCGAGCCAATCCGCGACTATGACGTAAAAATAGAGGGCGGCGTCGGACAGGCCAACATTCAATTGCCGCCCCAAGTCGGCATATGGGCGTCGGCGCACGGCGGAATCGGTAGCATCACCGTAAACGGCCTCGAGCGCCATGGCGACCACTGGGAGAACGATCTCTACGACAAAGCCAAAGTAAACATTCGCGTCGAAGTCAATGGGGGCGTCGGCGAGATTCGCATCACCGCTTAGCCGTTTATTAGCCGAGCGGCTCTACCAGCAGTTCGACGTTTACCGAATAAATCGCCGGTTTTCCTTGATGATCGCTCTGAAAATAAACTCTTCTGCTGTCCGGTGAAAAAGCGGGGGATACATTCGCCGGCTGGCTGGCGTGGTGCTCGCACAACGTCATCTCACGCCGTACTGAGCGCAGCAATAGCACGATCGCCGGCTGTGCTTTACTCCGGCTCGCGCCAACGAACACGGACCCGTCGCCATTGGGCGCGAAACTCGCGAACTGGCTGGTGGGCGTAACACAGCGTTCCGTTCGGTTTGCTAAAGAGACCTCGTGAATCTCCGACAGTACTCGGTCCGCTACGGATACCTCACGCAAAAACACAATAGATCGGCCGTCCGGTGCCCAGAAGGGATCCGAGATTCGTCCGCTGGCCAGCCGGATTGCCGGCGCATGCCCCGCGGCATACCAAAACTCCCGCTGGCTCTCGGAGGTGTCCCGCGCGAACAGGCATCCCGCGCCCGCGGGCCTGGCCCAGCATTCGGATACCACGTCTTCGGCCAATACCAACCTACGGCTGCCAGTTCTTTGCTCTAACTTTCCGTTGCGTACGAGGAAGAATCCGGCCTCCGGCGCGACCACGCTGAAAGCGGTAATGCCCTCCGCTATCGTTTCCGGTCTGCCCTTGGTCAAGCTGGCTTCTTTTAGCTCACCTCCATCAATGAAGTATAAAGACCTCTCTCTGGCATCGAGACACAAAGATCTCGGTTCCAGACCATCCGTCTCCGTGATCTGGTGGAGGAAACCGGTTCGCAAATTTACATGGTAGGGGGCACAACGGCCCGTTCGGTCGGACGAGAAAATAAGGAAACGCTCCCTCACCGAAACGAAGCGATTTGCTGCTGCGGGCAGGACGCTCGAGGCCGTGGGATTCGTCAGGCGAACCACCGGGTTTTCGGTAAGTGGATCGAAAAATCGGACGAACTCGCCCACGCTGGGCAACGGTTTCGCCCTACTGAACCGGGCCTTGTGCTGCGCAGCCAGACCGGCTGGCAACAGTGCCAGCATCGCGCGCCGCGTGATGCCTCTTGTCACTACTACAAAGATGCCAAACGGAAATCGGCCGTTGCGATCAAAGACCCAGATCGCTGTGTCCGGACTTACCAGCCGCCGCCATCTGAGTTCTCGGCGAACTGAGATATTTGTATGGATTCACGGGCGTACCTCCTACCCGCACCTCGTAATGCAGGTGTGGTCCGGTGACGTGTCCCGTGCCGCCGGTCAGAGCGATGATTTCGTTTCTTCGAACCTCTTGACCAGGTACCACCAGGAACTGTGATAGGTGCGCATAGTACGTCTCTAAACCATTTCCGTGATCCACCGTTACCAATTTCCCGTAGGACCCGCTCCAACCGGCGCTTGCCACCACCCCGTCGGCCGTGACATGCACTGCCGTTCCTACCGGAGCTGCAATATCGACGCCCGTGTGGTACGCGCCTTCGCCGGACAAGGGATCGGTTCTACCGCCAAACGGACTGCGCATGATCCCTTCCACCGGCCACAGGCTGGGCTGCGCATGCGATTGCCATTGGTGCGCATAATGATGGAAAATGCGCGAAAAATTGGCGGCTTTCAGGAAATTGTATTCTTCGATCGATTCCTTTACATTCGGGCCCGTAGCGTTGTCTTCGTCCATTGGCGTCATGTCCGGAGAAACGGGCTGGCTGATGCCATATGCTACCGAAACTTCCGTTGCCAGCGTCTCGAGTGACGCCATTTGCTCGGTATGCTGCTTCGAAACCTGCTGTAGCTTTTGGTAGCGTCCGCGAAGCCGCTCAAAATCGGCCCGAAGCGCGTTGTAGTGGGATACCTGCCAGAACATTCGCAGATAGCTCGAACAGGCTCCAAAAATCAGCACCGTAAGCGCCAGTACCGCCCCCAGTACGTATCCCAAAGCCTTGTAGCTGATCTGAATTCGTTTGACTTGCCCGTTCGCGGAATGCGCGAGTTCAAGTACGAAAAACTGTTGATTCATTCAATAGTCAATGGTTAACGAATTTTCAGTTTACAGGCTAGCCTGATAAGCCACCTGTGTCAAATAGAATATATACCGTAATATAAATTACGGTCTACATCGTCGAAGTTCGTTTCGTAAAAACTCTTTGTGCCCCATAGGTAACAAAGAATCTCAAAATCACAGTCTTGTTGAGTAGCATCTACCCCGGAAAAGGAGAAGTATACATGACAGCGATCAGACTAATCTTGGCCGGCTGCCTGGTGACGGCGGCTTTATGGGCCGCGGACGTAAACGGCAAATGGACCGCCGAAATGCAAGGCCGTAACGGCAACACCATGACTGTCAACATGAATTTGAAGGCCGACGGCGATAAATTGACCGGAACGGTGAGTGGCCGGAACGGCGATACCGACATCTCCGACGGCAAGGTGGATGGCGATAACGTGTCCTTTAAAGTAGTCCGCGAATTCAACGGCAACAAAAGAACCATGGAATACAAGGGCAAGATGGAGGGGGACACGATCCACTTCACAGTGACCATGGAAGGCGGCATGGGCGGCGGCGCCGGTCGTCAGTTTGAGGCCCATCGCGCCACGACGTAATATCTCATTCCGCCCAAGGGCCATCTGATTCCACCGGGTGCACAATTGAGATATGGCAAGCACGCAGGAGGGCCAGTCGCGCCGCGACTTGATGAAAGGGATCGCCGCCGCCACTACGCTAGTAGCGGCGCGCAGTAGCCAAGGGGCCGTTTCTCAGCGGCCAAACATCCTGTATTTGCATTCGCACGACACAGGCCGGTACATCCAGCCCTACGGCTTCGATGTGCCGGCGCCGAATCTTCAAAAACTGGCCGGCGAAGGAATGATGTTCAGGCAAGCCTTTGATGCCGCTCCGACCTGCTCGCCGAGTCGCGCATCGCTGCTGACCGGCCATTGCCCACACAACAACGGCATGCTGGGCCTGGCGCATCGGGGATTCTCGCTGAATGACTACAACGAGCACATTCTTCATTGGCTGCGGCCGCACGGGTACCGTTCAACTTTGATCGGCATACAGCACATCGCGAAGGACCCGGCGGTGATCGGCTATGACGAAATCGTGCCTACGGCGAGCAAACGCGTAGCGGATGTGGCGCCCGCAGCAGTGCGCTTCCTGAAGGGACAACCCAAGCGGCCGTTTTTTCTGACAGTAGGTTTTTTTGAAACGCACCGTGAGTTTCATCAGCCGGGGCCGCGGGAGGATCCGCGCTTTATCGAGCCCCCCGCGCCGATTTCCGATACCGCTGCCACGCGCCAGGACATGGCGGCCTTTCACGCCTCGGCGAGGGTCCTGGATGGAGGCGTGGGAGCGGTCCTGGACGCCCTGGCATCGGCGGGACTGGCGGAGAATACCTTGGTAATTTCGACCACCGATCACGGCATCGCATTCCCAGCCATGAAGTGCAATCTCACGGTCCACGGCACCTCTGTGTATCTCATTTTGAGAGGCCCGGGAGGATTCAGCGGGGGCCGAATCTGTGATGCGATGGTCTCCCATATGGACCTTTATCCAACGATCTGCGATCTGCTGAATATCGAAAAACCTGCCTGGCTGCAGGGTAAGTCGCTGATGCCCCTGGTGAACGGTGGCGCAACTGAGCTGCACGACGAGCTCTTCGCCGAGGTGAATTATCACGCCTCGTACGAGCCGAAACGGGCGGCGCGGACCCAGCGCTTCAACTACATTCGCCACTTTGGAGGCCGCGAGCACCCAGTGCTACCGAATTGCGACGACGGTCTCAGCAAGAATCTGTGGCTGAAAAATGGCTGGCGCGACCAAATTGTGCCTCGCGAGTTGCTCTTCGATCGGCTGTTCGATCCGAACGAAACCAGAAATATCGTTGCGGACCCAGCCTACAGCCGCGATTTGGCCGAGATGCGCCACCGGCTCGACAACTGGATGCAGCGGACCGATGATCCGCTCTTGAAAGGGCCGGTCGCAGCCCCAACCGGCGCAGTTGTAAACGATCCCAACGGCACTTCGCCGAAAGAGCCGGTCAAACCGGCCTAGCAATTTCAACCCTCAGAAAGTTAACTTGACCGCCACTTGAACGATTCGGGCGGGAAATGTGCTGCTGATCACCCCGGCTTGGGCCGTTCCTATGGTGGCATTCGGCGTATTAAAATTCGCATGATTGAAGGAATTAAACCATTCCCCGCGAAGATCGACGCCAAACCGTTCTTTCAGAGGAAAATGGCGCACCAAGCTCAGGTCCACGTTGAAGTAAGCGGGTCCCGAGAGAATGCCCGTCCCCGAATCGCCGAAATTATATAGCGATGGCGCGGTGAATGCGCTGGTATCAAACCAATCTGTAATGCTCTGCCCGGAACTCAAATAGCCGCTGGCAATCCGGTTCGGGCGCTGTGTCCCGCCGCCGGAGGAGTTGGAAACGCTCGTCCCCAACACAGGTGTGAAGCGCTGGCCGCTTTGGACGGTCCAAATGCCGCTGATGTTCCAGCCGCCTACCAGATAGCTCAGTGGGCCATGTGTCAGGTAAGTGCGATCGTGGCCAAAGGGCAATTCATAAACGTGATTCACTGAAAGCACGTGCGTGTAATCGTCAGGAGTCGGGCCCCAATTACAAGCAATACATAGGTTGTTCTGAATATCCGAGTTGCCTCCGCCGTTCGGGTTTCCGACATCTGACAAATAGCTCGCATATGTGTAAGAAGCGCCAAAGGTCAGTCCTCGCGAAAAACGCTTTTCGAGATGAACCTGCAAAGATTCGTACTTTGAATCCCCTGCGTTAGTCCGATACGCAACGTTGACGAGGTTCGGATTGATCAGATAATAAGGCCTGCGCGGACCCTGCCCGCCTGGTCCGGGAAGCGATTGATTCAGGTTTTGGCTGTTGACCAGGATTCGCTCGCCTCGCGTTCCAACGTAATTTACTGAAAGCATGAGATCGGAGCGGAATTGATGTTGGATGCCGAAGCTCCATTGAAGAATTTCCGATTCTCGGAGGCTCATGTTCCATGCGCTTGGGCTTCCAGTAGACAAGGCGCTCTCATCCGTCACGCTTGGCTGAACTGGTATGGGAAGCCCCTGGCTAAGCGTGGTTGGCGGTGCGCCGTTTATGTCGGTGGTAACGGTTTGGGCGAAGTAGTAGGGCAAGTTCTTGTAAAGCTGAGCGCCGCCGGCCAGCATGTCTACATAAGAAATGCCGAATCCACTTCGCAGGATCGTCCTACGATCGTGCGTGAGCGCGTAAGCCAAACCGATTCGCGGCGCGGGCGTGTCGAGGTCGAAGTTCCGGAGCCGTTGGCCGTTTCCATTGAGTCCGGCAACCAGAAGCTGGCCGGTTGCCACGTTTAGGTTGGCCCAATGATTGTGAATATCGTAAGGCGGCGCGCTTATTTCCCAACGGAATCCGAGATCAAGCGTAAGGCGATCGTTAATACGCCAGGTGTCCTGCACGAAGGGAGCCAACTGCCACAGGCGCATACCGAACGTCCCTGAAAGAACGTTTCGCGTGACATTGTCTGGCGCGCCTAACGCGAAATCGGCAAGCGCATTGGCTGAACTCGTGCTTCCGATCTGGCGCGTGAACTGTCCGTTGAAATCGAAAGTCCCGCGCGTTGGAAAGGCGGAAAACCCGTTGAACCGGTGGCGCAGAAACAGCAGCCCAAATTTGATCGTGTGTGATCCCTGGATCTTTGTCAGATTCGAATCGAGCTGAAAGGTAGCGGTATGGCTGTCTTCGGGAAACGTGGAATTGTCTCCGATTTCCGTATAGCCCGAGATTGTGAATGCAGGAAGCCCGCCTGCCTTGTTATTAATGTTGATGCCTGGGATGCCTAACGCGGTCGCGGTGTCGTACGGCAGCCCCAAAGGCGTGATATCGGCACGCCACCGTATGACCGCAAAGTGTGCCTCGAGTACGGTGTTCGGATTCAAGGTCTTTGTATAGCCGAGTGTTGCCGATTGCGTGAGCAGGGGTGTGGTGGTGGCGCCAGCGGCTGTCGACAGATACGGCCCGATCGGCACGCCCGCATTAGCCGGCGAAGGAACTACGCCGGGATTGACTTGGTTACTGTTGTCATAACCGTAGCGAAAGAAGAGATGATCGGAAGACCCGAGATTTTGGTCCGCGCGCACGTCAAATTGATCGGTCTGCTGGGTCAGCGCGGGGTTGAATGTGTAATTCGCCGCCGTGCCCGCAGAAGTCGGAGCGGGCAGCAGCTTAAACAGGCGGACCGCCGCCAGATCGAGCAGACTGACAGGAATCTGGTTATTCGCGAAGGCGATGCGGGCCGTCGCGCCGTTCACCATTTGCGTGGAATACGGATTGTAAATCGTCGTTCCAAGTTTCGCGAAATTTCCGGTTTCTACCATCTGTTGCAAAGCAAGCGTCGGAATGGTCGAGGTTTGAGTAAGTGGCTGCGACAGGCGGATGCCTTGATAGTCGCCAAAGAAAAACGTCTTATTGTGAATGATCGGGCCGCCAACCACACCGCCGAACTCGTTCCTGCGAAAACTGGGCCGCGCGATGCCGCCGCGATTATTAAAAAATGTGTTCGCGTTGAGTTTGTCGTTGCGAAGAAATTCCCAGGCATCGCCATGGAATTCGTTGGCGCCCGATTTGGTCTCGACCTCGGTCACGGACCCGGCGGATTCGCCGTATTCGGCCGCGTAGTTGCTCGTTAGTACCCGGTATTCCTGGATGGCATCTACCACCGGAACCATCACCAGGGTGTTGAGCCATAGATTGCGGTTATAGATGCCATCGATCAGATAACTATTGCCTGCGGCGACGGCGCCGTTCACGCTGTAATTCGCTCCGCCGCGCATGGCATAGGGGCTGCCGCCCTCACCGAGATTTGACGCCGAGCCGACATGTGCCCCGGGCGTCAGAAGCACTAGGTCCGTAAAGTCACGGGTGACCAGGGGAAGAGCTACCGTTTGCCGGCTATCGACCAGAGACGACACCTCAGCGCTTTGCGATTGAAGCAAGGGTGTGCTGGCGGTGACCGACACCGTCTGCTTTTCATTCCCGACAGCGAGCTGTAAGTCGACGCTGAGTGTGCTCGCCGCCGTCAATTGAATGCCCGAACGCTCCAATCGTTCAAAGCCCGGCTTCACCACCGTGATGATGTAGCCGCCGGTCGGAATGGTGGGTGCAACGTATTGGCCGCTTGCGTTGGTCTCGACCGTGCGCCTGAATTGCGTCGCCGCGTTCACCAGTGTGACTTGAGCGCCAGGCACCGAAGCCCCCGATTGATCGGTAACCGTTCCTGCGATCGTTGCGGTATCTTGCCCTCGCAAGACAAACGTGGTCAGAAGCAGAAGCGTGGAGACAACTGTAGTGAGACGCAACGTGGAACCCCTCAGACTAGTAGAGCGTATCCCAGATTATACTTCAGACGGCTTGTGCCACGAAAACAATTTCTCTTTGAGGCGTGCGACCTCATCCCGATATTGGGGGCGTGGAGCGAGATTTGACATTTCCTTCGGATCGGTCTTTAAGTTGTATAGCTCGGGGATGTCGTGGGTCCAGAAAGTGTATTTCCAATTGCCTTCACGAACCATGTATTTTGCTTTTGGGTTTCTTAGGTTGTATTCCGCAAAGACCGGGCCGCTTGTGGGCGTCTCTGGCCGCCTAAGTTGCGCAGAAAAGCTTTCGCCATCGAGTGGAGACGTGACCGGCACACCGCAAAGCTCGGCAAGCGTTGGCAGCAAACCCACTTGGCTGAGCAGCGAGGAGCAGACACCGGTGGCCGAAATGCCTGGTACCCGCATCATCAGCGGGATCCCGCACGACGACTCGTAGAACTCGAACTTATTCCACAGGCCGTGCTCTCCGAGCATTTCGCCGTGATCCGACGTGTAAATGACCGCTGTGTTCCTCTCCAGTCCAAGTTCGCTAAGAGCGCGCAGAACGGATCCCGTACAATCGTCCATCTGCGCCAGGTTGGCGTAATAGAACGCCATGCGCCGCCGCGCGCCATCCGGAGTTCCGAGCTCGGGCGTGGACACGTTGTGTTCGATCGCCGAGCGAATTTCAGCAGGCACTTTCGTCACGTCGACTTTACCCCAAGTGTCGGGTAAGCGCATATCTTCCGGACGAAACATATTGGCAAAGCGAGCGACCGGCATGAACGGATCATGCGGTTTCAAAAAGGAGCAAATGAGCAAAAAGGGCTGCTGCTGAGCCGCCTGCTTTCGCAGGAAGCGAATGGATTCCCGGGCTACAAAGCTTTCAAAGTGATCTTGCTCGGGAATTTTAGAGATCGCCCCGACCGCGACTGCGCCCTGCCGGTCATCGAGCTCGCGATGGCCCGCCCAAGGGTCGCCGAAATCACGCCACAGATCGTCAATCTGCGGAAGCCCGGAGCCCGAGTTGGGACGGCCTAACTCATCGGCATACAGTTTCGTCTTCGGACCCAGAAATTGATACCAATCGTTGAAGTCAAGCTTGTAATCGAAACCATGGGTCTGCGCATCGACGAAATGCATCTTGCCAACGAGTCCGGTCATGTAGCCCACTCGGCTGAAATGGTGGGCGATCGTTTTGTGTTTGGCGGGAAGCGGAGTGCTGTTGTTCCAGGATTCGTGATTATGGGTGTAGAGCCCGGTGAGGATCGAAGCCCGCGATGGAGTGCACACGGGGTTTGTGCAATACGCGTTGGTGAAACGCAGAGACGTCCGGGCAAAGGCATCGAGATTTGGAGTGCGCGCTACCGGATCACCCGCCGCGCCGAGGCAATCGCGTTTATGTTGATCGGACATGATGATCAGCACATTTTTCGGAGGAATGTTTTGAGCGCGAAGCAAACGCGGGACGCCAGTTCCCAGAATGCTCGCCCCCGCCGTACCTAAGAGACCTCTTCGTGTCATGCAGAAAGGAATATCATGTCAGCCGCCAGATTTATTGGAACGCCATCGGCAATACTATTCAATAAAGGAATACGGTTGTCTAAATCGGCTCTTATTATCGGCATCACCGGCCAGGATGGTTCCTATCTCAGCGAGTTGCTGCTCGCCAAAGGCTATATCGTGCATGGCGTCGTGCGGCGCAGTTCCAGCTTCAATACCGCGCGTATCAACCACATCTACGAAGATCCGCATGAAGCCGGCGGCGCCTGCTGCTTCACTATGGCGATTTAACGGATTCCACCGGTCTCCGCCGCGTGCTCGAAGTGGCTCTTCCTGATGAAATCTACAACCTCGGCGCTCAATCGCATGTAAAAGTTTCTTTCGAGAATCCCGAGTACACCGCCGATGCGGTTGCCCTCGGTACTCTACGCGTGCTTGATTGTATGCGCGACCATGTCGAACACACCGGCCGGCAAGTTCGCTTTTATCAGGCTGGCTCTTCGGAGATGTTCGGCGCCGCCCGTCCCCCACAAGACGAGCACACGCCTTTCTATCCGAGGAGTCCCTACGCGGTATCGAAAGTGGCTGCGCATTGGTACGCGGTGAATTACCGCGAAGCCTACAACCTGTTCATCTCGAATGGAATTCTCTTCAATCATGAATCCCCGCGGCGTGGCGAAACCTTCGTGACCAGAAAAATTACCCGCGCTGTCGGCCGCATCAAAGTGGGGCTGCAAGAAAAGCTGTTCCTCGGAAACCTGGAAGCTCGGCGCGACTGGGGATTTGCCGGCGATTACGTAGAGGCCATGTGGGCCATGTTGCAACATTCCGAGCCGGGTGATTTTGTCGTGGCTAGCGGCGAAGCCCATTCCGTTCGCCAATTCCTCGATGAGGCTTTCTCGCACGCCGGTCTCGATTGGCAGAAATACGTACACATCGATCCGCTCTATTTTCGGCCCACTGAAGTAGATGATCTGCAAGGAGACTCGGCCAAAGCGCGCTCCGCCTTTGGCTGGCGTCCGAAAACCGGCTTCCAGCAATTGGTTCGTATGATGGTGGATGGCGACCTGCGCCTCGCGGAACAAGAGCGCTTGGTACAGGAACGTAAATTGACCGCCGTTTTATGAATCCCTCCAGTCGCATCTTTGTCGCGGGCCACTGCGGTTTGGCCGGTTCTGCGATTGTCCGTGAGCTGCGGCGTTCGGGATTCCACCATCTCGTTACCCGGACCCGGCAGCAGACGGATCTCAGTTCACTCGAAGCGGTAGACAACCTGTTTGAAGCGGAACGGCCCGAGTATGTTTTCCTTGCTGCCGCCAAAGTCGGCGGCATCCTGGCGAATTCGCTTTATCCGGCGGATTTCATCCGGGACAACCTCGCCATTCAACTGAATGTCATAGAGTCCGCTTGGCGTCACCAAGTTAAGAAACTTGAGTTTCTGGGCTCTTCCTGCATTTATCCCAAGCTGGCTCCTCAGCCCTTAAAAGAGGAATACCTTCTTACCGGCCCGTTGGAACCCACCAACGAGTGGTACGCGGTCGCGAAGATTGCCGGCATCAAGCTCTGCCAGGCTTATTGGGCGCAACACGGGTTCCACGCCATTTGCTTGATGCCTACGAATTTGTACGGACCCGGTGATAACTTCCATCTTCAGAA
>DASYAX010000393.1:0-6068 GCA_036501045.1 Bryobacteraceae bacterium
ATCACTTTCGCCGCCTCAGCCGCATCCATCAGCACAGGTTCGAGCGCCTTCAATTGCGCCTTGCGCATCGGCGAAAGCAAATAATCCTTGCCATCTCGCGGCTTATGTTCCGGCGCCACGCCAATCCTGATGCGCAGGAAATCTTTCGTTCCCAGCGAATCAATAATCGACTCAATGCCATTATGTCCGGCCGAACTGCGCGCTCGCTGAATCCGTAACGTGCCCAGCGGAAAATCCAGTTCGTCCTGAATCACGATCAAGTCCGCTTCCGGCGTGATCTCCAACTTCTCCACCAGACATCGCACCGAAAAGCCGCTCAGGTTCATGTACGTTTCGGGCTTGGCCAGAACCACTTGCTCCCGCCCGATTTGCGTTCTCGCCGTCAGCGCCTTGCACTGGCGGTTTCGGACTTCCACTTTCAGTTCGTCCGCCAGCAGATCGACGACCAGAAAGCCCAAATTGTGCGGCGTAAACTCATAGTCCGGTCCCGGATTGCCAAGCCCAACGATCAGCTTCACGCCGTTTCAGTTCGTCGTTCGTCGTGCATCGTTGGTCGTTGGCAAAACCCAACACTGCAGGCGGCGTGGTCTTGGCGAACGACCAACGACCAAGAGCCAACGACGCTCTTTCTCACTTCTTTTCCTTCTTCTCGCCCTTCTCGGGTGCAGCCTCGCCACCTTCTTCAGTCTCCTGCTTGCCCTTCTTGATGACCTCAGGCTCGGCCGGAGTCGCAGCGGCTACGCCGGCAATCGCATCGACAGCGGGCGCTTCTTCTTCCTTGATGGTGATAACGTGCGCGACCGGCTGGTCCGGATCGGTGACAAATTTGAGCTTGTCGCTCTTGGGCAGATCCGTAACACGCAGCACCATGCCGAACACCAAATCAGCGACGTTCAATTCCACCTGATTCGGAATATCGCCGGGAAGGCACTCCACTTCCACCTCGCGGAGAAGTTGTTCGAGAATCCCGCCCTGCTGCTTTACGCCGGCGGGCTCGCCAATCAATTCGATCGGCACATTGACCCGCAACTTCTGGTCCATAGCGATGCGCTTCACGTCAATGTGAAGCAGCGAGCCTTTGATCGGCTCATATTGCCAGTCCACGATCATGGCCTTGGTTCGGTCACCATCCACAGCCAGGTCGAAAACCGTGTTGTGACCGGTAGCCGAATGCAGAATGCGCGTTACTTGGCGCGGATCAACGCTGACCGGCACGGCTGCTTTCCCTGCGCCATAAACCACTGCCGGGACTTTGCCGTCGCGGCGAACGCGGCGAGCGTCATTTTTGGTTCCGGGGGTCCGCGGTTGAGCTTCGAGTATGTTTGGTTCGTTGGTTGCTGTCGGCATATTCAGATTCCTATAAGAACAGTTTGCTCACAGACGTCTCTTCATGAATCGACTGGATCGCGCGTCCGATCAACCCAGCGATAGTAAGGACCCTGATCTTGCCGCCGTTCTCAACCTGGGCGGCTCTCGCCTCGGGAGACAGCGGAATGGTGTTGGTAACCACGACCTCTTTAATGCACGAGTTCGAAAGATTCTCGACTGCCGGCGGAGAAAGCACGGGATGCGAGCAGCACGCATACACTTCACTGGCGCCACTGTCCATCAGGGCACTCGCGGTCTTTACCAATGTCCCCGCGGTATCAATCAAGTCGTCAATCACCAGGCAAGTGCGGCCATTCACGTCTCCGATAACGTTCATCACTTCCGCGACATTGGCCTCCACACGACGCTTATCCACGATGGCCAGGGCAGCATCCACTTTCTTGGCGAAGAACCGGGCGCGCTCCACGCCGCCGGCATCTGGTGAAACCACAGTCAAATTCGGTAACGTCAATTTCTTGAAGTGGTCCACCAGCACCGGCGACGCAAACAGGTGGTCCACTGGGATATTGAAGAAACCTTGTATCTGAGGCGCATGCGGATCAATCAGCAATGCGCGATCGGCGCCGGCGGTCGTCAACAAATCCGCCACCAGTTTGGCCGAAATCGGGGCCCGGGGTTTGTCTTTGCGGTCCTGGCGCCCGTAACCGTAGTATGGCATCACCGCCGTGATGCGGCGCGCAGACGCCCGCTTCAAAGCATCAATCATCAGCAACAATTCCATCAAGTGCTGGTCCACCGGACGGCAGGTCGGCTGCATAACGAACACGTCCCCGCCACGCACATTTTCCTGAATCTGAACATAGGCCTCGCCGTCGGCGAACCTTCTCACTAGCGCCAGTCCACGCGTCATTCCCAGAAAAGCGCAGACTTCATCGGCCAACGGCTGGTTTGCCGTGCCGCAGAAAATCTTGAACTTGTCATCCACCCGGGCGCGATGCGGCTTGTGCGCGGGCTTCTCGTCAGCGTTCATTTTCTTTTCCGCGGTAGCGAGAGTTGCCATAGTAGTCGTTGGTTGTCGGTCGTTCGTCGTTGGCAAGGCACTGACATCGTGTGTTGCCTAACAGCCAACGACCGCTTTTCTGGCTGGGCCGCTAGGATTCGAACCTAGACAAAGTGCTCCAAAGGCACTTGACCTACCATTAGTCGACGGCCCAGTAAATCAAACGTCTGCGCCGACTCAGTCCTGAGATCCTTCGCTCCGCTCAGGATTTCGGCAGCGGGCGCCCGCTTCGCTCACGCCCGCTAAGCACCTCAACCTACCATCAGTCGACGGCCCAGTATCACAGCTGTTAGCTCTTAGCCTTTTGCGTAGTGCCAACTCATCTTGGCTAAAAGCTTAAGAGCTAATGGCTAAGAGCTTCTTCCAATACTGCCGCCGCGTCAACGTGCTGCTGACCAGTGCTCGCGTGCCGCTCTTTTCGAGCTTCCTGGCTGCGGCGTCTGCTTTCGCCTTCGACTCGAACAGTCCATAAATCGCCGACCCAGAGCCCGAGAGCGACGCATACCTGGCGCCGGAGCGCTCAAGCACACGCTTGACCTCACATAACTCGGGATATTGAGGAAAGACGACTCTCTCAAAGTCGTTTTCAATCCCGGTACGGACAAGGTCGAGCAGTGGGTTCTCGGCCCGGCCTCCGCCTCTTGCGGAGACACCGGATCTGCGAGGCTTGCTTGCAACCAGCCCCGCATTCAGCCACGCGGATATCTCACGGCCGAACTCCAACATTCTATCGGAGCCGCCTGAGGGCGTCAATTTATCCCAATCCGCAAAAGCTTTCGGGGTCGAAACCGCAACCTCCGGCAGCGCAATCACGCACGTCATCGCCAGTAAATCCGGCAGAGGATAAACTTCTTCGCCTCGGCCTAGGCCCAGCACGGTGCCGCCGATCAGAAACAGCGGCAGATCCGATCCGACCTCCGCCGCGATCCGCAGCTTTTCCGGCCCTGGTAAGGATTTTTTCAGCGCCCGCTCAAGCGCAATTAGTGCCGCCACGCCATTCCCCGACGCGCCGCCCAGTCCGCCCTGCACCGGCAAACGTTTCTCGATCGTAATAGTTATTCGCCCGCGCGCCTTGAGCGCGGCCATAACGCGTTCGACCGTTTTCCAGCAGGTGTTGGTCGAGTCGAGCGGTACGCGCGGATCGTCACAGCGAATCTCAATTCCTGATCCCCGGCCGATCGAAACCCGCACCACATCATGCATCGCAATCGTCTGATAGACAGTTCGCAGTTCGTGGAATCCATCGGTCCGCAACGGGCCAATGTGCAGCCCGAGGTTGATCTTAGCGAACGATGGAATAGTAACCCTCATGAACGATAGATTTAATCACAACGAACCGCGTGGCGCGGACATTCCCTTCGACTCTGCTCAGGGCAGGGTCTGTCCGCGAAATCGCCGCGCCTCCAGTGATAGATTGTTCACTTCAGCCCGGAGGCCACCTGCTTTCTCGAAAAAACGGCATTGCGCTCATGCTCGGAGTGGCTCTCGGAATTGCCCTGCTGATATTCCGCCTCCCACCCATCCCGCAGCCGGCTTCATATCATCACTTCGCCGACCAGCGCCGCTGGCTCGGCATTCCGAACTTTGCCAATGTGATCTCAAATCTGGCATTTGCTATCGTCGGGATCTGCGGAATTCTTTTTATTCGAGGTCATTCTCAAAAGGCATTTCTCGATCCTCGCGAGCGATGGCCCTACCTCGGTGTGTTCATCGGTCTTTTGTTGACCACGTTCGGATCGGCTTACTATCACCTTGCTCCGAACAATGCTCATCTGGTCTGGGACCGCCTTCCCATGACCATCGTTTTCGGCTCCCTGGTCGCGGCGCTGATTGTCGAGCGCATTAGCGTTCGCGCAGGATTGCAGCTCGTGCCATGGTCGATCAGCTTTGGCGCAGCCAGCGTCCTGCAGTGGTACCGGGACGAAATGCGCGGCCATGGCGACTTGCGAGTGTACGCAGCGGTCCAACTTTATTCGGCGCTCGCGTTGCTGCTTGCCCTTTTGCTGCCGCCGCGATACACACGCAGCCGCGACTTTACCGTCGTCTTCGGCTTTTATGTTCTCGCCAAGATTTTCGAAACCGCGGACAGGCAGATTTTCGCTTTCCATCACATCATCAGTGGGCACACGCTCAAGCATCTTGCCGCCGCCGCGGCCGGATATTGGATTCTGCGCATGTTGCGGATGCGGGAACATGTATTGGAGGATTCATCGATCATTAACACTGCACAGCTAAGCTCGTAGAATCGAGGAGCAATGATTTCGAACCGTCCCGCAGCCCGGCAGTCACACTTTGTTCCACGCCTTCGCGGGCGAAGGCACCCGCGCCACACCTGATCATGCGCAAAGCCGCTCTCCTCTACAATCCACTGTCTGGCCGGCGAAAAAAGTACCGCGTGCAAGACGTGGAAGCCGCGGCTGCAGTTTTGCGCGCCGCCGGAGTTGAAGTGGATGTGGCAGCCACGCGCGCCGCATCGGACGCCGGAGCTCAGGTGCGCATGGCCATTCGCGAGGGCTTCGACACCATCGTCGCCTGTGGGGGCGACGGCACAGTTCATGATGTATTGCAGGGACTCGCCGGGCGTGACGCGGCCCTGGGCATTATCCCCCTCGGAACCGCCAACGCCATGGCGCATGATCTGCGGCTTCCCCTTTCACCAGCGGCCGCGGCAAAGTCACTGCTGACAGCGGTTCCCAAGAAGGTTGCGGTCGGAAGAATTGACTATCGCGACTTCAACAACCTGCCTGCTTTTCGACATTTCACGGTTGCCGCCGGAGTCGGCGTAGACGCCCATCTGTTCTACAAGCTCAACCGCCTGATCAAAGACCGCATGGGGATGACGGCCTATTACACCAAGGCCCTGCATTTGTGGTGGACCCACCGCATGCGCTATTTCGAAGCTGAGTTTTCGTCGAACGGGGGTGAAACTCTACGCGAAGCGCGCCTCTCGGAGATGCTGGCGGTGAGAATTAATTTCTTCGGCGGGATCCTGCGCGAACTGGCGCCGGGTGCGTCGCTTGGCCGCAATGATCTACGCCTGGTGCTCTGCCGCACCGGCAACCGGGCGCTTTATCTTGCGTATGTGTTTCGCGGGTTGTTGGGCATGTCGCGCGGCGTTCCAGGAATTGAACTGGCGTATGCCGATAGAGTCACCTGCGCCAGCGTCCGGGGCGAGAAGCCCGAGAACATTTATGTGGAAGCAGACGGCGAATTACTGGGCCGACTACCAATCACGCTGTCGATGGTTCCAGATGCCATGACGGTGCTGGTCCCGCAGGGACACCCGACGCTCGGAGACTAGCATCGGCCGTGTGGGGACGGGCGCCCTCGCCCGTCCGGGCGGAGCCAAAGCTCCGCGAGAGCATCTGAGTATCGAGTATGGCTGGGCTGGTCAGCCGAGCCATCCCACACAGCCCGCGCTGTGTTACAAAATTCTCTTGGAACCCATCACTCATTTCTTAGCCGGAGCAGTGCTCGCCCGCGCCGGTTTCAATCGCAAGACCGCCCTCGCCACCGCGACCATGACCCTCGCCGCCGAAGCGCCGGACCTCGATGTGCTTTCCAGCTTCAAGGGCCCGGCTTACGGTTTTGCACATCACCGTGGTTTTACCCATTCATTTCTGGGATTGCTTCTGGTCTCTGCGATTGTTACCGGATTTATGTATTTGATCTGGTGGCT
>DASYAX010000394.1:0-4712 GCA_036501045.1 Bryobacteraceae bacterium
GGGAGCGGATTTTCCGCAGGCTTCGACGAGAGAGGCAAAATGAAGCTCATTGTTTCGGGTAAAACCAAGGAATTTACTCCAAAACTCGAGGAAAAATTCAGCGCAAAGCTTGCCAAGCTAAGTAAGTTCATTGAGCGCCGCGGAGAACGCGAAGCCCATGTAACGCACCAGGTGGAGCGTCATCTTCACAAGGTGGAGCTAATCGTAAACTTTTACGATCACGCGCTGGTGGGAGAAGGCGCGGACTCCGATCTGGATACGGCGCTCAGCCAGGCGGTAGAGAAACTCGAGAAGCAAGTGGTGAAGCTGCGAGGCCGCTGGCGCGACACGCATCGGGACGCGAAATCGGTACGCTCCAGCAAAGAAAGCTGGGCAGAAGAAAACGGCGCTGTGACGACCGTCGCCGAGCCCGTTAAGCCCGCCAAGAGCAAGTCCATCGAACGCGCAGCCAAGCCCAAAATTTTTCGCGTCAACTACGGCGAAAATCAAAAGCCCATGACCTTGGTAGAGGCGCTGCTCGAAATAGAAACGACCGCGAATTATTTCGTCTATCGCGATTCCAAACGCGATTGCCTTTCCGTGCTCGTGCGGCGGCCGGATGGGAACCTCGATTTGATCGAGTCCTAGCGCGGAATGCCCAAGGCGAAGGAACCCGAAGACAACAATTCCGTCTGCAATGAGCCGCTCTCTTCGGCTGAGTTGGTGATCATCACCGGCATGAGCGGCTCGGGTAAACAGACCGTTCTCAAAGCCTTTGAAGACCTCGGGTTCTATGCCGTCGATAATCTGCCGATCGCGTTGGTTCCGAAATTTGCCGATCTTACGCACGATGCGAAAACGCGCCGGCGAGCGGCCCTGATCATCGACATACGGGAAGGTCAAACACTGAAACAATTCCCGCAGATCTTCAAAGATTTGAGGAGGCAGCTCAACTGCAAACTGCTTTTTCTGGATGCCGAAGACGAGGTCTTGCGGAGGAGATTTAGCGAGACCAGACGGCCGCATCCGCTCGGACCGAAAGCGACGGTGCTGAGCAGCCTGCGCGATGAGCGGGCACAACTCGCGCCGATCCGTTCGCTGGCGGATTTGGACATCGACACCAGCAAGCTGAATGTCCACGAGCTGCGCGCTTTGATTTCCGCCAAATTTCAAGACACAAAAGACGCGGCGAAGATCGTTGTCTATGTGAATAGCTTTGGCTTCCGCCACGGCGTGCCGCCCGATAGCGACCTCGTCTTTGACGTGCGCTTTCTGCCTAACCCGAACTACATACCGGAATTCAAAAAGCTGACGGGCCGCCACCCCAGCGTGGGACGCTACATACGGTCATTCCCGCAAACCACCGAATTCATCAACAAGATTTCCGAGCTCCTGATCTACCTGTTGCCACATTACATACGCGAAGGAAAGAGCTATTTGACGATTTCGTTCGGCTGCACCGGTGGGCATCACCGCTCCGTGCTGATCGCGAGCGAAATCTACAAGCGCCTCAAGAAGGCTGGATTTACCGTCAAAGAGCAGCACCGGGACGTCGGCAAGCAATAGCTGCACGCGCCGCGAGCTACTTGGCGCTGTCTCTGCTATCGGCATTCAGCATGATCTGCCGATAGCTGGAAAAGTACGTCTCTTCGCGGGTTTTGAGACCGTAGAAGCCAAGCACGGTGGCGCTCACGGTCTCAACGAAGCTCTTAGGCAGCCAGACACCACCTACCGGCGCCTGACGGAGCTCGAAGGTGGTCCCAGGCTTGACCTTGGCGATGAAAAACCCGAACTCCACCGGCCTGATGACTTCCGCCTGAACCTTCACCCAGTGATAGTGCGCCTTGTCGATCCACAGACGCCCTTTCATTCCGGTAAGCACTTTCGCCTTCTCGACCGGGGGCCGATATTCGGGATTCGGCTTAGCATTCAGCACATAGCAGGCGATCCCATCGATTTGTTCCTCGCCCGCAAACTCGAACGCGAAGGCGGAGATCATCTGCTGCATGAGCAGGTGTTCTTCGGCGCGTTCATCCCGATAGCCGGCAAGGCGGGATTTTCGTTCGTGGGGCGTTTCCCGCTGGCGGCGGAGGGTTTCCCTCTCGAGCTTGTTTTGTTCTTCCTGCCGCTGGGCAGAAGTAAGCGGGTGGTTATTGATCGAGACCAGGCGCTCATAAGGAGAGCCCTCGATGGTGGTCACTTCGTATACTTTGCTGCTATCCGATTTATTCAGATTGACGAGGGCGCGCCGCCCTTCCACGTCATCCCGGAGAAATGAATACTCGACCTGCGCGTTCCAGTCGGCATTATTCACCAGGACAGACTTGCCGACGACAGCCGAGACGTCCAATCCCGGCGTGAACACGCCGTTCGCGCTCGCGGCGGAGCATGCCAGCCCACTGGCAATCAGCAGATTGGCTCGTAATGTGATTCTTCGCAATCCCCACACAGGCCGTGCCTCCCCGTTCCCCAATGAGTGAAAACAGCAGGCGGATCAACCGACGATTCTTTACTTGCAATTACTTTACGCTATTGCGAGGGAAAAGGAACAGGTGTTCAGTACTAAGGCTCTAAAACTTTGCCGTGCTACTGCCTTCAGCAGATCTTGGCGTAGCCGCGTGGAAAAGCATCCACATCCGCTTCATCCGGGGAGCCGTCTACGCATTCTAAATCCTTTTCGATAGCGATTTTAAGCGAGGAGCCATTGGCGGGCAGGTCGAAATAGAGGCCGATTTTAGTACCGCTGGCCCATTCGGAAACCTGAACCTGGGGAGCGGAAACACGGATCACGCCCCGCTGAAATCTGGCCTTGGCCGCCGTCGCTTTAGAAGGCTCCAGCACATACGCCAAACTGTCGTCCCCAGGGAAAATGACTCGCTCTTCGAGCGCTGCGCCCGAAGCAAGCGCTTCTACCTCGCGCCGATTCAACCGAAGACGCAGCGAGTTACCCCGAAACCTCAACTTCATTTGCTATAAGTTTAGCCGTCCCTCGCCCGAGTAGACGTTGAAGCGCGCTTCTCGGACGAAGCCAATCAGCGTGATTCCCCGTTCGCGCGCCGTCTCGATGGCCAGGCTCGACGGGCCCCCGACGGTCGCAAGCACTGGCGCACCCGCCATGGCGGCCTTTTGAATCAGCTCGAAGCTGCTTCGGCTGCTCAGAAACAGGATGCCGCTGTGCAGCGGAATGCGATGGTTCAACACAGACCAGCCCAACACTTTGTCGAGCGCATTGTGGCGGCCGATGTCTTCGAAGACGGCTTCGACCACGCCCTCGCGGGTTAGCAGCGCGGCAGCGTGAAGGCCACCGGTTTGAGCGAAGCCCCGCTGATGGTCGCGTAATAAGTCGGGAAGCTTTTCAATGAGCGAGGCGTCGATCGGCAAGCTGTCATTGCTAACCCACGATGGCGTAGCAGCAAGCGCTTCCCGGCTGCGTTTGCCGCAGACTCCGCAGCTCGAGCTCACGAAGCCGTTACGGGCCAGCCGCCAGGCATCGAAATCGACGCCTTTCGAAAGCTCAGCCAGTATCTCATTCGAAGGTTCGCTGCCTAAGGGGCGCAGCGCGCTCAGGTCCGCACTGCCGCGGATGATCCCTTCAGAAAGAAGCAGCCCAGCCACCAGTTCCCGATCATGCCCCGGCGTGCGCATCGTGAGGGCCAAGTCTTCGGTTCGGCGCACGTCTTTGAACCAGTGGATAACGCGGATGGCAAGGGGCTCTTCGGCAGCCACCGTGTCAACGTCGTGAGCGGCTAATGAGCTACTCACCCGCTTGATGTTGAAGTGCCGCACCAGCGAGTTGTTATCCGTCTCCATTTGCTATCACCAGCGTCACACACGTTGCGCAGGGCGAAAAGCAGCAGTATTGATGCGTTATCTTTCGCGGTAGGGACATGCAAGCATCTGACATCGGTCATTTCGAGTACGTTCTGCTGCTGCTCGTGGTGTTGGTGGCGGCGATTGCCATGCTGGCGAGACGGCTGCAGATTGCATACCCGATCATGATGGTGATCGGCGGTCTTGCTTTGAGCTTGCTGCCGCATGTTCCGCGCGTCTCGCTCGATCCGGACATCGTTTTCCTGATCATTCTTCCGCCGCTGCTGTTCTCGGCGGCGGTCCATACGTCTTGGCCCGAGTTTCGCCGCAACCTGGTTAGTATCGTGATGCTCGCGTTCGGTCTGGTCGGCTTTACCATCTATGGCGTTGCCGCCGCTACGCGCTCGCTGCTGCCGGGATTCGATTGGCACCTGGGTTTGGTTCTCGGAGCGGTGGTAGCTGCTACCGATGCCATCGCTGCAACGGCAACCGCCAAACGCCTGGGTCTGCCGCGCCGAATTACCGAATTGCTAGAGGCCGAAAGCCTGGTAAATGATGGCAGCGGCTTAGTCGCTTTACGCTTCACGGTGGCGATGGTACTGACGGGCGTTACGCCGTCGATCGGAGCGGGCGTCGGAACGTTGTTCTACCTGATCTCGATGGCTGTGGCAATTGGATTGGTAGTGGCGGTGATCGTGCACTGGCTCGAGCAGCGCATTGTCGATCCGCCGATTGAGATCACAATCAGCCTGATCACGCCCTACATAGCCTATCTGATAGCTGAGAGGGTGCATTGCTCGGGTGTATTGGCGACGCTTGCGTGCGGCATCTACCTGGGACATCGCCGCGCCGGCATCTATTCTTTGCACGCGCGGATTGAAGGAACGGCGGTATGGAAAACGTTGGACTTTATCTTGAATGGC
>DASYAX010000395.1:0-4855 GCA_036501045.1 Bryobacteraceae bacterium
TGCGCGTCGGTCAGGCGGCGTTCTTCGGCGAAGCTGTCATAGCCGCGCTGCGGCAGCCACGGCGGCATAAAATGCTGCTTGGTGACGATGGCGATTTGCGTCGCGTGCTTCTTCGCGTCTTCGTAGTTCAGCAGCGAAAACGGCCCGGATTCGTTCGGCCGGTGGCAAGGCGCGCACTCATGGTAAACCAGTGGCCCGATCTGGCCGTTAAACGTGACCTTCGGCGGCACGGCGGCCAGGGGCGCCGCTAAGAGCGCGATCAGCAAGCAAACCTTCATACCCTCTTTTGGAAGAGTAGCAGGCTGCCGGGCAGGAAAACCCGCCCCTAGAACCGCATGGTGAAGCCGGCTTCACCCGAGAAGAATTGCGGAATCACCACCGCCGAAGGAGTGACAAATCCCGAAGGCGTGCCGAACGACTTACTGGTGATGTTGTTGTAGTAGTTTCCACCGAAATTCGCGCGATTCGTCAAATCGAAAGCCTGAAAGAAGAACTCGAGCGTCATGCGCTCGCGGATATGGAAGAGCTTGCTGACGCGCGCATCGAGCTGGATAAACGGCGAGCCACGCGCGCTGTCGTAACCGGAAATATGACAGGAATTCGCGCTGAGGCATTGCTGTAGCTGCGCCTGAGTGTAGCTGGCAGTCGCCAGATAATTGTTGGGAGCATTGTTCAACAGTACAGCTTGCTCCGAGGTTCCGCCGTTTCCGTATCCAAGATAATCGGTCCCCTGGACCGGTGTGTAGGGTCGCGCCGAGGCGGCTTGCAGGATAGGAGCGAAACGGATGCCCCAAGGCAACTCGAACACGCCGCTTAACGTAAAGCGATGCGTCTCGTCGGAGGGCGTCGGACCGAAATCGTAGCTCGCCAGCCAATTCGTGTAGTTCGATGGGGCGCTGCTGTAGCTCGCGGCTGCGCCGCGATAGGCCAGCGCACGTGACAGCACATAGCTCGCGTTCAGGCTGAACCGCTTGGCGAACCGCCGCCGGTATGCGATGTCTAAACCGTCGTAGCGCGAGCGTCCCCAGGAAGTCAAATCGGTGATGCTCGACAATATCGGCAATCCCGCCGCCGCAAACGCCGACGTTAGAACGCGAGTAGACGAATCAAATTGCTTGTAATTAATGTTGACCGCCTTATCCTCCCGCAATCCCAGAACGTGTACATAATCCACCTCGATCACATTGGAATCGTTCAGCAGCCACGAGTAGCCGATATTGAACTGCTCGGTGTAGGGATTGTGATAGTTCGGATCCATGACCCGCGCCGTTGAGCCAGCGGCCAGTTGCGTGGGCGGGGGTGGTATAGCAGGAATCGGATCGATGCCGTATTGCCATTGCGACAACAGCTTGTTCGTGCCCGGCACCTTGTCGGCAGATGTGCTCGGCGCGACACCGGCCTGCGGCGCCGCCGGATTGCTGAGGCTGAGAACGCTCGTAAAGATGGTCGGATTCGCCTGCTGAATCATGAATAGCGGAATATTCTCAAAGATCTGCCCGTAATAAAGACCAAAACCTCCGCGGATCACATGCTTGCCGTTCCCCGCAAGATCGTAGGCAAAGCCTACGCGCGGGCTGAAATCTTTGGTGTCATCCTGCGGAATGCCTGCGTACGGGCTGTTGATCGCCTTTAGCGCCAGATATCCTCGGGCCAGCGGTTGGGCCGAAGCTCCGTTGAGGTTGTAGTCGCGGTCATAGCGCAAGCCTAAGTTCAGCGTCAGGCGACGGCTCACTTTCCAGTCGTCCTGGAAATAGAGTCCCAGCATTTTCGTGCTCAAGATGAAGTACGGATTGCCGGCGGTCTCCGCGATGGACGATACCGCACCCGGCGTTTGGAAGCCCAGCGGATAGTCCGCTGTGTCGCTCAGAATTTTGCTTGGATCGGCGAAAAACGTGATCGTCGGCGTCGGATTATTTTCAAAGAAGCCTCCCAGCACCGGCTCATCCAGATAGTCCAAACCTACTTTGAAATTGTGCTTGCCATGCGTGATCGAGATGTCGTCTTTAAACTGCCACTTCTTCTGGAAGGACTGCTGAGGCACGTTAACGTTCGTGCCCAGCGTTTCACCGCCTCCGAACGTGATGTTATCGGCGCGAATTTTTGAATCGATCAGGTTGTTCCAATACTGATAACCAACTGTGGCTGAATTAACTATCGAAGGCGTAATCACCGAGCTAAGATTTACGCTCGCCAGAATGAGTTGATTCGTGGTGAAGTTCCCACCCGTCAGGTCGCTTAGTGAACTGGATTGGTCATTGAGCCCCGTGTTGTTCTGGTTCGAATACACGATCGAGAGATTGTTGTTGTCGTTGAATCGGTGATCCAATCGGCCGTTATAGCGCCAATCGAAATAAGGAGTTGGAATCGCGCTCACCGGCTCTGCCGCAAAGCCGTTCGCTTTGGCCAGAGTCAATTCTGAAACCGCCGTGGGACTCGCCGCAATACTGGTCGCTTCGCGCTCGCGCTCTAGGGCAAAGAAGATGAAATCTTTATCCTTACGAATCGGCCCCCCAATCGAACCGCCAAATTGCTGGCGGCCATAGTCGGGTTTTGGGTTATTCGACTGTTTGTCGAAATAGTCATTCGCGTTCATCGCCTGGTTGCGATCAAAGAAGTACAGCGATCCGTGCAATTGGTTAGTCCCCGACTTGGTAATGGAGGTAATCAGTGCGCCCTCGCTGCGCCCGTTGGCGGCGGAGAACCGCTGCGTGCTGATCTGAAACGAATCAACCGCCTCCAGCGGAAGCTGCATCACCGGTCCACCGACCGTATTGTCTTTATCATCCACGCCGTTCACAGTCACGTTCACGTTGCGGCCGCTCGAGCCGTCCACCGCGAATACACCGATGCGTTTCTTGGTCGGATCGTAGGAGTCGACGGGCCGGGCGCCGGGCGCCAGATATGCCAGGTTCACGAAGTCTCGTCCATTTAAAGGAAGGTCCTGGATTTCCCTGGTGCTGATCGGTAGGCTGACATCGGTTTTCGCGGTGTCGACCAGCGGCGCTCCGGTCGATTCGACTGTCACCACCGCCGTTTGCGAACTGGGACTCAGTGTGGCGTCGATGGTGGTCGTCTGGCTGACCGCCAGGCCCACTTTCTGAAAAACCGCTGTGCCGAAGCCGTGCGCGGTAATGGTGACCTCATAGGTCCCGACGGGCAGCAGATCGAAGCGGTATTGTCCGGAATCGTTGGTAGTTGCCTCGCGGGTCGCTCCGGTTTCGGCGCTGACTATCTTTATACCCGCGCCTGGAACCACCGCGTTGCTCTTGTCGGTTACGGTGCCAATCAAGGTCGCCGTGGCATTGACTTGCGCCTCAAGGGCCGCACCGCCGACCAGCATACCTAGCAAAATCGCGAACCAAAGTCTTTTCACAGTCACTCCCCTTTTGTAGAAATGAACCCGCAACAGCTTGGTTGGAATTGTTGAATCGTAACACGCCGGAGGCGTCTAGTGGAAGTGTTTTAGTAAGTTTGCCCTATGAATGTCGTTAATGGGCTCTATAATGAGCCACTTCGGGCGTTACGCGACCGTTAGAGAGCGGACAGAAGCCGAAAAACTACTCGCTTTGCGAGCCGGCCAAACGTCCGGGCATGTCTGCCAGGACATAGGAAAGTACGGCAAGGACGGCGATATTTTTGCGAAAGTCCTCCGGATTCACTTTGTCCACGGTATCGGCTTGGGTGTGGTGCCAATCGAAATAGTGCTCGGCGGTGGTGGTAGGGCTCAGGCTGGGAACGCCTTTGGCGACGATCGGTTCGATATCGCTGCCACCACCTCCGGCGTTCACCTGGGTCGCCTGGACGGATGCCAAAAGCTGCCCGATTTGCCGGCAAATCCCCATGGAGGCCTCTTGTTCGGGCGTCATCTCTTTGGCGCGCGGGCCCGGGGCTCCGGGCGCGAGGCGCAAGAAATCAAAAGCGCCATAGCCGAAGCCAAGCGGGCGCTCCGCGCCTTCGTCCATTTCAATGGCCGCCACGTGGTTTTTGAGGTTCTGGCCGATCCACTTGAGGTAAGCCTCGCCGCCGCGGCCGCCGTTTTCTTCATTTACCCAGAACACGACGCGGATGGTACGTTTCGGCTTCAACCCGAGGCGATGAATAAGAACCGCCGCCTCGAGCGTGGCCATAATGCCCGAGCCATCGTCTTGCGCCCCCGCACCCACGTCCCAGGAATCGATATGGCCACCCATCACCACCACCTCTTCGGGGTGTTCCAAGCCCGGAATCTCGCCAATTACGTTCGCCGCTTGGGCGTCGGGTTCCATATGCGCCTGCATTTCGAGATGCACCCGAGGAGTAGCCCCGCTCGCCTGCAGACGGCTGAGCAGCAGCGCGTCTTCGATGCTCACGGCAGCCGAGGGGATTTGGGGAGCGCCGGCAGAGTAGCGCATCGCGCCGGTATGCGGCAATTGGAGCGCGAGCGGCGTGATAGACCGCACCAGCACCGCGACCGCGCCCAGCTTAGCGGCGGCGGATGCGCCCGCGACGCGGTACATCACCGTTTGTCCATATCCTTCGTACGGTGCGTTAAAGACCACAATCTTCCCCGAGACTTTTGTTCCCAGCTTCGTCAATTCGTCGAAAGTCGAGACCACGATGGCATCGGCCGTTATTCCCGCCGGCGGCGTTCCCACGCTCATGCCCAGGCCGAGCATATGCAGAGGCCGGCTCACCGGCGAAAGAATCGCACCCGATTCCTTGCCGCGCACCCAGTGGGGAACCATCACGGGCGGGGTGACGACATTTTCCAGGCCCGCTTTTTTCATCTCGTCCGCAGCCCAACGAATGGCCTTCGGCAGAGATTCCGAGCCGCTGAGGCGGTTTCCGATGCGGTCGCAAAGATAGGTGAGCCTGG
>DASYAX010000396.1:0-2008 GCA_036501045.1 Bryobacteraceae bacterium
GAGGACCGCGCCAGATTGCAAAGCATCGGAATGTCGGCGGTGCGGCACAAATTTTCTCCCGAGTTTGTGAACCGCATCGATTCGGTCATTACTTATAAACCGCTGGACCGGGCCGCGTGCGAGGTGATCCTCGATCAGATCCTGGCTAATTTCGCCCGGCTCATTCACAGCCGCCTAGGGCTGCGCGCCTTCCGCCTGCAATGCACCGCCGCCGGAAGGACTCAGCTTCTGGATTCGGGAACCAGCCTGGAATATGGCGCGCGCGAGCTGAAACGCACCGTTCAGCGCAATTTCATTCAGCCGGTGGCCGCGCTCGTCGCGCAAGGGCAGATCCCTCCGGGAAGCGTGGTTGTTCTGGATGCGAAAGTGGGCGACTTCTCCATTCTTCTGCGGCAGTAAATCACTGCCCGTTCCACTCCAAAGTCTGCGGAGGCAGTGCCGAGTCCGGTGAATCGATCGTCATAGTAACGGCAACTTTTTTAGTGAGACGCTCGTAATCGACCTCGCCCAGCCGCAACTCATCCGCATCGAGACGCACCTCGCGATGGCTGTCGCCGTCGTCGATGACTATCAGCGCGCCGCGCGCATGCTCCAGTGGCGATGCACCATGATCCCAGGAAATCTTGAGCTCGTCACCGGCCGAGGTGGCCGCCAAATCGAGCTTATTGGACGGAGGGCGGAACGTTCGGACGATTTCGCCGGAGAATATTCCGAGCAGCAGCAGCGCCGCCAACACCGTCAGGCCCAGCACGGCGATCCAGCGATAAGACGCGCCGCGCGGCTCCATAAACGGATAGGCCTCTTTACCGTCCAGCGCTTCGCCCGCTACTTCGGGAAGATATTTGAATTCGCCTTCATCGAAAAAAAACTTTCGGACCGAAGGTTGGTTCCCCAATTGGCCATTCCCCGACAGAAAAAAAGCCGCCGTGCGCGGTGCCCGGCTTTGGATCAGCAGCAGCGCATAGACGCCATTCGCAAATTGTTCGGACAGCAGCGTGCGATCGGCCAGCGACGGCTGCAGCGGACCCGGCCGCAGATGACTTCTGAAGAATCCGGCCGGCACCCGGTTCTGCACTTTGGCCGCCGCGCGAATCTCCGCGAAGCGCTGTTGCTGTCCGGGCTCGAGCATGTAAATGGCGCCGTCCTCGAAGCGCCTGGAAATAATCGCCACGTCGTCGATGCGCAGCGTGGGAACCTCCGGATTCGGCAGCGAGCCGAGCAGCATCCCGCCGATCTCGATTCCCAGCCGCTCGGCTTCGTTGAGCTCGCCGCTAAGCCGCGATACGAGTTCCAACTTGAGTTCCACGGCATACGGCGCGCGATCCGGATTCCACCGGATATACAGCGGCGCCTGTTCCGCGGTCTGCTCTTGGGACGGTTTCGGCATTCAACTGCTCAATACTTTACACTTTGTAGTGCTTGGCTGGCACCCTTTATCTTGTCGCGACACCCATCGGCAATTTGGAGGACATTACCCTTCGGGCCCTGCGAATCCTTCGCGATGAAGCGGCTATGATTGCCTGCGAAGATACCCGCCAGACGCGCAAATTGCTTCAGCACTTTGAGATTCGTAAGCCGCTCATCGCCTATCACGAACATAACGAAACGTCCCGCAGCGCCGAAATCATTATTATGTTGGAGCGGGGCGATTCGGTGGCGTTAGTGACCGATGCCGGCACACCCTTGATCTCCGATCCGGGTTATCGCGTCGTGGCGGCAGCCATTCAAAAGGGGATAACCGTCATTCCGCTCCCGGGCGCGTCCGCGGTGCTGGCTGCGCTCGCCGCCTCCGGGCTTACCACCGCCGAGTTCCGCTTTGTCGGCTTCTTGCCGCCCAAAACGCTCGCCCGGAAAAAAGCGCTGGCCACTTTCCTCCCTGAAACCGCCACTCTGGTCGCCTACGATAGCCCGCATCGCATTCTCGAAACTTTGGCTGACATGCAGGAGGTTCTGGGCGACCGGCCGATCGTATTGGCGCGCGAGTTGACCAAGCTGCATGAAGAATTTC
>DASYAX010000397.1:0-6640 GCA_036501045.1 Bryobacteraceae bacterium
TTTCGTACGATCGCCGGATATTCCGCCTATACCTACAGCCGCGATGGCGGACATACCTGGGACCCGTCGCAATTCATGCGCTACGACGATGGACGCTTGATGAAGCATCCGCGCGCGGCGAATTTCGCATGGCGCTGCGAAAACGGCAAATATATTTACTGGTTCCATAACCATGGCGGCAGATTCATCGGAGAGAATCCCAAACGCCGGACAATGGCGTACGAAGACCGCAATCCCGCCTGGCTGGCGGGCGGCATTGAGGGCGACAGTCCCAAGGGAAAAATCATCCGCTGGTCCCAACCGGAAATAGGACTGTACGACGACGATCCGTTCGTGCACATGAGCTATCCGGACATGATTGAAGACCAGGGGAAATATTTCATCACTGAGACTCAGAAAAATGTCGCACGCGTACACGAGATTAGTTCGGATCTGCTCGAAGGCATGTGGGCCGAGCTCGCTCCCGGGCAAAAAGCTCCTGTCGAGTCCGGGTTGCTACTTTCATGGGACGCAAAAAACGGCGCAACCCCGGTCACAGCCCCAGCCCTCCCGGTGTTTTTGCAGCGCTCGAAACGGCCTGACTACGGGGCGGACGACATGCGGACCGGCTTTTCCCTGGACCTCTGGGTCAAGTTGCCACAGTCTTCAGGCGAGACATTGCTGGATAACCGGACACCAGACGGCAGAGGGTTCGCCTTGCTGACAGGGCCGAATGAAACTATTGAGATTATCCTGAATGACGGCCGGACTGACAATCGGTGGAGCTCCGATCCGAATATGCTGAACGCAGGCACGCTGCATCATATTTCGGCAATTGTTGACGGCGGGCCTAAGATTATCAGCTTTGTGATTGACGGCAAGTTTTGCGATGGCGGCGAAACGCGGCAATTCGGCTGGGGCCGGTACAGTCCCAATCTTCGTTCGGCAAACGGCGGTCAGACTCTGCGGATCGGCCCAGGGGTGGCGGCAGTGCGGATTTACGGCCACGCGCTTCGGACGGCTGAGGCAATCGAGAATTACCGAATTGGTCTGCAATGAACCGGGGGACTCGAAGGCGCGATATGCTGGCGGTCGCCGCCCTGTTGCCTGCGCGCGGACTGCTCGCGAACGCCACCAGCGGGGACCCTGCGCAGGAATGGAAGCGCAGCCGGCCCGATGTAGTGGTCTATCGTCCGAAAGAAGATGGGCGGAACGATGGCGACAACGAGCACTTTTTGGTATTCCATTCGCCAAAAGACGATCTGCTTGCCATGTGGACACAAAGCTCCGTGGAAATGCACGGCGACAACCATCTCATGCTGGCGCGCAGCAAGGACGGCGAGAAATGGTCGGAGCCGGTGAAGTTAGTTGGCCCCGGACCGGGAGAGCGCATCCCGGAAGCGAGTTGGGGCTTTCCACTGGTATCGAAGAGCGGGCGCATCTATTGTTTGTTCGCGCAAGATACACCGGAACGCCGTGACAGCCATGGGCGGTTCCTCAAAATTAACGATATCGGAGTTTTGTATTCCGACGACGATGGCCACACTTGGACCAAGGGAGCCTCAATCGCATGGCCGAAAGGCGACTTCGACAATCCTCCGGACGGTGGCGAATTTTGGAACTGGATCGTGTATCAGAAACCGATTCGCGATAGCAAAGGCCGTTTCCTAGCCGGCTACTCGTATTGGGCGAACACGCCGGTCAGAACCGATATAGTTCCAACCGTCGCAAACAGCGGCGTCAAGTTCATGCGATTCGAGAACATCGATAGCGGCCCCGACCCAAAAGATTTGAAAATCACCCATCTGATGCTGCCCGGCAAGGGACTGACGGTTCCCTCGACTTTTGACCCGAGACTTACCGATTGCGAAGAACCGAGTTTGGTATTGCTTCCCGATAAGAGATTGTTTCTAACGATGCGAACCATTACCGGCTACATCTGGTATTCGGTTTCGAGCGATGACGGGGAGAGTTGGCGCAAGCCCGAAGTACTCCGCTACCAGGACGATGGAGATCCTGTGCCGCACCCCAAGGCGCCTTGTCCGATTTACGCGATGTCGGATGGGCGCTATCTGCTGCTGTATTTCAATAATCCGGGCGCGCTCGGACCTTATAACCAGTTCGCGCCGCATGAAGTCTGGAAGACGAACACCTGGAACTATATCCGGCGTCCGGCCCATCTTGCGGTGGGAGAGTTCCGTCCGAAGGCGCACCAGCCCCTATGGTTCAGCCGTCCGAAGATGTTCGCCGATAACGACGGCGTGATCGTCGGGCCGAAGAAGACTGCTGAAATCGCCACTTACACGAGTTATACGGAATATCGAGGGAAGCGCACTTTGTGGTATCCCGACCGCAAGTATTATCTGCTCGGTAAGCATGTGACCGCCGAGTTTCTGCAGGACATGACGCCGGAGCGGTGATGCGGATTACCAAGCTTCGGACCTGGTTAGTGGAAGGCATTAAGTACAACTGGACCCTGATAAAGCTAGAGACTGAAGATGGGCTGACAGGTATCGGAGAAGCGACGAATTGGCCAGGCAGCACCATAGTGGAGGCGGCCTGCGAAGCAGTAGGCAATCACATTCTGGGCGAAGATTCACGACGGATTGATTTCCTCTGGTCTAAGTGCTATCGCGACATGAACTGGCTCGGGCAAGCGGGACCGCTGCTTTCGGCAATCAGCGCGGTGGATATTGCGTTATGGGACATTGCCGGTAAGCGCGCCGGAATGCCGGTCTACCAATTACTCGGTGGGGCTTACCGAACGCGTATTCAACTCTATGCCAATTACTGGTTTGTTAACTGTGACGGCTCGCCCGATGGATACCGGTCGGCAGCGATGGCCATGGCGCGAGCGGGCTTCACCGCGTGCAAATTCGACCCGTTCGCGCACACGTCTTATTGGTATGGAAGCGATCTGAGCGACAACCTCAGCCTGGACGAAGAGCAGAAAGATCTCGCGGTCGATCGCCTCAAGGCAGTGGGGGAGGCGCTCGGGCCACGGTTTCCGATCGCCGTGGAAACACACGCGATGCTGAATGGACCGACGGCCGTTGAAATGGCGCATCGCATTGCCAAACTGCCAATTCAGGTCATGTGGTACGAAGAACCAGCAGGCCCGGAATTCCCGGACGCTATTGCCGACATTAAGCGCCGTATTCCGCTTCCGGTCTGCGTGGGCGAGCGGCTACATTCGCGCTTCATGTGCCGTCCGATTCTTGACCGCCGCGCCGCCGATATTTTGATGCCCGATATTACGCGCTGCGGCGGCATTAGCGAGATGCGCAAAATCGCATCGCTCGCCGAGTGCTACAACGTGCCCATCGCGCCCCACAACCCGAATGGGCCGATCTCGACGATTGCATCGGCGCACGTGATGGCGGCGATTCCGAATTTCTTTCGCCAGGAATTCATGCTGCAGGATGTGCCCTGGCGGGATACGGTGCTCAGCCGGCCCCTGCCGGTGAGCGGCGGTTATTTTCATTTAGACGAGACTCCGGGCCTCGGCTTCGATTTAGATGAGAACGAATTGGCCGCTCACCCCGGCGTGCGGCGCGCGCGCGCGGGGTTTTACATATGACCGGCCCGCTCAACCTGGTAATCTTCGACGATAACGCACCACTCTATGCGGATCTCCTGCGAGGCGCGCTCAAGACCGAATGGCGCGTGGAAGTGGGACCGAATTCCGCGGAGTGGTTGCGCCAGCACATCGCGGAAGCGGATGCCGCGATTGGCCTAAGACTGCCGCGCGAGCTTCTCGCCTCGGCCGCAAAGTTGAAACTGCTGCAGTTTCCGGGTGCGGGCTTCATGCATCGAGATCCGGAGGAATTGCCCTTGGGGTGCCGGCACGCGAATGTTTATGAGCACGAAATTCCGGTCGCGGAATACGTCTTCCTGGCGCTCCTCACCTTAGGAACCGGCCTGCCGGAGACTTCCGCAGCGTTTCAGCGCGGCGAGTGGCTCGGCAACGGGCGGGTGGGTGGAGCGCCGCACCGCGAATTATTCGGCGGGAAATTGGGATTGATTGGTTTCGGCCATATTGGACAAGAGATCGCTCGCCGCGCGGATGCGTTCGGGCTAGCAGTGCAGGCAATCCGTAGCACAGCCGGCCTGCAACGCTACCAGGACGGACACGCGCACATCCTGGGTGGTCCCGAGGCCCTTCCCGAACTGCTCGCTACAAGCGATTTCGTCGTCGTAGCGTGTTCCCTGACGTCAAAAACAGAATGCCTATTGACGCGCGAACGTTTGCGTCTGCTCAAGCCCCACGCGATTCTGATCAACGTGTCGCGTGCCGAGATCATCGAGGAAGCCGCGCTTTTTGAGGCCCTCCGCGAGCGTTGGTTTGCGGCTGCCGCGCTGGACGTCTGGTATCGCTATCCATCGCGCGCCGGCGAACGGCTGCACGGCTCCGAGTATCCGTTTCACGCGCTGCCAAATGTGTTCGCAACCCCGCACAGCTCAGCATGGACCGAACCCATGATTGCGCGTCGCGCGCGGCAGATGGCCGCCAATCTCGATCGCCTGGCGCGGAATGAACCTCTCGAGCGCGTGGTGCTGACTGGCACATGGAGGAACTCCTGCGGTTCCGTGGTGTGATTCCGATTCTTCAGACGCCCTTCGATGAAAGCGAGGCGCTCGATCGCGCCGCACTCCATCGCGAAGTGAACTTCGTCTGCGATGCCGGGGCTGATGGCGTGGCATTTCCGGGCTTTGCTAGTGAATGGTGGAAGCTTGCCGAGGCCGAGATCGATTACGGCGCTGAAGTTGTGCTTCGAGCGACGGAGGGCCGCATTCCGGTGATTTTGAACATCACGGCTCAGGCGACATGTCACGCCGTAGAGGCCGCGCGCCGTTTCACCGCAATGGGCTGCCAAGGCCTGATGTGCTTACCGCCGTTTGTGGGTGGAACGACCAGTGCGGAGACATTTCGGCACATTGCCACAGTGCTCGACGCCTCGCCGCTCCCGTTCATGCTGCAGTGGTCGCCTTCCCTCGCCGGAAGCGGAATGGAGTGGCCGCATCTGGCCGAATTGGAGCGGCGTTTTCCTCATTTCAAGGCGGTAAAGGTGGATTTCGCCCCGCCTGGGCCCACGGTGACGCGACTAGTCGAGCAGTTTGGCGGCGAACGATTTACCTACCTGATCGGTTTCGCCGGATTGGAGCTACCGGATGCTCTTGAGCGCGGGGCTCACGGATTAATGGGCGGCTGTGGTCATCTCAATTACGATATTGCGGTGTTCCGGGCCCTTGAGGCGGCAACTCCGGACGCGCGTGCACGGTTCTCACGGCTGGAGCCGCTGCTTAATTTCGAGATGCAGACGATTCATACTTCGATTGCCACGCACAAATGGCTGCTTGAGCGTCAGGGTATTCTCGCGAGCGACACAGTACGCGCGCCCGGCTCGCGCTTGAGTCTGTCACAGATACACAAACTCGAGCAAATGCTGGAACATCTGGCATGAAGGCGCCGGCGGGGCGTCACAAGGTCCTCGCTTTGGCGGTCTGCCTCGCATTTATTACTTATCTGGACCGCGTATGCATTTCGGTGACTGCGCCCGCCATCATGCACGACCTTTCGCTTACGCCGGTCCAGATGAGTTTCATCTTCAGCGCGTTTACCGTTGCCTACGCTCTTTTCGAAGCGCCGACCGGTTGGTGGGGCGATCGGGTGGGACCGCGGCGGGTGTTGACGCGAATCGTAATTTGGTGGTCGCTTTTCACGATGGCGACCGCTTCGGCAGCGGGCTTCCGTTCACTCGCAATCTTGCGTTTTCTGTTTGGTGCGGGAGAGGCCGGTGCGTGGCCGAACGTGGCTAAGGCTCTCTCGCGCTGGTTCCCCTCCGGTGAGCGCGGAACGGCTCAGGGCATCTTTTTTATGGGAGCGCATTTGGGCGGCGGAGTGACACCCGTGCTGGTCACTCTTCTGGCAAAGCGCCTGCATTGGCGCGCCGTCTTCATCTTCCTTAGTCTGTTTGGTTTTGTGTGGGCGGCGGTTTGGAGGATATGGTTTCGCGACGATCCGGCCGATCATTCGGCGGTAAGCGCAGCCGAACTGCGACATATTCGCGCGGGCGCAATTTCTGAGAGAACGAATCATATATCCGGCTTTCGTATGCTGAGGAACCCAAGTGTGATTGCCATATGCGCCGCATACTTCACGCAGGGCTACGGATTTTATTTCTACATCACTTGGCTGCCAACCTATTTGCTGCAGACGAAGGGCGCAGGCGCCGGCGTAATCGGGTTCCTCGCCGGCCTTCCGCTGCTGCTGAGTGTGGCGGCCGATTTGCTGGGCGGCTTGACCACCGACTACCTGACCCGGCGCTGCGGATTTCGCATCGGCCGTTGTGGCGTGGCGGGCGTCTCGCTCGCCGTTGCTTCACTGGCTATCGCGGCGGCGGCGATGGGAAGCCGGTCCGTCTTTTCGGCTTGCCTGATTGCAGTTGGAGCGGCAAGCTCAAATTTTTTACTCGGCGCAAGCTGGGGTGCATGCGTGGACCTGTCGGGCCCGAACGCCGGCGTAGTGAGCGCTGCCATGAACACGGCCGGGCAGATCGGCGGTGCGCTGAGCCCCATCGTGTTCGCCTGGTTTACTGAACGTTGGAATTCTGCGGATGCGCTGGGGATTATTGCTGTTCTCTATCTCATGGGTGCATCG
>DASYAX010000398.1:0-5309 GCA_036501045.1 Bryobacteraceae bacterium
AAAGTCCGACTCCGGCGAGCAGCAGCGCCACAATCGCGAAAAACAGAGCCAGCATGGCGAGCAGCCGCTCGCGCACCATTTGCGCCTGAAGCATTCCTTGCTCAGTACGAATGGTGGTGACGCGGAACCCCGGCCTTGCGCGCGCTACCTCTTGCCGCAGAATGGATGCCAGAGCCAACGGATCAGCGGCATTCATAGAAGAGGAGACGCTACCAGAAACGTCTCCTTGTACCACGCGCTTTGATACGGAATATACGCTACTGGAAGAATCGGGTCGCGCACCGTCCGGTAACGCGTGTCGCCCGCCACTCCCACGATCTGAAAATGCCGTCCCCAGTCGCCGCCCGGCTTTGCGTCGAACCATTTGCCTATTGCGTTTCTGCCAGGAAAATACTCCTTGGCGAATTCTCGATTCACGATCGCGCACCCCGTCTCATCGGCGCGAAAGTCTCTGCCTTCAATCAGCGGGAGTTTCATCGTCTCAATCCACTTCGAAGAGACAATCAAAAATCGAACCGCGGCATCTGTGGAAGGGCCGCCTTCGATTGCGACGTGGTTCAGCCGGTAGCTGATCCCGTCGAGCAGCGGCCATTCGGATACGGCAGCGCTCTCGACGCCCGGCACGGACCGCAGATGTTCCGCCACTTGATTCCATACGGAGGGCGTCTCGTTTCGCGGCGTTACCGTATCGAGAGCGAGAAGTCTATCGGCGGAAAAGCCCACAGGCTGCTGGGCGAGCCGATTGAATGTAGTAACAAAGAGCCCGGAGACAAAGAGCACCAGAAAACAAAAAGACGCTTGCAGCGCAATCAGGGCCCGCATCAAGCGGCCGCGAGAGCGTGGATTGTCTCCGCCCCGGAGCGCGCTTGCCGGCCGGACCGCCGAGGCTCGCAATGCCGGGGCGCAGCCTAATAGAAGCGTTACCGCGAACGTAAGAGCCAAACCGAATCCCAGCACCCGCCAATCGGCCACCAGAGATAAGTGCGCCGGATTGTTCGACGGATTGATACGCGCAATGATGAATGGCCCGGCCCACCACGCCACCGCCGCTCCTGCAATGGCCGCCGCGATCGCGAGCATAGCGCTTTCAACCAACACCAGTTGTATCAACCGCGCCCGTCCCGCTCCGATCGATACGCGCAGCGCCATCTCATGTGCCCTCGCCGCCGCCTGTGCCGACATCAGATTTGCTACATTCGCGCAAGCAATCAGGAGCACCAAAGCGACCAACACTCCGAGAGCCGCAAGCGCCTGGCCGTAATTCTTCTGCATTCCGGAAACGCCCGCACCGGCGGATTCCATCGAAAGCGTCTGATTCCGGCGGTAGGGGAAATCTTTTCCGTCCTCTCGGCTGAGAGCGCGAAGAATTGCTTCCAGACGATCGCGCACGGGCTCTGGTCGAGCGCCCGGCGGCAAGCGCACGAAGATGCGGAACAAGGACGCCATCGGGAGGCGGACCAGCGGATGCATCATCGCCGGAACAAAGACTTCCGTCGCCGTACCGGGCTCGGTTCCCGTGAAACCATCGCCCGCGACGCCGATGATGTCGAACACCTCGCTGCCCACGCCGTATTTGCGCGCAATGGTGATCGTGCTCCCGATGACTTTCGGATTGCGCTCGAAGCGGCGTGTCCAGTAATCGTAGGAGAGGACCGCAAGCGGATGCGCGCCCGGCTCTAGATCGTCTTCTTCGGTAAGCAAACGTCCCAGCGCGGGCCGCAGTCCGAAGGAGCGGAACATCCATCCCGAGACGTACTGCACATATGCTTTCTCCATCCCCTGACCGGACCCCTGATCGGACGCGAAGCGCAAATCCGTCTGCTCAGGGAAAGAGACGGCAATCAAGTCGGCATGATCCTTCATTGCCGCGCGCATCCTCCGAAAGCGCATGTGCTCCCAACCGTCTCCGAATCCACTTCCCGGCCTCGAGATCACATAGAGACGCTGCGGTTCGGAGATGGGCAAGGGTCGCAGAAACAACGCGTCCATCAGCCGGAACGCCGCGGTGCAGGCGCCGATGGCTAAGCCGAGCGATAGGATCGCGGCCGCGGAGGTTATCTTGTGCTTATTAAGCTGGCGCCAGCCGAATACAATATCCGCGCGGAGCGACTCGAGCCGCCGGATGATCTCACTCATTCCGCAGCGCCCGCGCCGGATCAATCGAGGCCGCCCGTCGCGCCGGAATCAGACCCGCAATCGCCGCCGCCGCCGTCAGCGTCAGAATCGATGTCACCAATACTCCGCTATCCAAGCCCTTCACATCGTAGAGTTGTGACTCGACAAACCGCGTGCACACGAGCGCCGTGGGAATCCCAATCGCCAGCCCCACCGCCGTCAACACCATGGCTCCGCGCATCACCATCGCAATCACCCCGCCGCGCCCGGCGCCCAGCGCCATGCGGATCCCAATCTCGCTGGTTCGCCGCGCGGCGCTATAAGCCGTCACCCCGTAAAGGCCCACCGTCGCGAGCAGCAGGGCAAGCCCTCCGAACAAGCCGGTCAGCTCCGCGATCATGCGTTCTTCGGTAAACCGATCGGCGATCTGTTCCTCGAAGGTTTGAAATTTCACGATTGTCAAATTCTGGTTAATACTGGCCAGCGTCCGCTGCGTGAGCGCTGCCATTTGGCTGATGGGCCTCGCTGTCTCGAGCACAATCGCCCCGGCATACAGCGATTCGTCCTGATCCATCGGACTCTTGTCGCTGGCCGGCCGTTGCAGCATGGGGACAAAATACATCCGGTGGTCCTTCCATCGCACGCTCGTATACGTCGTATCTTCCACGACGCCGACGATCTCATAATCTCCCGTGGAAGCCGGCCCTCGTGTGCCAAAGTGCCGCCCAATCGGGTTCTTTCCATTGAAAAACTTCTTCACAAACTCCCGGTTCACCACTGCCACTGTAGGAGCCGTCCGTGTATCCCTCTCGTTGATTCCGCGGCCCATCACCACATGCGTCCCCACCGAATCGAAGTATTCGGCATTCACCTTTACAATGGAAGCTTCCGCATTCAGGTTCGGTTGCCCTTGCACCTGAATGCCATCGCTCCAGTTGTTATCCTCCATCGGCGTGTACAAGCTGATGCCGACGTGCTTCACGCCTGGCAGCGCATGGAACCGCTCCTCGATGCTCCGGTACAAAGCCTCGAGTTGCGATGCCGAGTAGCCTGCCGCTTGTGGATTGACATGCACGATATACCGGTTCTTCGCGTCCAGCCGTAAATTCGTATGTTGCAGCTTGTTCAGGCTCTGCGAGAACAATCCAGCTCCAACGAGCAGCACCAGCGACAAACCCGCCTGCAGCACCACCAGCCCGCGCTGCAACAGCGAACCTTCCCGCCCCGTGGTCCGCATTCCAGTCCGCAAGGCGTCCACCGGCTCAGCCCGCGCGGCAATCCATGCGGGCGCCACGCCGAATAAGACTCCGGTCACTAGTGACAAGCCGCAGGCAAACAGCAGCACGGGCAAAGACGGGCTCGCATTCACCGGAAGATGCGGCGCGCCCGGAAAGGCAAGCGCCAGCAGCATGCGAGTTCCCGCGTACGCCACCACTAACCCCGCCATCCCGCTCAGCACGGCGAGCAGCACGCTTTCGCTCAGCAGTTGCCGGATAATCCGCATTCGCTTTGCCCCGAGCGCGATCCGCAGCGACATCTCCGCCTTACGCCCCATTCCGCGCACCAGCAGCAGGTTCGCAATGTTCGCGCACGCAATCAATAGGACCAGGCCGGAAATCGTCATCAACAGCCGCAAATTCGACGCATACGCCTCCTGTAAATCCTGAATGCCCGCGCCGCCCGGTGTTAGCACCACGTGTGCCTTGGCGAGTAGCTTCTTGTCGCGCTGCGAAGAAAAAATCTTGCTTCCGGCGAATGACTGCTTCAGCAGCGCGTTCAATCGCTTTCGCAGCGCCGCTAACGATACTCCCGGCTTCACGCGCCCCACCAGATACAGCCATCGCATGTCCGGATCGTGCACGTAAGGCGCATTCGCGAGCGCCGGCATCGATTCAATGGGCAGAAAGAAATCCGGAGGTGTGCTCGATAACCGGTCGCCGTAAAATCCCGCCGGTGCGATCCCGGCAATCGTCACCGGTTTCGTATTGATCCAGAACGTGCTGCCCACAACCGTTGCATCGCCCGCGTAGTCGCGCTGCCAGGCCGCGTAGCTCATTACGCCCACCACCGGCGCGCCCGCGACATCATCACTATCGGTAAACAACCGCCCCGCTTGCGGCGAAAGCCCGAATGTCCGGAAATAGTTGCCCGACACAAACTCGCCCATCACAGACCGCGCGGCCGCATGCTCCCCGTCGCGCCGCGCAATGATCGGCCGGTACCCAAATCCCGCCTGCATGGCCGCCAGTTCGGCAAACTCGGGCGCATGCTTCTTGAAAAGCAGCCATGTTTCGGTCGGAAACAACGTGTAATCGCCATTTTCGAGCGCCCCGCCGCTGACGCAGCAATCGCCGTTGTCTCCAATCCGCACAAGCGTCTTCGGATCGGCTACCGGCAGGTTTTTCAGCAGCACCGCATTCACCAGGGTGAATATAGCCGCGTTCGCTCCGATCCCCAGCGCCAAAGTCAGCATGGCGGTCGCCGTAAATCCAGGCGCCTTCCGCAACTGCCGCAGCGCATAGCGCGCATCCTGTATCAAGCTGGTTTCCATACGTTCAACTCAAAATCTTTCGAAAATAATCGCTCAGCAGACGCCCTGACGGGTCATAATCCTTGCGTGTCTCTTCCAACACCGCCAGCTTCTCGCCGAACGCCTTCTTCACCACTTCCGGCGTAACCGCAGCCGTCTGATTCAGCACCGGCTTGCCATTTCGATCCGCGCAGAACTGGTTGTAAGCGGCGATAAATTCGTTCCAGCCCGGATTGCCCGTCGAAACCGGATCGATTGTCATCACCGGTCCATCCCACGAGTACGACAACAGTGACTGCTGGTCCTGCGCAATCCGGTATCCCACGTCCAGCAGGTCCGAGCGATAGCCATTCTTCGCGTAATAGTCGCGGCAGAATTGAAAATAGTCAGTCAGCGCCGCGGGAAATTGTTCTTCAGGGAAAGCGTACAAGCTGAAGGTATAACGGCTGTCGTTGGCCACATCCGGGTAGCGAATGATCTCATCCGCCGCCATCGTGTTCTCGCTCGTGATAATGTTCTCGAGCTTAAGTCGCCACAGCGCGTTGAACTTGTCGATAATCCCGTAGCGGATCTTCGCGTCGGAAATCGTCTGCTCCATATCGTGTGCGAACTTCGGGCCGGCAGTGCCCCAGATATAGTTGCGTAGCGGCCAGATCACCTTGTT
>DASYAX010000399.1:0-10559 GCA_036501045.1 Bryobacteraceae bacterium
CAGCCCCCAGAGTTCGGTCCTCGACCCAAGTTGCCAACGTCGGGCCATCGAACTTCAGCCGCCCTCCAAGGCGCATGAATGGAATCTTGCCTTCCCGCGTCCAATCGTAAATCGTCATGATGTGGTAGCCGAGCTCTTCCGCCACCTCTTTCACCGTCATCGGTTTCTTTCGTTCCTTCAGCCGCTCGATTAAAGTCACTGTGCGAGCCTCCGAGTGGCCAATACCTGTGAACGGGTAGTTATCCTGATTTACGGCGAATTAAGTCGCAAGAAATTTGTCGGTTGGGAGGAGGGTTGGTGTAGGAAAAGTACTCTCGCCAGCCTTTGGCTAAAGTTTGGCTAAACTTTTGGGCCGATTTGCGCTATTATTGAGGGCTAGGATGACTTAAATTCGCTTAAGAGTGGAGGTCGTCCAAACCCGCATGGATATTGGTCGAAATGGAGATTTAGGTTTAGATTCTAGAGGTTGACGCCAAGTCTGGCGGAGGAAGAGGGATTCGAACCCCCGGACAAGTTTCCCCGTCAACGGTTTTCAAGACCGCCGCCTTAAACCGCTCGGCCATTCCTCCGTCATCATCTTAGCCTGCTCCCTACGATTTTCGGGCCGCCAGCACACCTTCGCCCGCATTCGCCGCAGAGTCGCCTGCCGCCTGGCGCGGCAGCAGCGCGACCGCCAATGCGCCCAGCATGGCGATGCCGAACACTACCGCCATCGGAACCTGGTAGTTTCCGAAGTGTTCGCGCAGCTTCGAAATTAGTTGCGGGCACCACGTCTGGCCAATGGTATTCACCGGCAAAATAATGGCCATGGCCCGAGCTAGCGTATTGACGCCGAACTGCTCGGCTGCCATCAGCGGAATCAGCATATAGTCGGCGCCCATCGAGAAGCCAAAAATGATCGCGAACAAATAGAGCGAGTAATGCCGGGCCGGCGAAACGGTAAGCAGCAACAGAATGGTCGCCACCACCACAAAATAGGTGGCGGTCATGACGCGCTTCTTGGAAAAAATATCGGCAAAATAACCGATACTCAGCCGCCCGATGATGCTCGACCAAAGAATCAGCACCGTCGCGGTGGTCCATGCCGCATTCAACACTTTTTGGTCGGTGAAGCCGGCATCTCGAAACACGAATTTCATGTGCGTGTTGATGGAACCAATCGAGCCGATGGAGCACATGCTGCCGATGAGCAGCAGCCAGAACGGCCCGCTTCGCAACAAATGCGCAAAGCTGTGCGGAGGAAGCTTTGCGTCGTCAGGCGGATGATTCGCTCCGTCCGGGAACTGGCCGATTTCTTCCGGTTTGTCTTTCAAAAGAAAGATGGCCAGCGGCCACGTTAGGAACATCAGCGCGCCCAAAGCGATCAACGCCGCCTGAAAGCCATAGCGGTTAGTTAGACCCTGGACGAAAAACCCACCCAGTCCCCCAAACAGCCCGACTCCCACATAAACGATGCCCATCGCCCGTCCGCGCTTGCGCTGGAACCAATAGGAGACCAGCATCTGGTGCGGAATCGGCCCCGAAAAGAGATAGCCAACGGTGTAAAGGAAATAAAGGCCGAAATATACCGTGAGCGACCCCTTCATCACCCCGAAACCGAAGAACGCCAATGCCGTAAACCCGGTACCGGCGACAATCAGCTTGCGCGGGCTCAGCCGCGGGATCAACACCGGGCCCACCCAGATCGTCAGCAGCGCGGCCAGCGGAAACCCCAGGGTGATCTGCCACAACTCCCAATGGAAGGCCTTTTGAAAATAATCGTAAAAGAAAAACTGGTTGTAATAGGGAACGCCGACGGCCATACCGAACGTAATAAAGGCCGTAATCACGACTACCCAGCCGTAAAACCGTCTGGGACCAGAAGTGTGAGGTAGCGAACTATCCGTGTTCATGTGCTCCGTTTATGTTACTCTCCCTGCTTGGGATAAGCACGATTGAAACGCTCTGGTGAAGTTTCTAGTCTCACATAGGCAGGAAGCGAACGTCTTAATTGCGACGAATAGCAACATCCGCTGAAATCAAGCCCCGACTACGGGGTTTACAGCTAAAGGGAGGCGTTATAACGCGTTTGAAATGAAGAACATACTGACTGTAAAACACTCGAAAATGGGCCTGGCGTTCGCAGTCCAGGTACTGGTAACCGCAACGCTCGCTTTTGGCATGGTTACTCCCAATACCCGGACCTTTACGGCCGGCCAAAAAATGAAGGTTCAGGGAGTAATTCTCTCGCGAGACGGCAATTCGATCAAGTTGCGCATTGACGACGACTCGATCGGCACCGTTGACCTGAGCGACGCCACGAAAATTGAGCTCAAGAAGGGTGTGATCTTCCACCGCAGCGACAAGATGGATCAGGCCGCCCTGGTACCCGGCCTGCATGTGGAGGCGCAAGGAAAGGGCAACGATCATGGTGATCTGGTAGCGGATAAGGTTACCTTCGATCCCAACTCGATGCGGGCCTCCCGTCAGGTAGATGCGCGCGTGTCTCCGCTCGAAGCTCGCCAAGGCAGCCTCGAAGGCCGCGCCAATACGCTCGAAGGCCGCGCCGGCCAGATGGAAACACGGCAGGGGCAATTGGAAGACACCGAGAAGCAGACCCAAGGCCTGGTTGGACAGGTCAAGACTCAGGCCGATCAGGCGAATCAGGGCGTTACCGATGTCAACAAGCGCGTAACCGACCTGGACAATTACGAAACAAAAGATTCAGCCACGGTCTATTTCAAGCTGAACAGCGCGAAGCTCAGCGACGACGCCAAGAAAGATCTGGATGATCTGGCGAAGAAAGCGCTCGGCGAAAAGGGATACATGATCCAGATCGCCGGCTACGCCGATACGACTGGCAAAGCCGCCCACAATCAGGTGCTCAGTGAGGCGCGCGCGGACGCGGTCATCCGTTATCTGCAGCAGGACGGCGACATCCCGCTGCATCGCATCCTTGCTCCGGCCGGCATGGGAACGAGTCATCAGGCGGCCGATAACAGCACTCCCGAAGGCCGCAAGATGAATCGGCGCGTAGAAGTGAAAGTGCTCGTCAATCAGGGCTTGGTCGCCGGCATGACCAACAGCGACAACCCCGGTACGAAGCCCCCAGCCGACCCCAGCAAGTAAACGCGAACTATTTCGCGGCGGTTGTGGAAGTGGCGGAACCGGGCTGCGCGCTCTGGAACAGCAGCGGAGCGAAAGCAATCAGATTCCGCCTCCACACCATCCAGGTGTGCATTCCCGGCGTCTCGATTGGGGTTAAACGAATGTCTTTGCCTTTCAGCCAGGCAATCAGCTTCCGGTTGGGCGTGATCAGGTGATCGTCCGTGCCGCAAGCGATCCAGAGCAGGTGAAGCTGCTCGTTTACCGAAGCGCCTGACTCCGCTTTCGCAATCTGGGGAAAGTCGCTATCAAAGCCTCCGCCCAAGCCTCCTGAGCTGAAAGCTCCCACCCAGGAAAAGGTATCCAGGCGGTTCAAGCCGGTCAGCAGCGATTCCGCGCCTCCCATCGATAACCCCGCGATCGCTCGCGCCTCCCGATTCGCTTCTACTTTATAAGCGCGCTCAACCGCCGGTATCACTTCGTCGATCAGCGCCGAGCGAAAGTTGGTGAAGTTCCGCTCCCGTAACTCGGTATTGCTGAAACCCGAACCGGGATTCGGGCTGCGCTTGACAATCTCGGGCGCGCCATAACCCAGCGGCATCACCACGATCATTGGCTTCGCTTTGTTCTGATCGATGAGCGTATCCAAAATCAGGTTTGCCTTGCCCACCGCTGTCCATCCGCTGGCGTCGTCGCTAAAACCATGCAGCAAGTACAGCACCGGATAACGGGTCTGCGCATTCGGGTCGTAACCGGGCGGCGTATAGACGTAGAAATCGCGATTGTCGCCCACGATGGCGGACTTGTAAAATTGATGGTGAATTACGCCGTGCGGAATATCCGCGTCTTCCCAAGGCAAAACGGACGCGCCGGGAACGTGCACCACATTGCTGAGATTCAAAAGATTCGGCTTGATTGCCGTGTTGGCTGGATCCAGCAGGTGCACGCCGTCCGCGTCGAAAGAATAACCGTACAGATCGGGCCGCAGCGGCTCGGTCGTGACACTCCAAATGCCTTGCTCGTTCCTCTGCATGGCGCGAGCTTTGGCCCCTTCGAGCGCGACCGAAACGCTCTTCGCATCCGGGTCGAGCAGCCGAAATGTAACACTGCCGTCGGCGTGTACCTCGGGCGACTGGATAAAGGGCTTGGGCTGCGCGAAGCCAATTGCGACGGAAACGGACAAAAGTAACAGCGGTTTCATGGAATCCTCGATGCAAACTTTCTTACTCATGTAACCCTTCTCTATATCAAACTGTTAGCGATGACCATTGCCGAATTTACTCCCATCGTGTTCGGAGCTGCGCTGGCCGCCGGTTTCCTGGGCTCGCTCACCGGGTTGGGGGGCGGCGTGATCGTCACACCCGTGCTCATGTTGTTTCTGGGAGTTGATATTCGCTACGCGATCGGCGCCAGCCTGGTATCGGTGATCGCCACCTCTTCAGGCGCGGCGGCCGCCTATGTCCGCGATGGCTATTCCAACGTTCGGCTGGGCATGTTTCTTGAAATCGCCACCACGATGGGCGCGCTCTTCGGGGCGTTCCTGGCCGCTTACGTTCCCGTTCGCGTCCTCAGTATCATTTTCGGCTTGATCCTGCTCGACGCAGCCTGGCGCAGCAGCCGTCAGCATTTGGAATCCCCAAAGCCGGTACCGTCCGATCCACTCGGCGAGACTCTGACGCTCAATTCTTCTTTTACAGATGCCGGCGTCGTGGAACACTACCAGGCACGCCGCGTGAAGACCGGGTTTGGCCTCATGTTCGGCGCAGGCACGTTATCGGGCCTACTGGGAATCGGTTCCGGTTCTTTGAAGGTCATCGCCATGGATCAAGCCATGCAAATTCCCTTCAAAGTATCTACCGCCACCAGCAACTTCATGATCGGCGTCACCGCGGCGGCCAGCGCCACCATCTACCTGAGCCGCGGATACGTTAGTCCGGGCCTCGCCATGCCCGTGATGCTCGGCGTATTGGCGGGATCGATGATCGGCTCGCGTTTCCTTCCTCGTTTGCCAGTTTTGTTGTTGCGGCGGGTGTTCGCGGTGGTCGTAGCGGTGATCGCACTCGAAATGATCGTGAATGGCTTCCGGGGGCAAGTATGAAAGTTACCGACGCGGGCATCGAACGCATGATCGCCGTGGTGCTGCGTACTGGCGTCTTGCTGTCGGGATCCGTGGTTCTCTTCGGGGCGGTTTACTACCTCGCGAGGCACGGCGGAGAGACAGCCGATTACCACGTGTTTCAAGGGCAGCCGAGCGTCGATCGCATTGTGAGCCAGATTATCGGGGGCGCCATCGCGGGTCGCGCCCGCTCGATGGTGCAGCTAGGCATCTTGCTGCTCATCGCCACGCCGATTCTGCGCGTGGCGTTTTCTTTGGTCGGCTTCGCTCTCGAGCGCGACCGGAAATACATGACCATCACCGCCATCGTGCTCGCGTTATTGTTGTACGGACTCATCGGCGGCACGCTACGAGGTTGAGGTTCGGAGGCCTCAGCGGAGTTGAGCCTCAAGTGTGTCGAAGCGCCGCTTCAGATGGTCGAATTCCGCACGAAGCTGCTGCAGTTCCTGTTCGAGTTGCGCCACCCGTCCAACCGGCGCAACCGTTTCGCCGGCGTTCTCAACCGCGGGCTGGCCGCTAAGCAGGTGCGCAAAGCGCGCTTCTTTCTGTCCCGGCTGCCGCCCGAGTTTCGTAACCAGCGGCCCGTCCGGCCAATTCGCTAATTTCTCGAGCAGCGTTTCCGCTTCGGCAAGATCTGCAAACGCAAACATCCGCTCGCTGCGGTCTTTCACTTCTCCGAGCGTTTGCGGTCCCCGTAGCAGCAATGTGCACAACACCGCCGATTCCCGCCGCCCCAGATTCAGCGTCTCCGAAATGCGCTGCTGATATTTGTTTACCCGCCCGCTGCCCGTCACCATGAGCGAAAGTTTCTTTTCGCGCAAACGGTTCACTGCGTCATAAACCGTGTCTTCGTCATAATCCACAACCGGTTCCCGATTCGATTTCTGGTTGCAAGCATTCACCAGCGCATTCAGCGAAAGCGGATAATATTCGGGCGTCGTCGCTTCCTTTTCCATCAGCGCTCCGAGCACCCGCGCCTCTACCGGATCGAGCAATTCCATACCGCTAGTGTGCGCTATACGGGACTCGCGGCCACCATCGCTAGGAAACTGTTCGGTGAATTTCTACGTCAGTGCTCCGGCCTTCTCCAGGCAGCTCTTCATACCGGCAAAGCTGATGCGTGACGATTCCTCCGGTGTCCCGCCGCCGCGCCAATGCGTTTCGAGACTCACCGCGTGACGATATCCGTCATTCTTCAAAGCACGAAATTGCCCCACCCAGTCCACGATGCCCTGCCCGACCGGCGTCCACTTGAATTTGCCGTCGGCGCCCCGTTCCGCGCTCTTTACGTGGCAGTGCCCGATGCGATGCTTCGGCAGCAGCGCGTACCCATCGGGATACGGCGCGGCTTCACCGGCCTCGACGGCATTGCCGGGATCCCAATTCAGTACGAAAGAAGGCGTTTGGATCGCCGCCAGCACCTTGGCGGCTTCCGGCCCCGTGGCCGTGTTGCAGGACATCTCGTTCTCTAGCACCAGCAGCAGCTTCTCCTTGGCCACCTTTTCCGCGGCATGCCGAAGTGTCGAGTTAATCTCGGCCCGGTACGGCGCCTGATCGTCGAGACGCCAGAAGTCGAAGCAGCGTATGCGCTCCGTATCGAAGGCCTTCGCCAGACGAATCGAGCGATCCAAAACTTCGTCCTGCTGGTCAAATCCAAAACGCGCCTTCGATTCGTCGTGCTGCGGCCCGAGCTTCGATTTCGGCGCGCCTTTCCAATTCACTTTAAAGAGCGGACTCGCAATGTCGGTGACGCGCAGCTTGTATTTATCCACCGTGCGCTTGGCTTCAGCGAGTTCGTTGTCGTCCAGCAGCAGAACGTTCTTCTTCCCAAAGCTCCGCAGCTCAATCCATTCCAGCCCGAACTCGTTGGCCGCGACGTGGCAGGCATGGTCCAGATCGTGCGAAATCTCGTCATTGATTACCGAAATCCGAAAAGGAGACTTGCCGATTCCGGCTGCGAAAGTCGGAACGCCCATCAGCATTGGTAGGGCGCTCGCTGTTGCCGCGAGAAAGCCGCGGCGCGTCGATTTACTCGTCATGGTATCCGTCTCGCAGCTTATCACCGAACCCCATAGCTCTCAGGCCAAAGTCTCTGCCGGTTCCGACAGCAAGGCGCTTTGCTCTTCGCGCACAAACTCCTCGAAAGTCTTCGGCTTCGCGCCGCCCAGCTTTTCGATCGTGTCCGTCACTTGGAACAGGACGGGCTCCGGACCGCTCCCGGCGGTTCGCAGCGACCGCCAAAGCTGTGACAGATGTTCGATCGCGTGCGGATTCACGTTCCGCCCACGGGCGTCGCTGCGCCACTCCTCGTCTAAGATTTCCTCGTAGCGCACTTCTCTGCCAAGAACCCGTCCAAGGGTCGCAATGATGTCGCCCACCGTAAGGACTGTTCCGATCACCAGATGAATGGAGTTGGCTGGCGCCGCCGGACTGGTCAGCAGGCCTGCCGCGACCCGCGCCACGTCCTCGGCCGAAACCAGCGGCACCAACGTACGTTCGCTGCCCCAGGGTAGCCGGATCGTCCCTTGTGTCGCGAGGCTCGAACGAACCAGGGCGCGAAGATTCTCATAAAACACAGTGGCCCTGATATGCGCCGCTCCGATTCCCGCCCAAGTGAAGACCTGTTCCGATAAGTAATTCAGTCGCATCCGCGGAGTGGGAGCGTCGAGTGACGATCGCGCCATCACAAGGTTGACCAGGCGCGTAATACCGGCCTCGTGCGCGACGACGGCCATAATAGCGGTCGCATCGAGCAACCCGTCCTGAACCGGGTAGGCGAAGTAAACGCTCGATACGTCCCGCACCGCCCTCTGAACGGATTCGATGTCGAGGAAATCGCCTTCGAACACCTCCGCGCCAAGCGCCCGTAGGTGCTCCGAGCGTTTATCGATCTTGTGAACGAAGGCCCGCACCGGAACGCCGCGCGCGAGCAGCATTTCCGATACATGCCGCCCGGTCTGGCCTTGCCGCCCGCCCGCCGCTCCCGTCACCAGGACCAATCCATCTGACATTGCAATTACTCCTTAGTAAGACTCTCTAATTATGGTACCGTTCGGTACCACACTCCGAGCCTACGGTACTGTGTGGTACCGTGTCAATAGTTGAAACCGGTAGCTAAAAATGACAGCCTCGAAACAGCCTCGCCCGGACGCCGCCGAATCCCCGGTTCGCGAGCGCATCCTCGAAGCGGCCCTCGCGGCGTTCGTCGAGAGCGGCTACTCGGAAACTAGTACGCTTCGCATCGCTACCCGCGCGCGCGTTTCAAAACGGGAGCTTTATGCTCTGGTCGGCAAAAAGCAGGAAATGCTGATAGCCTGCATCACGGAGCGTGCCGGGAAATTGCGCTTGCCGGCGCACATGCCCATGCCGCGCGATCGCGCCACCCTCGCCGCCGTGTTGGCGGACTTCGGCGCGCAGATGCTGCGCGAAGTGAGCGACCCAGCCACCATTGCGGTGTTCCGCTTTGCGATCGCCGAGGCCGAGCGCGTGCCCGAGGTGGCGCACGCTCTCGATTCGATCGGACGCGCGGCCAGCCGCACCGCCCTGCGGGACATGCTGGCCAAAGCGCGGCAGGCCGGACTCCTCAGCGGCTCTCCCGCGGAAATGGCCGAGCAGTTCATGGCGCTGCTCTGGGGCGATTTAATGATGAGCCTGCTGCTGCGCGTCGCCGAACGGCCCAGCCCGCGCGAAATCAAACGTCGCACCCACAACGCTACCGCCGCTTTCCTGGCATTCCATACTCCTGACCGGGCGGAATAGACCTCGCAGCCAAATGGCCGAGTTTTTCCGCCGCGGCTTGTGCGCGATCATATGATTCTAAACAGCGTGCACGCCCTATCTTCGAATTTCGCCCAGCACGGATATTCCATACTCTTTGCCCTGGTCTTTGCGGAGACGATCGGTCTTCCTTTTCCTGCGGCTCTGGCTTTGCTCATTGCCGGCGCCAGTAGCGCGAAAGGCCCCCTGCATCTGACCTTTGTTCTGCTGACCTCCTTCTCCGCTCTCCTTTTGGGGGACGCTCTGCTGTTTCTCCTCGGCCGCTACACGGGCTGGTGGCTGCTCGGCATCTTATGCAAGCTCTCGCTAAATCCGGATTCGTGCATTCTGCGCTCCGCCGAATCGTTCCGCCGCCACGGACGAACCATGCTCCTGTTGGCCAAGTTTGTGCCGGGGATTAATACCCTCGCTGCGCCGCTCGCGGGCAGCATGAATATGCGCTTTACGCAATTCTTCACGCTCGATCTCGCGGGGGCATCCCTCTACGCAGTCGCTTGGTGCGGCGCCGGATTCCTGTTCAGCGATTTCCTCAAAGCTCTGACGAACGGCTACCAGACCGGCAGCCGGATTCTTCTTTGGCTCGTCGCTCTCGCCGCCGCAATTTATTTCGGCTATCACATCTGGCTCTTGCTGCGCGCCGTCGCGCTTAGCTACGTCCCGCGCGTGTCGGCGGCCGAAGTCGCGCGCCGGTTCTATTCTGACCTGCATCGCGATATGGCGGTATTTGACGTCCGCAGCCATGGATATTACAGCAGGAAGGCCTTCCGCGTGAAGGGTTCGCTTCGGCTGGAGCCGAACACGCTCCTGGAACAAACAGCCACCTTGCCGAAAGATAAGGAAATCGTCCTATATTGCTCTTGTCACCGCGACGCGACCAGTCTCCGTGTGGCGCGCATCTTACAGCAGCACGGCTTCCGGTCATCGATCATTAAAGGCGGTCTGCGCGCATGGAAGAGAGGGCGCTTCCCGCTCGAAACCGTCCCGCCGGACGATGTCGTTCTGATGCCGACTTTCTAGAGGATTGAACCGGCCGTTTAGTTCTTGATGTTGGCGATATAGAGATTGCTGACCACGTTGCGGAAGAATTTTCCGGGATAAATGCCGATCGGCGAGTTGGCCAGCACCACCATCTCCATCCCTTGCGGCAGGAAATAAGCGAGGCTCTGCTCCACGCGCCCGGAGCCGTCCTTCCACAAACCGTTCTTGTTGTAGAGAGTGCCGATCGGCGTGCCCTGGATCACGTCGATGCCGAAGCCATCGTCGAGCATCGTCTGCGCTTGCGCGTTTCTCATTATGCTCCCTTCGCGGCGAAACGCGCCCATAACGGCAAGCAGATCGTCCACCGAAAGATGCCAGCCCGCGCCGCCGCTTACCGTCGCCCGATTGCCCGAATTCCATCCACTGGTGAAAATCGGAAATGTGTAGGCGAGCGCATCCTGCGCCGGATGATCGAGCGTAGCTCCGGTAACACCGGCCGGACTGAACACATGCTGCCGGCAGTAGTTCGCGTAAGCCGAAATCGTTAGCGCGTCCCACATGGTGTCGGTCGCGAAGGCCACGCCGTAGTTTGCATTCGTGGCAA
>DASYAX010000400.1:0-32617 GCA_036501045.1 Bryobacteraceae bacterium
CTCTTCCTCCAGAATCAGTGCTTCGCGCTCGATAGCTTCCACTGCGATCAGGAAAAAAAGCTCGCCCTCTACCTGCGCTATCAAACCACTAACGAGCGTGCCTATTACAAGGCTCTCCACGAGTTCCAAAAGCTCAAAGAACAAAGGAAAAAGTCCGAAATTGGCTTCGCTTCGCAAAAGCAGAAAGAAGAGCTTCACGAACTGAAGAAAAAGCACCTGCAGAAGTCAATTTGGCTCACCGAACACCGCACTTTGGGCCAGCAGCTCGCGAATGAACACACCGAAACGCTCACTTTGCACCGTTTTCCCGAAAAAACCATGGCGCTGGAGGCCTCCCAAGCCGCGTAAAGCTCTCGAAACCGCTCATTCTCGCGCCGGACGTCCAGTCCGGCGCGAGTTCTCCGCCAACTCTTACGGCGCAAGCACAAACGCCAGCGCGGCCGAAGCGTCGTACTGGCTTTGACGCCCCCAACCGTTGTTCGCGGTAGCCGCAACATACAGATATTCCGCGAAGGCGGCGATGCCCGGTCCGGAAGGCGCGGCACAGGTGCCCAACAGCCCTGCCACACTTGCCGTGACAGGCGACACCACTGCGCTAACTGGAATATTATTGACGCTCGGCGGAGTTAGCGTATTAACTCCTTTCAACAGTTGGAAGGAGTAAGTGGCGAAGTTATTCGGATGACTGGCGGTAATTGCCATGATCACCGGAAAAGCTGTCTTACCTGTGTAATGAAGCAGGCCGCAGTTCGGGTCGGCCGCTACGCCATCCAAAGTGGGCGTGGAAACCGTCCCGGTGCAATGATTGTTGTCGACCCGGATGGTCAAAGGAGTGCTGGTCTCGAGCAGCGCGCCCAGGCCGTTGATGAACTCCAGCACAATGGTATGGAGCCCGTTGCTGAGATTGGTGGAATCCATCAGATCGCCGAGAGAGGGGTTCATCCATAGAAAGAGCTCGCTGACCGGATGCACCGGATAATAACCGGGTTGCCCGGCAACCACCGTGGGGGCGGTGGTTTGCGAAACATATTGCGTACCGTTCCATTTTTCGTCCGACCAGGAATCGGAGCGTACGACGCCGTCGACTTTCACTCGATAATACGAAGCGCCGTCGTTCGCCGCGCGCTGGTGATTGACCATTAGCGGCAGCGTGCCGCCAAACGGGGTGTCCTTGACCTGATAGAAGTAAGTGGGATCAACGGTCGTGTCCGCCAGTCCGGCGCCGGTGACCTTATCGAATGGAATGAAGCCGATGCCCATGAGCAGCGGTCCGGCGGGCTGAAAGACCACAAAATCGAGGCTCTCGATCACTTGGTCTGAGCAGATCAGCAGACGGCTGGGATTGGGTACGGCGACGCTCGATGGACGCGCCGGCACGCCGCTTGCGACAACTTGTGAAGCGAAACTGGCGACGTTGATGCTTGTAATGCGGTTGGCTGGATCGCGCTCGGGAACCAGCAGGGTGCTTTGCGCGGCGTCCGCCCAGGTCAGAAAGAAAGGAGAGGTCAGGCCGGTCACCATCGGTTGGCGTGTGCCATCGCTAAGACGGAAGCGGCTCACGCGGCCCTTATCAGGTCCGGTAGTTTGCTCGCTGATGTAGGCATATTGCAGATCGGAGCTAAGGATCAGACCGACCGGAAAATTCAAATTCGAAATCACCGCGGTCTTCGTGCCGCTCGTCAAATTAACCTTGTACAGATGGCCGGCGGCTGCGTACTCGACCACATAAGCGTTGTTGTGCGCCTCGTCCAGAGCGATTTGCTGGGGTGCGGTAAGGCCAGTCGTAACAACCGTAGCCGCGGAACGATTCGCAGCCGTCAGCGCTACCTTTACCAGGTCTCCGGATCGCTCGCTGATGTAGGCATGCAGGTCGTCTTTGCTGATTTTCACGTCTTCCGGATTGGTGTAACCAGTTCCCAAGACGGAGTAGGCTGGGTTCAGCTTATAAGTGACCCATTGAATTTGAAGATCATAGCCATAAGTGACAACCTTGACCTTGGCATAGTTGCCCGACGTGGTAAAAACCGTGAATACGTCGCCTGCGACTAACTTATTGGTCGCATTGTTGCTACCTGGAATCGGCGTCCCGGTGTAGGCGAGATACTGCAGGTTGTTGGCCGTGATACTGGCAAAATCCACAACGCCCAGATTCAGAATCCTGGCGGTATTCTGCGGAACCATCTGCCGCGCAACGGCGGTTTGTTGGTCCCACCAGATATCGACCGTGGGGCCGGTGCCGCCTTCTACGCCGGTATCCAGATCGAACGTGAAGGTGCCCTTGAGCGTGCCGCTTCCTGAGGAGACGACGATGGCCGAAGGGAACAGATTTAACGAGGAAAGCTTTCCCCCGTATTCGACAAAGATCAATTGATTGTGCGTGGGTCGAAAGTCGCACCCGACGGCGCCGGCGAGGCCGGTGGCTAATTCAACAGCAGTAGGCATAATTCTCCTGACACGCGCAAGCGCGTGCTGGCGTTTATTTGGATTGCTGCTGTTTAGTGTTGCCGAGGAGACAGGCGTTACAAAGATGGCAGCCGCTCAGGTCACTTCGTAGCCGGAAAATTGCTCCTGGATGGTGTTGCCCAGGTAGCCCATATCTTCGTGTATACCGATCTTTGAGGTGTAGTAAGCAAAGGCCGTCGTTTCTTTGAGCTGCGTGAAAAATTTTTCCGCTTCCGTTTGCGGGTTCTTTTCCTTGGCGGCTAGTTTCTTGAGAAGAACGGTCTGCTGATGGTTACTCGCCTTGACAAACGCTCGATGCGACGTGCTTTGCGAAAGCTCATCGATGGACGCGAGGCCATTGCGCCACGAGGTTTTGCTCTCGGGCAGGAACGCTTCGGCCACTGTGCGATCGATAAAGGCGGCTACGCCCGCGGCCCTCGCGCCTGGCGAGTGGTAGTCGGTGGGAATGACTAGATCGGTAATTGTATCGAGTAACTCGAACTCGTCCTTGCTGAAGAAAAGCGGGGCGCCCGGCTCGGCGGCAGAAAGCTGTAACGTCGGAGCCAGCGCTGCGGCGGTGAAGAGCCTGAGCAGATCTCGGCGATGAAGGTTTGGGTCCACTTAGACTTCTCCTTTCTTCAGTTGATCGGCTAAATGATCGCAGGATCGCCAGCAAAGGGCCATGATCGTCCAGGTGGGATTTTGGCAGGACGCGTTCACGTGCGTGGCGCCATCGACCACCAGCAAATTGCTCACGTCATGGGACTGCTGGAATTGGTTCACGACCGATGTTTTCGGATCGCTGCCCATGCGGGCGGTCCCAAGTTCGTGGATAGACCAGCCTTCGGGCAGCATCTTGTCCGAGGCGGAAACGATTTCGAACTTGGCTGCTTCGAACATCTCGCGAGCGGAGACAGCCATGTCGGCGGCCATCTTGCGCTCGTTTTCGCCGAAGCGATAGCTGAATCGCAAAACAGGGATGCCCCACGAGTCCTTGACTTCGGGATCGATATCGACGTAGTTTTCATAGCGTGCCAGCACTTCGCCGAACGCGCCCATTTCTATGGTGGCGCCTGCGTAGTCGCGAACGTGCTTTTTGTACTCGTCGCCGAAACCGGGGCTGGTGTAGGCGGTGCCGGGCGTCATGCCGGTGCCGCTTCCGCCCTCAAAACCATAGCCGCGAACGAAATCCGACCGGTGATCGCTCAAATTGCGGAAGCGAGGAACATAAAAGCCGCCCGGACGCCCATCGTCAAGAGTGCGAGGTTTGCCGATCAGGTCTTTCATAATGCCGGCGACGGAAGGCCCCATGACGTGCTCGCAGAAGTTGTGGCCTACGTGGCCGCTGGAATTGCCAATGCCGTTTGGATAGAGACTCGACTTAGACAGCAGCATGAGCCGCGCCGTTTCGAGAGTGGAAGCAGCCAGCAGCACGGCCTTCCCCTTCGCTTGGTAGCTTTTACGCGTTTCGCTATCGAGGAACGAGACGCCGGTAGCCTTGCCGGTGTTCTTGTCTATGGTCACTTCGAACACGGTGGAGTTCGGACGCATCGTGAGATTCCCGGTGTCCATCGCGGGGCGAATCAGGCCGGTAGGAGAGTCGAAAGCAGCGTGTATATCGCATCCGCCCACGTGCCGGCTACAAGCGCCGCGGCCATAACAACGGCTGCGGTACTTGTTATGCTTCAGGCCGTCAGTGGTTACGCCGGCCCGATACGGAGTAAGAACGCGATCCATTCCTTTGAGAGTCTCGCGTAAGTGGACTTCGGCATAATTCAACTTGACGGGGCGTTGGAACTTACTGTCCGGTAAATAAGGAAGGTTTTCGGGATGACCGGAGACGCCTAGATAAAGATCGACTTTGTCGTAGTACGTCTCGATATCGGCATAGGAGATGGGCCAATTTTCTCCGTAACCGTCGCGGTCTTTGGCCTTGAAGTCGTAATCGGAAAGGCGTAGAGCCAGTCGCCCCCAGATATTGGTTTTGCCGCCAACCGCGCGCGATCGGACCCAGGCATAGCGCGTGCCCGTGTACGGATGCTCCTTCTCGTCGACGACGAGGGTCTTGCTGTAATCGGTTCCGCCCCAGCCCTGAACGTAGGATTGAACTTTATGATAAGGCGAGTTACTCGCATACGGCGATTGCCGGATCGTGTATTCGTTGGTGGTGAGAGCGTGATAATCGGGCGGCATTTTGCCGCGCCGCGGGTGATCGTAGGGCCATTGCATCGAATGCAGAATCTTGCTGGTGTCCTGATATTTACCCGCTTCGAGGAGAAGAACTTTGAGACCGTGCGAGGTGAGCACATGAGCGGCCATGCCGCCGCCCGCGCCGGAACCGACAATCACGGCATCGTAGGTTGTACTTAGATCGACTTCTGGACTATTAGAGGAAGGAAATTGAAGCAGCATGCAAGCTCGGTCCTGACAATTGAATTGTATGACGTTTCGCTTGAAAAGTTATATTGCTGTTATGGTTGACGCGCTCGGTTCACGCCGGATCGCCGTCTACACTCTCGCCGCCTTAACCGTTTTCCGGCTGGAAGCGCAGCACGCGCCGCCTTCGCCTGCCCGGCCCTGGAGTCAAGGTCCCGCTGCGTCCCCGCTTCGAACGCTCCAACGCAGCCTGAGCGACGAATTCAAGTTGTCCCCAACCCAAATCTACACGCTGCCGGAACTCATCGATTTAGCGGAACAACACAATCCGGAAACGCGGGTATCCTGGCAAGCAGCCAAAGCGCAGGCCAGCCGGTTAGGCGCCGCTCGCAGCGAACTGTACCCAACGCTGATTGCCGTCGCCATTGGGCAAACGGTCCAGACCGGCGTTTTGTTTGGTCCTGAATTTGTAAAGCAGATTCTTGGACTCTCCATCGAAGGGTTCAGTCTCAACTACACGGTTTTTGACTTCGGTGCGCGGCAGGATCGCGTAGCGCGCCAGCGTGCCGTCCTTCTGGCGGCGAATTTCGGATTCAACGACACACACCGCCGCATTATTTTCCAGGTGATGATGTTTTACTATCAGCTCTTGAACGCCCGCGGGCAGCGAACCGCCGCTGAGATTGATTTGCAGAATGCCAAAGCCGTGGAGCAAGCGGCCGAGGCGCGCTTATCGAACGGATTGGCCACACTCCCGGATGTCCTCGAAACGCGCAGCGCAACAGCGCAGGCCGAATATGACTTGCAGCAAGCGATAGGCGTCGAAGAAACCGCATCGGGCGACCTCGCGACCACGCTCATGGCCTCTCCGGAGTCGGTAATTCAAGTGCGTGGCATCGATCAATTGCCCGTGCCCGAACAACTGGCCGAGCCGGTCAGCGACCTTATCAAGCGTGCCCTTCAGCAGAGGCCCGATCTGGAGGGCCATCTCGCGGAGATACAGAGCGCGGAGGCAAGCGTTCGCGAGGCGCGCTCCGCCTACTATCCGACGCTATCGTTCGAAGGCTCGTGGGATCATCTGCGCGCCTACGGCGAACAGCCCCCCTTCGCCGCCGCTTATGCCGGCAGCCCGATCTATAACGCGCAACTTAGCCTGTCATGGACCGTCTTTGATGGGGAACGGAGGCGCAACAATCTGGCCGAGGCCAAAGCGACGGTGAAACAAGCGCAAGCGCGAGCCGAAGCGGCCCAGGATCAGATTGCAGATGAGGTCTGGCGCGCTTTTTCCGATACGAAAACGGCCCTGCGCCAGCGCCAGGCTGCCACCAGTTTGCTAAGTGCCTCTAGCGCTTCCTATAACGCCGCCCTCGAATCGTACAACTATGGCGTTCGCAATGTTCTCGATTTGCTTTCCGCGCAGAAAGCGCTAGCTCAGGCGCGATCCGCCGATATCTCGGCACGCGCCCGCGTTCTCAGCAGTTTTGCCGATCTCGCCTACCGGACCGGAGATCTGCTACGACAACAAGCCGTGAAGAAGAATCCATGAGACCGAAAATCGCTCTCGCGTTTTTCCTGCTGCCGGTTTGTGCCAGTGCGCGCTCGCCTCTTTTCAATATCTTCGGCTCTTATTTTCCAGGCTGGATGCTGTGCTTTCTTAGCGCTATTCTGCTTAGCGTGCTGGTGCGATTGCTTGCCCGGAAACTGAATTTCGACGACCACATGGAGCCGGCGCTCGTAACTTATGTCGCTATGACCCTGCTCTTTTCCTTCACGCTATGGCTGATTCTCTTTTCCTGAGTAAGCTCCCGTTAGTCGCAATCGCCGCGGTCGCGGGCGCAGCTATCTCGGGACTTTTGGTAATACAGCATCTCGAAAGCGAGCCGCGAACCACCGATGCCGAGGTCATCGCCAACTTTATCGGCATTGCGCCGGTGGTGGAGGGACCCATCGTCAATCTGGCCGTCCACGATAATCAGCTTGTCAAGCGGGGCGAACTTCTGTTCGAAATTGACGACGCGCCTTATCGGTACGCGCTCGAAAACGCAAAGGCGCAGCAGGCTTCGCTCGAAGGCCAGATTGCGAACGAGCGCCGGCATATCGCTTCGCAATCGAGCGCGGCACTGGCGGCTGAGGCGGCCACGCGCAGCGCCAACGCCGGCTTGCTCGAGTCGCGTGAACTGATCAATCAGATGCGCGCCGATGTGGATCATTCCCAAGCCGCGCAAAAACAGGCCAAGGCGGAATGGCAATATTCGAATAACAATTTGCAGCGTTTGGAGCCGTTGCTTCGCAAGCAATTCGTTACTGTCGACCAGGTGGATCAGGTACGGACCGGCATGCAGGCCAAAGATGAAGCGGTGCGGCAGGCCGAGGCGCAGTTGCGGCTTTCCGAAGCCCGGCTTGCTTCGGCGCTGGCCGAAGAGCAACAATCCCAGGCGGTTTTGGAACAAAGCCACGCGCAAGCGGCCCAGTCGCAGCATGCCATAGATATTCTCGATCCATTGCTCGCGCAGCGTGGAAGCCGCATTGCGGCCGTGCGCACCGCCGAATATAACTTTGATCATTGCCGCGTCTATGCTCCCTTTACGGCACGTGTGACCAACTTAAACATCGCTGAAGGAGCTTATGCGCATATCGGGCAACAACTGTTTGTGCTGATCGATACTAGGACCTGGTGGGTTGCCGCCAACTATCGCGAAACCCAATTGAAGAACATTCGGCCCGGCATGACCGCGGACGTGTATCTGATGTCCGGGCCGGAACAGCATTTTGAGGGCGTAGTCGACAGCACCGGCTATGGTGTCACCCTCGATCCCTCCGTCCTTGGGACGATCACCCAGCAGGGCTTGCCCGATGCGCAGCGAACCCTGAACTGGGTGCACCTCGCGTCACGATACCCGGTCAGAATTAAGATCCTGCACCCGGTGGGCGATCTCTTGCGCATCGGCGAAAACGCGGCCGTAATCGTACGCGCCCGTGCCATACATAAAACGGATCGTTGACCATGGCGGCTGTCGCGCAGTCATCGCCACAGGCTTCGCAATCCTCCAAAACCTGGCTGTTTAGCTTTTTAAAGGAGGAATTCACACCTTATCCGGGCCGCGGCTGGACAGTGACGCGCATCACCATTGCAGCCACGCTGGTCATGCTGTGGATCATGACATTCCGGATACCGGGAGCGGCTCTCGGCGCCTATTACACACTGCTCGTTTCGCGCGACAGTCCCCAGGCAACTCTAAAGAGCGCCACCAGTTCCATAGCGGCCATCGGTTGCGCCTTATGCATTATTCTTTTCAGCGCGGCCATTCTGATCGGTGATCCCTTGCTGCATTTCTTCTGGGTCATTGGCTTGCTGTTTCTGGCGTTTTTCTTGATTAGCGCTCTCGCGGAATACCGGCTCGCACTCTCTTTCGGTTTTCTGGTGGTGACCTCTTTGGCGTATTGGGACTTTCCCGCGAATACCGAGACTCGCGTCGAGAACACGCTCTGGACAACCTTGGCGTTCGCCGTCGCGGCGCTAGTCACGATCGCGGTCGAATTCGTCTCGCAGCGCGTTCGCGGTCACGATCAGTTGCGAGACGGTTTGCGGAATTGGATTGCTGCTGCGCAGTCGGCTCTGGACGCATGGGGAAACCGTCGCGAGGTGGATCGGTTGACACGCCGCAAGCTCCTCCAGTACGGCATGATCGGGGGAGGAAGGTTTCGGCTCCTGTTGGCTCGTGGGGAACGAAACCCTCAACTCCGGGCGGAGATGAGCGCCACAGTAGCCTTGGTAGAAAGATTGGTAGATCTCAGTGGGGTTGCCGTCGATGCGGGAATTGCATTTAGCGCCGAAGACCGCGAGCGATGCCTGGCCGCGAGAGACGACCTGCAAACCGTCAAAGAAGCTCTGAACAGCCAGGATCTGGAAGCGCTGGGCCAACACAAAGCGCACCCGGTAGATGCTTCGAATCCGTTTCTCCTGGATATCCAGCGAACCATTGCCCTGTTGCCGCAAGTCTTTGCCGGCCTCGCTCCGTTGTCGGAGTCTTTGCCTTCCGCGGTCGATCTTCAGAAGGGCGCCCCGCTCTGGAAACGGGACGCGTTTACAGCTCCCGACCATCTTCGTTTTGCGCTGAAAGGCACGCTGGCCGCGGGGCTCTGCTATATCGTCTACAACGCGATCGATTGGCCCGGCTTGAACACGGCGCTCTCCACCTGCATCCTGACAGCCGTTTCGACCGTCGGGTCATCCCGGCAGAAACAACTGTTGCGCGTTCTGGGAGCGCTCTTCGGAGCCGTCTGCCTGGGCATGAGCGCCCAGGTATTTCTGTTGCCGCACCTAATTGGCATCACCGGCTTTTCGCTCTTGTTTGCCTTCGTAACCGCGCTTTCCGCATGGATCGCGACGGCCAGTCCGCGCCTTTCTTTTGCCGGATTGCAGACGGCGTTTGCGTTTTATATCACGCAGCTCAGGACCTTTGGACCACAGACTTCGTTGAGCGTGGCGCGCGACGATGTTGCCGGGATCTTACTCGGCCTGGGCGCGATGTGGCTTTGCTTCGATCGCATCTGGGTCAAAGACACCGCTGCCTACGTCATGGAACTCTTCATAGATAATCTGCGGCGCATGGCGGACTTTTCGAAACAAATTGCAAGCTGTCACGATGTGCCGGAGGCAATTGACACGGCGCGTTCCGAACGGAACATCATCAATGCGCGGTTCGATCTGATCCGGAACGAAAACGATGCCTTGATCTTCGAATTCGGCACGAACTGGCAGCGCAAAGTCAAACTTAGAAATCAAATCAGGGCATGGCAGCCGCCCCTGCGTACTTACTTCCTGCTTGAAATCTCGCTCATGCACTATCGCTTGCAAGAGCCGGAGCGAAAGCTTCCGGACCAGGAAGAACAGTGCATCCAGGCAAGCAAAGAGTTACTACACAGGCTTGCCGATTGGAAAGAGACTGCTTTGAAAGGCTCGACGGCTGAGCCGCCCGAAGCGTTGGTCGAGCTCCTTCGACGTTCGAAAATGCAGGCGCAGGCGTCGAAGGAGCAAATGGGAGACGATCGCAATACGCAGGGAATTTCGTCGTCCATGTTGAATATTGCAGTTCGCTTAGCCCAGGTGATGCTGTCCGAGACTGAGTCTGCCAGTATTTAATCACGGATGGATGCAATTACCATATCGAGGGTCCTTCGCGTTCCCGCATCGCCGTTGATGGGACCGTCATGGAATTGGTCGAACGGATGTGGCTTCCAATTGTCGCGGGAGGCATCGCCGTTTTCCGCTTTGCCCGAAAAGCCTAGATCGTATCGTGAGGCGTCGAGCAGGCCTATGCAGGACATCTTATAGACCGCTAATTCGAGTGAAGGAACAGCGTAAATGCAAAAGCCGCCCGCGCCCGATTTGAAAAAGGCGTCCGGCGGCGCGCCGGCGACATGACGGTCTTCATTGACTTCGAATTGAAGACTGAAAGGCGAATGGGGATTGAAGGGCGATGGCTTTTTGCATAGAGCCAGATATTTCGAGGGCACAAGCTGACGATTTCCCCAGCGGCCGTTTCTCAGCAGGAGGTAAGCGAACCGAAGCGCGTCCGTAGCTCGGAGAGCAATGCCGCCACCGCCTGGAGTATGGTCGAGCTTTTTTCCGTCCCCCCGCTGCATGGCGTAACCCCAACCTCCAAATTGCATGGCGGTCGCGATATTCCGGCGAATATACTCCTCCATCTCCATTCCCACCAAATGCCGGAGAACGATGGAGGCAACATGCGCGCCTTGAGAGGAATAGCAGTATCCGCCGCCGGGATTCATCCACATCGAGGTCCGGAGGGCGGTTGCATCCTGGCCGAGAGTTGGATCGACTGGCTGGAGACTTTCGACCTTGACGTCTTCGCCGTGGACGATGCCCGTATTTCCATTGCCATCGGCCATGCCCGACGTCATCGTCAGCAGATGTCCGAGTTGAATATCGGCCTTCCGTGGATCGCTTAAGGGAAAGGCTCCGGGCAAATATCGCTGAGTGAACACTTTTTGCGAAAGGCCATCCGGAAAGGCAACCGGGTTCCGGTCCAAGACGATCCCGAGACAGAGACTGGTAAACATCTTCCCGCAGGAAGCCATGTTCGGCGTGACTTCTCGCGAGGCGCGCCCAAAGTACTTTTCATATACGAGATAGCCGTGCCGGGCGACAAGCAGACCGCCGAATCGGCTCGTCGTCTTGGTGTATTCGAATGACCGATCAAGCGTCTCCAGATCCATTCCGGCCACTTTTCGGACGCTAGACGCGTCGTGAAGAGTTCGCCAGCCGCCTTCGTTGTCCGGTGGCGGGAAATAAGCGCTGGGCTCCTGCGAACGACCCGCCGAGGAAAATGCAGTGGCAGCAAGCGGGGTGCGGATAAGGAAATCTCTTCGACCTAAAGGCATGCTCTTACTCTTCGACTTCCTTTAACGATTTCGGCTGGACGATGCGAACGGGTTCGCCCTCGACGAGCGAATCCGGAGGATTGGCGATCACCACGTCATCCGCGGAAAGTCCCGAAAGCACCTCAATGGTGTTTCCGAAATCCCGCCCGACGATCACGGGAATCAGCACGACGCGGTTGCCCGCCTTGATCAATGGAACACGCAACCCTTGCGAGCGGAAGATGAGCGAGGTGGAAGGAATGATTAATGTCTCACCGTTGGCTTTGATTTTGAAATGAACTTCGGTGTAGGCGCCTGGGAAAAGAAGACCGGCGGTGTTGGGAACGTCGACTTCCACAAGTAGAGTACGCGTGGCGGGGTCTATGGCATCGGCGGTTCGAACCAGCGTACCGGTAAAGCGCCGGCCGGGAATCTCGGGCATCGTAAGATCGGCGTGCATGCCGGGCTTGGTGTCGTGAGAGTAGACCTGGGGGACGTTGACGAAGACGCGCAGCTTGTTCACCGCCGCGACGTGGAAAAGCTCACGCGTTGGTCCGCCCGAAGAGCCGGATTCAATCAATTGGCCGACATCAGTATTGCGGGCGGTGACAACGCCGTCAAAGGGCACCAGAATTTTTTCAAAGCCGACCATTTGTTCGAGGCGCGCGACGTTCGCCTGGGCCGATTTCACGGCCGTGCTCTTGGCGGCCGCATCCTGCACGGCGTTATCGACATCCTGTTTGGCAACGGAGTCCGTCTTGAAGAGACCCGAGTAGCGGGTCGCGGTAATTTGCGCAAGGCGGAGGTTCGCTTGAGCGGTGCTCAAGTCTTCACGGGCCTGTTGCAACTGCTGATCGACTTCAGGAGACTCGATTTCGGCGAGCAACTGGCCTTGCTTGACGCGCGCGCCAATATCGAAATACCAGCGCTTCAAATAGCCGTTGGTGCGGGCGTAAATGGGCGCGTCGGTAAAGGCCTGGATATTTCCGGGGAGAATGACTTCTTCAGAAGGCGCGGCGCGCGTGGGATGAATCACGGCCACCGGAGGCGCGGCGGCGCGCTGGGTCTCTACGCGCAAAGCCTGGCGGGCGCGCAGGCGAGGCGCGATGCCCGAGAACACAATAGCAGCAACGACGGCCATGACAAGAATCAGACCGAGGAGAGCGCCGAGGCGGCTGCTCATGCGCCCGTCCGTTTGCGATGTAACAGGCTAAAGAACACCGGAACGAAGAACAAAGTCGCTGCCGTGGCGAATAAAAGACCACCGATGACCGCCCGGCCCAGAGGCGCATTTTGTTCGCTGCCCTCACCGATTCCAAGCGCCATGGGAAGCATGCCGATGATCATGGCGAGGGCCGTCATCAGTACGGGACGAAAGCGCGTGAAGCCGGCGAGGACGGCGGCATCAGCGGCGGAATCGGAGTCCGGTAATTGTTCTTTGGCAAAGCTGACTACCAGGATGCTGTTCGCGGTAGCGACCCCCATGCACATGATGGAACCGGTAAGCGCAGGCACGCTGAGAGTGGTGTGGGTGATGAAAAGAAACCAAACGATGCCGGCGAGCGCGGCGGGCAAAGCGGAAATGATGATGAACGGATCAAGCCAGGATTGAAAGTTTATGACGATGAGCATGTAGACAAGAACGATAGAAAAGGCCAGGCCGGCAATGAGGCCTTCAAACGAAGAGCGCATGGTTTCGATCTGGCCGCGAACGACGACGCGCGAGCCGCGGACCAGATTTTTTGTGTTGCGGGCGATAACGCGGTCAATTTCGCCGGCGACGCTGCCGAGATCGGTGCCCTGTACCGTGCCGTAGATGTCGATCACGGGAGCGATGTTCCAATGCGAGACCTCGGTAGGGCCGTTAGCGCGCTGAAATCTCGCCAGGCTTGCCAGAATTTGCCGCGAACCGCCGGGTCCGGCGATAGGAATGTTGCCGAGATCCTGCAACGACGACATTTCATATTGCGGGGACTCGGTGGCGATGTTATAGCTGACGCCGTTGCGGGGATTCAGCCAGAAGGCGGGCGAAGTTTGAAAGCTACCACTCAACGAGACCAGGACGTTGCCGGCAATGTCGCGCGCACTGTAGCCGACGGTTTGCGCTTTCGTGCGGTCGATATTCACATAAAGCTTGGGTTGATTGAACGGCTGTTGGATACGGAGATCGGTGGTGCCCGGAATGTATTTGACTTGTTGCAGAAGCTTGTAGGCGAACGCGCGATTGGCTTCCTGGTCGCGGCCGATGATCTGAATGTCGATGGGCGCGGGCAGGCCGAAGTTGAGGATTTGTGTTACCAGATCGGCAGGCAGGAAGTAGAAAAGTGTGCCGGGAAATTCGTCCGGCAGACGGCGGCGCATTTCAGCGATATAAGCCGCCGTGGGCCGGTGCTTTTCGGAAAGCGAGATGAGAATATCAGCGTCGGCGGGGCCGATGGTGCCGTCATTGGAGTACGAAGTATTGAGGCCACTGTAAGGGAGGCCGATATCGTCCAGGATGTTCTCGAGTTCGGCAGGCGGAACGATGCGGCGGATGCTGTTTTCGATCAGGTCGCAAAGCTTGGCGGTTTCTTCAATCCGGGTTCCGGTGCGGGCGCGCACGTGCAACCTCATTTGGGGGCTATCGACATCCGGAAAGAAATCCCTGCCGAGCCAGGGAAACAAGGCGAACGAGGCGAGACAAGCGAGAAAAAAGCAGATAACGAAAACGACGCGATGGCGGATACAGCGCTCGAGGAGGCGCCGGTAGCTGCCGCGCAGCCGCTCAAAGCCGGTTTCGAAGGCTTGCTGGAGACGCACGAAAGGATTGCGGCGGTCGGCATGAGCAACCGCTTCGTGGTGCGAATGGCCGCGGAGTAAATATTTGGCGAGGGTGGGGACGATCGTGCGGGAAAGGACGTAGGAGGCGATCATCGCGAAGGAAACGGCTTCGGCGAGGGGCACGAAAAGGTAGTGCGCCACGCCAGTGAGGAAGAACATGGGGACGAAAACGATGCAGATGCTGATGGTGGAGACGAAGGCAGGCACGGCGATTTGGGCGGCTCCGTCGAGGATGGCTTGCTCGATCTCCTTACCCATTTCGAAATTGCGATTGATGTTCTCGATTTCGACCGTGGCGTCGTCGACCAGGATGCCGACCGCGAGAGCCAGACCGCCGAGGGTCATGATGTTGATCGTTTCGCCGAGAGCGCTAAGAGCAAATATGGAGCAGAGAATGGAGAGCGGAATGGAGATGGCGATGATGAGCGTGCTGCGCCAACTGCCAAGGAAAACGAGGATCATGATCGCCGTGAGGCAAGCCGCGACGACGGCCTCGCGTACCACGGCGCTGATGGACGCGCGTACGAAAATGGATTGATCGGCAATCGGGGTGACCCTGAGCTCGCGGGGCAGCGTGGAGGCGATGAACGGAAGCATCTTGCGTATGCCGCTCACGATATCCAGCGTAGAGACGTCGCCGTTCTTATAAACGGTCATCAGCGAGCCGCGCAATCCGTCGGAGCGGACGATGTTCGTCTGGGGCGGATAGCCATCGCGCACGTGGGCGACGTCGCGAACGTAGATGGTCGCGCCGTTCTCTGTTTTCACCGGCAGATCGTTCAACTCGGCGACGCTGCGGGGACTGCCATTGATTTCGACGTCGTATTCGAGCATCCCGATTTTGGAAGTGCCACCCGGGAGAATGAGATTTTGATTACCGATGGCGTTCACGACATCGGACGCGCCGAGACCTTTGGCCTGAAGCTGCTGGGTGTTCAAATCTACCATCACTTCGCGCTGTTTGCCGCCGTACGAGTTAGGAATGGCGACGCCGGGCACGGTTACAAGTTGGGTGCGGATAAAATTCTGCCCAAGGTCATACAGTTGCTGTTCGCTGAGGCCTTGGCCCGAAAGCGCAAGCTGAAGAATGGGGACGGTAGAGGCGTTGTAAGTAATGATGAAAGGCGGAGTCGTGCCGGGCGGCAGCGATTTTAGCTGGGTTTGGCAAACCGCGGTGGTTTCGGCAATGGCGCTGGACAGGTTGGCGTGGGGATGGAAGAAGATTTTGATTACCCCGATGCCGTTCATCGATTGCGATTCGATGTGTTCGATGTTGTTTACGGCGGTCGTCAGCGTACGTTCGTTGATGTAGATGATGCGGTTGGATAGATCCTGCGCGGATAGGCCGGCGTACTGCCAAACGACGCTGAGGATCGGGATATCGATGTTGGGAAAGATATCGGTGGGGGTCCGCGAGATCACGACCGGCGCAAGAATGAACAACATTAACGAGAGGACGACGAAAGTATAGGGCCGCTGGAGTGCAAGGCGAACGATCCACATGATAGATCTGAATCCTTAATTATCAACCAGCGCTCAAATTTCACAGGAGAATCCGCGTACAATGTTTGCTGGCGGAGGCGGATATGATCAAGATCATCGCCATAGAACGCGAGTACGGAAGCGGGGCGGGCGGCATAGCCCAGGCCATTGCGAATCGCTTGAACTGGACGTTATGGGACCGGGAAATCACGTGCGAAATTGCGCGCCGGCTCAAATGCTCGATTCAATCGGTAGAACAGCGGGAGGAAAAGCTCGACCCAACGTTTTACCGGTTGATGAAGACGTTTATGCGCGGGAGCTATGAGGACAGCTTCTCCGGCGGGGCAAACCTAGATCTCCTGGACGCTGAACATCTCTCTCTCCTTTTCGAAAAAGTGGTAAAGGACGCGGCGGCGAAGGGGAATTGCGTGATTGTCGGCCGGGCCGCGCCCTGGTTCCTGCGCGAGCGGGGCGACGCGATGAACATATTCATCTATGCGCCGTTGGAGGAGAAAATCCGCCGGCTGGTGGCGCAAGGTAAAACCGCTGAAGAGGCCGAGCGGCTGGTGGACCAAGTGGACAGCGACCGGGCGGCCTTTATCAAGAAATATTACGGCAAAGTTTGGCCGCAACGCGATTTGTACCATCTGATGATCAATTCGAAAATCGGTGACGACGCGGTGATCGAAACGATTCTGTTCAAGATGGAGCAATTGAACAAGGGCGCCGCCGTGAACGCTTGATGGCTCAGTTTTCGAGAGAAAAGCGGAAGATCGTGGTTTCGTGGTAGCGCTCGCCCGGTTTGAGCTCCGTTGATGGAAAATTCGGGTGGTTGGGTGAATCGGGGTAGTGCTGCGTTTCACAACAGAGACCGCTCCGGAAACGATAGATGGCGCCCCCCTTGCCTGCGATCTCACCTTCAAGGTGATTACCGGTGTAGAATTGCATGCCGGGCTGGGTGCTCAGCACCTCCATGACGCGGCCGGATGGCGGATGGTGGACGCGCGCGGCAAGAGAAGGGCCAGGGCCTGATCTGGCGATCACAAAATTGTGATCGTAACCTTTGGCAAGCTGTATCTGCTCGTCCTTTGCATCGATGCGCGCGCCGATGGCGGTGGGACGGCGGAAATCGAATGGCGTTCCGTCAACGGCGCGGAGATCTCCGGTTGGAATCAGGTTGGCGTTCACTGGAGTGAATTCGGCCGCGTTGATGGTAACGAGATGGTCGCCGACGCTCCCATGCGCATGGCCCGCGAGATTGAAATAGGAATGATTGGTCAGGTTCAGCACTGTGCTCTGGTCAGTCTCAGCCAGGAAATCGATATGAAGGGAATTGCCGGAACGCAGCGCGTAGGTGACCGTGCAACTGAGGTTGCCGGGATAACCTTCTTCACCGTCTTTGCTCAGATAGGTGAGCTCAAGGGCGGAACCGTTCGAAGATGACTTTATGGCGGCACTCCAGGCAACCTTATCGAAGCCTTTCAAGCCACCGTGCAGGGCGTTCGGACCGTTGTTTTTTGCAAGAGCGTAAGTCTTGCCATCGAGCGTGAATTGACCATTGGCGATGCGATTGGCGTAGCGGCCGGCCAAAGCGCCGAAGAACGGGTTCTTGCGCAGGTAAGGCGCGAGCGTATCGAAGCCCAGCACCACATCCTCAAACGTCCCATCCCGGCCGGGAACCTTGAGCGTGACGAGGCGCCCACCATAATTGGTAATGGCCGCTTCCACGCCGTTGGCATGGCGCAGCGTGTACAGATCGATTTGCTCGCCGGAGGGCAGGCTGCCCCAGTTCTGTTTGGTAATTTCGCTCATTCGTTTTTTATGTTAACGGCTGTCACGATCTTTCTTGGCGCGTTTCTGCTATTTGCCGTGGAGCCGCTGGTGGCGAAGAAGATCCTGCCGTGGTTTGGCGGATCTGCGGCGGTTTGGTCGACGTGCCTGGTTTTCTATCAGACTGCGCTGTTGATCGGCTATGTTTATGCACGCGCGATTACGCGGTATTTGCGGCCACGCATGCAAACCACGCTCCACATTTGCCTTCTGGGAGCGTCCGTGTTACTGCTTCCGATCGGGCCCGGCGAGCGATGGAAACCCAGCCCGCTAGGAGAGCCTTTGTGGCTGATTCTGGGGATACTCACGGCGACGATCGGTTTGCCGTTCGTTGCTCTCTCCGCTACGAGTCCCTTGCTGCAGGATTGGTTGGCTCGCGGCGGACACAAGGCTCCGTACCGGTTTTTCGCCCTTTCGAATTTCGCCTCGCTAGCGGCGCTGCTTGCCTATCCCGTTTTGGTTGAGCCAAGTTTGAACGCACGGCAACAGAGCGTGTGGTGGTCTGGGGCATACATCCTGTTCGTTTTCGCTTGCGCCATGGTGGCTTGGCGAAATCGCGCGGCGGAGTCTGGCCGGGCATTGGATCGCGAGGCCGCAGCGGACGGCGAGGCAGCGGTGACGTGGCGGCAGAGAAGCGGCTGGTTCGCGTTGGCGGCGTGCGGATCGATGCTGCTGCTTTCCGTTACGAACCACATCGATGAGAACGTAGCGGGCGTACCGCTGCTGTGGGTTCTGCCATTGGCGATCTATCTGATCAGCTTTGTGCTTGGCTTCGGAGCAGCCGGCTTCTATCGTCCGGCGCTGTGGCTCCGTTTGCTCGCCTTCGCGCTCGGCATGCTCGGGTATGCGATCTACAACATCGATGCGGTGCGGCCTATCCAGATCAGTCTGCTGGTCTTTCTGGCAGGGCTTTTCGTATGCTGCGTGTTCTGCCATGCCGAGTTGAACCGGCGGCGGCCGCGAGCCGCCGATCTCACCGGCTTTTACCTGATGATCGCGCTGGGAGGAGCGGCGGGCGCGGTGTTTGTGGGCTTAATCGCACCGAGTATTTTCAACGGCGTCTATGAGCTGCCGTTCACCCTTTGTCTGACTGCGGTGCTGGCTTTGGCCTTTACCTGGAACAAGGGCGATCTGGCGGCGCGTATTTTGTGGGCCGGAGTGGCTGCCTGCATGATCGCCGTGTTCGTCGCGAATGTTGAGGCCTACCGGGAGAATTCGATCACCCTGCGCCGAAGCTTTTACGGCTCCTTGCGCGTGGTGCAATCACCGCTCGTGGGTCCCGAACAAACCCGGACGCTTTTTCACGGCACGATTCAACACGGGGCGGAATTTCTGTGGCCGAACCGGCAGCGCCGCGCGACGACTTACTACGGGCCTGACTCAGGTATTGGAATCGTGCTGCGAGAAAGCTTTGCCGGACCGAAGCGCGTCGGGGTTGTGGGACTTGGCGTTGGCACGGTAGCCGCGTACGGAATGCCGGGCGATACTTTTCGATTTTTTGAGATCAATCAGCAGGTGATAGAGATTGCGAAATCGCTTTTTTTATACACAAGAGAAACAGCGGCTCGGGTAGAGATTGTGGAGGGCGATGGGCGCCTCTCGCTCGAGCGAGACACAACACCGCCTTTCAACGTATTGGCGCTGGATGCGTTTTCCGGAGACGCAATTCCGGTGCACCTGCTCACCCGTGAGGCTGTCGCTTTATATATCCGGCATTTGACGCCGGACGGCGTGCTGGCGGTCCATGTATCGAACGATTACCTAGTGCTGGCGCCGGTTGTGCAGCAGCTCGCTCAGGAAATCGGTTGGCCGGCGGTGGAAGTACACAACCACTCGGACCGTGACAACCTCATTTTTCCAGCAGACTGGGTTCTAGTGACAAGGAACAGCTCGATACTTAGGAACGCCGCAGTAAGATTGCACGAGCGGCCGATCATTGCGCGCACGGGGCTGCGGCCCTGGACCGACGGGTTCAACAATTTGCTGCAGGTTTTGAAATGGCCGAAGCTGAATTAGGCGGAGAATTGCGCTTTGGCTGCGGCGCTTTTGGCCCCGAACGGCATCACGCGGCGCGGCTGCAGGTCTGTAATAGGCCGAACGCGCAATGGGCGCTCCTGGAGAATCATCTCACTCGCCTGCACGAGCCGGTCGAGGTGGAACCAACGCTGAAAGGCGTTATCGTGCAAAACATTGCAGGTCGCCGCCAGGGTCATGCCTTGGTGATGAGCCATCCAGCAGCGAACGAGCTTATACTTGCGATGGAAAAAAGCACGGCCAAGCGAGGCCGTGTAATCCGCCGATTCGTAAAAGCCATAGCGGGCAAGCCAGCCTTTGCGCGCCATCAGGAGTAAATTCTCGGCCGCGGTAGCGGGGTCGACCATGAGCGCAAGACAACTTGAATAAGGGGAGATCACCAGAGAGCCGGCTCTCGCAACGCTAAGAGCCAGACCCGGGACACCGAAGGCGGCGTACTGATAGTTGCCTTGCTCGTCGGTTTTGCTGTAGGCGGCTTCGGAGATGCCCCAAGGGACGTTTCGGTTGATTCCATAGGATTGCTGGGCCCGAACCGCGGAGCGCACTGCGCGATCAAGCAATGTGTCGTGGTGAGACTTCATCCAGATGACCGGCATGAGGTACTCGAACATGGTGCCTGTCCACGAAATCAACACCGTCTCTTTTTCGCAAAGGGTGTGTTGACGACCCAGGCGGAACCAGCTTTCCTGTGGCGTTTCATCTTTCGCAACCGCGATAAATGTGGCAGTTCGAGCCTCAGAAGCGAGGAGGTCATAACAAGACTTGCTGAGCTTTTCCGCGGCGACGTCGTATCCGATGGATAAAAGGTTGCGGCCCTTGTCGGCAAGAAGGGTGAAGTTCATTTCTTCGGACAGGCGATCGCAATCGGAAACGATACTTTGCAGGCGCGCCTCCAGCTTTTCCAGACGCAGGCGGCAAGCGGGAAGGGCTTCGCGTAGGCGCACGGCCAGCGCTTGTGTCTCGGGCCCGATACCCGGATTGCCAATCAGGGCAAGCAGACGGCTGTCAAATTCCCGATAGAACGAACCCGCCCCGGTGGGTGTGAGTGGCGTACTAGGCAAGGCGAAATCCGCCGATTTCAGTGCACGCAAGGGCTCGTATTCGGGAAGGTACCAGGGCTGGAAATCGAGGGTCTGTTGGCGCAACGCTTCCACTCTGGGACGCAAGCCAATAGGCGAGATGTCGTGCCCTGGGCCATCCGGCGGAGACTCACGTGAGAGAAGGCGCGGCAGCCAATTATCGGACTTGCCGGGTTTGAATAGCGCTCGCCAAAACGCAGGATCGCCGGCAGTTTCTTTCGATAACCGGTAATGGTCAGCGAGTCCATCCAACGCGGTGGCACGAAGCAGAGGCCGGTGAAGCAGTTCGATACAGCCTTGCTTCAGACTCCAGAGTGAGGCGACAAAGTTGCCGCTATCGACGCTCGAAATGAATAGCGGCTCGAGCGGCTGCATGGTAAGCGTGTCGTACCAGTTGACCAAGTGGCCGTGATAACGGGGCAGCTTGAGCGTCGATTGCAGCGTTCGTTCCGTCTGCGTGAGAAACTCCGTCAGGGTCAGATAACCGAATTCCAGAGCGGCTTGGCGGGCATTGAGCAAGAGGCCGAGATTCGTGGGAGAAATCCTCTCGGCAACGCGGCAGGGCTCCTCTTGGACGTTGTCAGGAATTAGCCAGTGGTTCTGCTCGGTGCTGAATTCGGTAAAATAGCGCCAAGTACGCAGCGACAGGCCGCGAAGAAATAAGCGTTCCTTGCCAGAGAGCTCAAAGTCTTCATGCGGCGAGTGATTGATCCAACTGGAAATCAGCTTCGAGCAGGACCAGGCGATGATAAAAGGCAACGCATAAGGAGCAGCTTCCGGCCGAAGAAAAAGAGCGCCGGCGAGGCAAAGGCAAACCGCCGGAATCCAGTTCAAATAGATGTCTACGGGAGTGCGGCTCTTAATACCGAGTTCGGCCTCAGTAGCGGTTTCCCACTCTAGTAGACGACTATGGGTAATGTAGCTGCGAATCACCGTACGGACGACAGCATCGATGGCGACGAGCGCCTGGTGAGCCAGAAACGCGATGTTCAGCACGATGCTGACATGTGATGTAAAAAAGTCGCCTAGCGCCTCACGAGCCGACATCCAATTGCGCGCGGCGGCAGTGCGAATCAACGCGAAGATCAGGCGGAAATAAATGGGCAGGAAGAACAGCGCGAGACTAATCAGAGTCCAAAAGAGCGGCCCTCCAGGAAGCCAAAACCAGCCTGCTATGAGGAGAAAGAATGCGGCGGGCTCCATGAGGCTGCGGCGTAGATTATCGACAATTTTCCAGCGGGAGACAAGCGAAACAGGATTTTGCACGAGACGGCGAGACTCGTTCGGGACCTTGTTGAATATCCAACGCACGATTTGCCAATCACCGCGCAGCCACCGATGTTTACGGCGGTTATAAGCACTGTAATGCGATGGGTAATCGTCAATTACTTCGATGTCGGACGCGAGGCCGGCGCGGGCATACGCGCCTTCAATCAAATCGTGGCTGAGAAGGGCGTTACGGGGAAAACGATGCTCAAGCACCTGACGCAGCGCGTCAATGTCATAGATGCCTTTTCCGGTAAATATGCCTTCGCCATAGAGGTCTTGATAAACGTCAGAAACGGCGCGGGAGTAGATATCGAAACCTGTTTGTCCGGAGTAGATGCTTGCGAGACGCGAGCGGGTAGCAGAGCGTACGCTTATGCCGACGCGCGGTTGGAGAATGCCATAGCCACGGGTAACGATGTTGAGCTCGCCATCGATAAGAGGCTGGTTGAGGGGATGGGCCATGGCGCCAATCATGCGCTGCGCGGCGCCGCGGGGAAGCTGGGTATCGGAATCGAGCGTCAGAACGTAGCGAATCCTAGGCAGACGCGACATGTCGCCTGCTTTGACGGGAAATGGATCGAAGACGTCGCGGAGCAGTTGATTGAGGTCCAAGAGCTTACCGCGCTTGCGCTCAAAACCCATCCAGGCGCCCTCGCGCGGATTATAGACCCGATGCCGATGGAAGAGATAAAAGCCGCCAAAAGGCTCGCCGGCATGCCTGGAGTTCAGATCGTTAATGAGCTCAACTGCGAGATCGATGCGGCGGTCTTTGTCGCCGGCCGGTTCGGCGGTGTCGGGTAAATCGGTCAATAGGGCATAAAAGATATTGGGATCGCGATTGACGAGATAGCGAATCTCGAGATCATCCACCAGTTGACGAATTTGCTTGTCATTGATGAGCAAGGTGGGGATGGCAACCATAGTGGCGTAGGAGGGATCGACCGCGTGTAAGAAATCCAGTTTCGGCAGGGCGCGCGGCGTGAGAGCAGTAGTCACGAGATAATTCATCAACTCGACAGCGGCCTGAGTAGCGGGCAGGATCAGGAGTAAAGCGGCAATAATCAGGCCGGAGCCACCATGGGAGCGGACGATGCTCATGATCACAACGACGACAGTGATGAGAGTTACGAACTCGATACCGATGATATAGACTTCGTCCGGGTATCTGTGGAAGAAATGTTGGATGGCGGCGCCAAGGCGCCGCCGGTACCCCACACGCTGGAGCAATTCCTCTGAGCCCACTTCATCAACGAGGTAGTAGCCCACATGACGAAGACGTTCGCGCAGCGCCTGGCGGCTGGAGCGTTCGATATTGGCTTCCTCGGCGAGACTCACGGCCAAGCGCGCAAGCTCGATTTCGCCGACGTCCGAATGGGCGGCCACTCGGGCCACTCTGCGCCGGTAATACTCGCGGCTCTCAAATTCCATGCGAGGGTAGATGCCGGCTGGATCAAGACTGAGGATCTCGTGTACGACCGAGAGCTGTTCGAGCGTCTTGCGCCAATCCACTTCGCCGATAGCACGAAGGCTACTGATGAGATGGCCCACGCCGAAAGACTGAGCGCTCTCGCCTTGGGCACGAAACGCCCCGAGAGCTTGATGGCCTTGCTGGGCGAGCAGCTCCAGAAGGGCGACTTTCAAGGCCATCAGAATACCTGCGAGCTCGCCAAGCCGGAGAGGCTCCACTTCCTGAAACGCCTTGATGTAGAGACAGAAGAAGGGTTGGCTCAGACGGTTCTTTGCCGCGGACAGCAGAGCGCGGGCGAGCACAATGCAGCGAGGAATGGCCTCTTCGGTGACCGTGCGGACCTGGGGCAATTTGGCGAGGACGCGCATCGAATCACGCAAGTCCTGCAGTTCGGCGTGAACGAGACGAAGGTTGTCGTAGAGCCACTTCAGATCATCGGACGGCTCGCCCGAGCGGAGCGCGTATAGCTCGCGTTCGAGCACATTGAGGCGTTTCAAACTCTTTCGATAGATCTCGCGCGGCCTGCCCGAGTGGTGTTTGCCAGGAAGCCAGGCGCAGGAGCGTGCGGTTTGGATGGCGTGCTCGCGAAGCTCAGCTTGTTCAGCGGCACTGAAAGACGCGCGTAAGTCTTGAAGCAATTCTAGGTGCATCTGTGGGCAGGGATCGGCCATCACTTAGGTTCGCTAACGGTAGCTGGAAGCCTGCAGCTCAAACATTTCGGCGTAGGCGCCACCGCGCGCCATGAGCCGTTCGTGACTACCCTCCTCGGCAATCGATCCATTTTCTAAAACAATTATGCGCTCCGCCATGCGGACGGTCGAGAAACGGTGGGAGATGAAGAGGGCCATCTTATCGGCCGTGAGCTCATTGAAGCGTTCAAAGACCTCGTACTCGGCACGCGCGTCGAGGGCCGCCGTCGGCTCGTCGAGAATAAGAACTTGCGCTTCACGGAGATAAGCGCGAGCGAGAGCTAATTTTTGCCACTCTCCACCAGACAAGTCGACGCCGCCTTCGAAGCGGCGGCCTAGCATCTGGTCATATTGGTGAGCCAGGCGATCAATCACGCCGTCGGCCAAACTCTTCCCGGCGGCCGAGCGAACCTTTTCTTCATCCGGCAAGAATTCGATACGGCCGACTGCAATATTTTCGCGAGCTGTCATTTCATAGCGCATGAAGTCTTGAAAGATGACGCCAACTTCGCGGCAGAGATCCTCGATGTCATACTCGCGAAGATCGACGCCATCGAGTAGAACCTGGCCCGCGGTTGGGTCGTACAAACGTGTAATCAGCTTGACGATTGTCGTTTTGCCTTGCCCATTTTGACCGATCAGGGCGATGCGCTCACCAGGCTCCAGGCGGAAATTCAGGCCACTCAGGATGAGACGCTCGGTGCCGGGGTACGCGAACGAGACGTTACGGAACTCGAAGCCGCGCGTGATGGGATGCGGAGCGGGAAGTGCCTGCAGTTTAGAGTAGACGGTCGGCTTCATTTCGAAGAAGGCGAGCAGATCCGTCAGGAACAGCGCCTGGTCGGCGATGCCCGAGAGAGTAGAAAAAATCAGCGAGATGTTGTTAGACGCGTTCATGATGGATTGCGTCAGGAAGTAGAATGTGCCCAGGGAGAAGACACCGCTCACCGTTTTCCAAATGACCCAGATGTAGGCGCCATAGTAGCCGGAGGTGCTGAGTAGTGAGAGCAGCGAGACGGCAATCAACCGCCTGCGCGAAAGAGCGAGATTTTCATCCAAGATCCGATTAGAAATGCCGGTGAAGCGGGCAGTCAAGAATTTGCTGAGACCGAAGAGCTTGAGCTCTTTGGCGGCTTCTTTGCTGCCGCCGAGCTGGCGAAGATAATCGAGCTGGCGCTTAGCCGGAGTCTGGCGAAAATTCTTGGCATAACTCAGGAAGGCGAAGTGGCTCTCGCCCAGGAAGGCGGGGAGGAGGCAGCCCACCAACAAAAGCAATAACCAGGGCGAGAACCAGAGGATCGCCACGGAGAGCGAAATGGTGGTGATGGACTGCTGGAACAAGCGGCCGATGGATTGGATCATGCCGAGCCGGTCCGTTGCCTGAACGCGGGCGCGCTCGAGACGATCGTAAAAAACCGGGTCTTCGTAGGCCTGCAGATCCAGCTCGGAGGCGTGGCGCATGACTTCGATGCTGACGTGGCGGGTGTAACGGTCGGCCAGCACGGCATCGTAGTAATCGATCGCGCGGCTGATGAGATTACCGGCGATCGCCAGCCCGAACTCGGCAGCCGCCAGCCACCATAGTTGCGCCGTGATCACGGCCTGATGATGCGCTATGGCGTTCACGCGATCGATGATGAGATCCGTCACCCAGGCGGTGCTCACCGGAACGAGCGACACCGCCACGCGAAGAAGAAGACCCAGGATCACGACGGAAGGGCCCGAATCCCAAACGATGCGCAAGACCGGCGGTACGTTTTTCAACGCCTGCAAACGGTCTCGCCACGCTGAAAAAAAAGGCTGATTCTCTTCTGCTATCACGCTGACCTAGAAAAACGCAGACAAGCTCCCTGGCAAGTTCCATTGAAGCAAGTGGACCGGTCGAGAATGGAGTCGAGTTGAGTTTCCCGTCCTCTGGGTAGATCCAACCAGTCTGTAACTGTTACTCGTCGCGGAGAGGGCGTTGTGGCGGGTGGCGGCGCGGCGGCCTGTGAAAGGTACCGTTTGGTTGGAGCGCGCCTATGGGTGGATGGCGAATTTGTGGTAAATTTACAGGTGCATTCGTGAAATCGGCAGAGAGCCGATTGGTCGCTGAGCGGGAGTAATTCAGCGGTAGAATGCCAGCTTCCCAAGCTGGACGTCGCGGGTTCGATCCCCGTCTCCCGCTCCATAGAATCAATAACTTGGGAAGATCCGAAAATCACTCGTTACTCCGTTTACTCCGTTTTCATCCGAACGCTCACCCAGACCGCGGGTTTCATTATTGAATGACCTCAGCTTCGAGGCGATTCACCGCTTCGATCTTCTGTTCCAGATCGCTAAGCGAATAGACTTCCAAGCTCACTCCTAAACCATGGCCCCGCTGGTCAGCGGCAACCTTATCATCCACCTTCGCCTTTCTCGAAAGCGTGGCATTCGTCCTACGCAGAACTTGGAAAGTCGCCCATCCCAGTCCCACTTTTTCCAATCGGGGAAACATGCTCCGATTCCAAACGTTATCCCGGCTCAGCGGCGTACCGCGTTCACTCGGAAACAGGAATGCTTCCGGCGAATCATCCAGCAGCAGCGTCCGCCAAGCGGCCAACTCCGCCAAGGTTCCCGGCGACAGCGCCACCGTTCGGGCGGTTCGCTTCCCCCTGCGGCCCTTGGGCGTGTCGATATCGCCCTTGTATACGCGCTGATTGACGAGAACCGAATCCTCGCGCACATTGCCCAAACTAATTGCCAAGATTTCGCCGGGCCGCATTCCGTCAAATACCGCCATCCTGAATATGAGCCGCTCGCGGGCATCGAGCACGTTTAAGGCAAGACGAATTTGATGGGGCGACATAATGAGCTTCTCGGCTTCGGCCTTACAGGGTGGCGTAAAGAGAGCCGCCGCAGGATTCGACTCGATAAGCCCATCGCTCATAGCCGTTTTCAAGACGTTGTTAAGATCCCAGCGCAGGTGGTCTACGATGCTCCGTGAGAGCGTCTGAGCTTTCTGATCCAACAAAGACTGCAATTGTTCGCGAGTGATCGCGCGAAGCACGTGAGTTCCGAAAACCGGCTTGAGGTGAAACACCATCCTCGGCTCAGTGGTCATTCGCGTGGATTCCTTCCACTTCCGTCGACAGAGCGGAAGAAAGATGTCCTCCAGGTAGCCGCCAAATGTATAGACCGGTTTCTCGGTCCGCCCGGCGGCCTCGTTGATGGGTTTGAGTATCAGGGCCATTTGAGCTTCTGCTTCGCTCTTTGGCATGTCGGCGAAACGGCCGAGCATCTTCGATCTTTTCTGTCCGTTCTCCCACCATTGCGCAACCCAGACCTTGGTCTTGCCATGTTTTCGAGGGCGGACGCTTCCTCTTTGAAATCGCTTTCGACGCATAAATATCTCTCTTTCCTGCGCCATGGACAAAGCATTCTGACATATCTGCATGCTAGCTTGCTTTGTTACTCTCCATCCATTTTTCGAGCCATTGACGGCGTACAATTTTTCGCCGACCCATCGGAAAGTGAGTAAGTCTAGGCATTCCTGGGACTCTGCCCCTGAGAGCGTTCTGGACATGAGTCTTCGAGCAACGCAACAAGTTGGCCACTTCCTTGATGGTCAGGTTGTCGTTGATATCTTCCATGCTCTCCTCACCCTGTAAGCCTCGGGGAGGCACTTGCGTGACACGTCTGGCGAAGTTTTTTCAACCATTTTCGTGAGAGCTTACAAAGCGTCGGCATTCTAGGGGCGCTAAGGGAACATCTGGTGTGGGACCTCGGTTGTTGTTCGACGCCCGCGTCGCGATCTTTGGAAACCGAGGGTGTGGGAAAGGGCGGTTTTCCTCGGTAAAGTAGGGGCGGCTTGGCGGTGACTTTTCGGCAAAGTAGGGGCGAGTCCTCGGCATTCTTGGGGCGAATACTTCCTGTATGTCCTGTACCAGAACCTATAGTAGGCAGCGGTTCCTGTGGATTTGCGAATATCCGACCAAACGCCGCCGCGCCTTCGGCTCGAAAAACCGTATCGGGTCGTTGTTGTGACGCTTGGCCAGTTCGACATCACCGAGACTTAAGAAAATGTTCTTGCCGAGTTTTGTTGAACTCAGAGATTTTTCTGGTTTATCCTGGGCAATTGGAGTTATCGTGGCCATTGCGGCAAGGTAGGAATCGTTTGGCGCAATACGACGTGAAGATCTTTTTGAGATAGTTCAAATGGCAGTCGTTACCATTCCGTTCAGTTACGACGAAACAGTTGACCGCACAACGGTACCTATCTGTATCAGCGACACCGATGCAGAAGGAAATCGGGTTCACTTCGGATGGATTGAGCGTGGCGTGGTTCCCGTGGCCACCAACCTGGTGCAACTGGCGGGACGAGTGCTGCACGATAAGTGGCGAGCGTCGGAAATTACCGAACCAGTCGTGCACAAATTGTCGCGTGAGTTCGGCCCGGACCTTGGTGAAGAACCGAGCGTTCGGGTGCTGAAGGGAGCGCACTGGTACGCAGAAGATCTGCGGGTTGGCGGCCGCAGAGCCCGCCGCAGGACGGACGTCGAATTATTTCTCCGGACCGTGGAGGCGGTGGAAGATCAATTTGATCTTGAAAACTTGATAGCAGCTCAAAATACGCTTGATCGGCTCGTAGATAAACTGACCGAACTAGGGATGGAGGACGTGCGTGCGATGGTTCCGATGATGCTGTTGGAATGCGATGCTCATGAGTATCAACATCGGTTCAAGAAGTCACGGAACGCTGTAACGCAGCAGTTCTACCGCGGCATGCGCAAGGCCGCACGAGCTGCGGGTCTTCTTGGGCAACCGCCAGATGTCGATTGAAAAGTTGCTTTGCTCAGGCGGTGCAACAATGGCTTCGACCAATGCACCCTGAGGAGTCTCCCGAAGCAAAATACGACAGGGTAAAACGGAAACTCCAGGACTCGATTCTTAGCCAGTATCCAAATCCCGAGCGGAAAGGTTGCCCCGGAAGCGCAGTACTGCAGAGCGTGGCAACACGATACTCTGACGAGAGCGTCGAAAGCGACGAGAACTGGCACCACGTAACGCATTGTTCCGAATGTTACCGTGAATTTCTTGATTTCCGGCTTAACCATAAGGGCCACGCAAAGAGACGAAGCCTCTTGATCGGGTGGGGAGTAGCTGCGGCTATTTTGGCGCTCGCCGTGGGTTTTTTCATCGCGAAGCGGGAACCTAGTGCGGTAGGATCAGAGCGCCCCCAGAATGCCGAAGTCGCTTACCACAAGCGGACGATTGATATCCCCTCAATGACACGTTCCGACGACGCGCGCGGTAGTACGCCAATCACGTTAGAGCGGGAACCGGAAGAGTTGACAGTGAATCTTCCGGTGGGGAGCAAGGCTGGGCCTTATGAATTCGGACTCTTGAAGGGCGATCAGGCGATTGTATCGGCTCATGCGGATGCGGAGCTACACAACGGTACGACAGCTTTTATCGTTAGGATCGATCTGTCGAAGGTAGCTTCGGGGGAGTATTCCATGAGCGTTCGCAGAGTGCCGTGGGACTGGAGTCATTTTCCGGTTGTTGTGCGGTAGGCAGCGAATCGACGTTAGTGGGATTATCGAGAACGCGGCGACTCGAACCCCACGGCTCGGGGATCCAAAGTCCGCCTGGATTAATTCATCGTCTCGAATACGCCATCTCACAAGATGCGGATGCTTTGGGGCATGAACAAGACCGCAGCAATGAGGGGAAGGCATATTTTGTTCCAGGAGGAAGACGAAGACAAGGATAACTACATACGAGCTATGTTAGAAGCAACTGAGTAACACCGAGTCGCGCTGGGCGAGAATCCCATTGGACCTCCTGTCAGTTAGCAGACCTACAATCAGCGAAGGTAGAATTTTGGGCGGCTAGTTCGCAGTTTCCGAGCCCCTACGTTTTCGATCCAGCGGAGACGATCACGTTGTCGATCAACCTCAAAGGCGAAGCACGGATTGCCCTTTAAGATGTCTACAGGACAAACTTTTGTACGATTGCTCCTGTAGGGAAGGTGGGAAGGTGACATGGCAAAGGACGGGACCGTTATTTTCGTGGGAGCTGGGGCGTCGAAACCACTAGGTTATCCCCTTACGTACGAGATCTTGCCAGCGATTCTTCATCGACTCGCCCACGGATCTCTCTTTGGATCTGATTCAACAAAGCGCGCGTCAATCGTAGACGTGCTTAAAGTTATATTCCCCGGCTCTGATCTCCAATCAGACGGGGCGAGTAGATACCAAACAGAAAACTCGGGGTCCGCAGAGTCGCGCGATGCCAAGGCACCCGTCTTGAACAATCTGCCACAAATCACAGACGTTTTGTCGCTTCTGGACCACATGAGAAATGACGAAGTTGCCGCCGCTCCGCAGTTCGGGCCACAAGCTATTGACGAAGCTCGTCAAAATTTGGAGCAGGCGGTGTTTGAAGTTCTGGCACCCTCTTCGGCTCAGCATGAGAAGATCTGGGATGCACCGTCCGAATCTATCGAACAGGGTGCCAAAGTTGAAGGAGCGCTAGAGGGCATTCGTTCACCTCGCGCCAAAGGTCCGTTTTCAGATCGTCTGAGCCAGTTTATCTACTCGGTTCCCAAACCTGTCACGATCATATCTACCAACTACGATATTGAGGTTGACAGCATCTTATTTCGCGATCGGGCATACGCTCAGATTTGGGCACAGATTGACCTTGGATTCGATGCCAGAGACCCATACTCCGGAGGAGTTCTTGGCCGTCCAAGCCGGCCAGAATTCGCACTTTTCAAGCTTCATGGATCATTGAACTGGTTGCGATGTAGTCTCTGCGGTCATGTATACATGAATCCTCTCGGGTCTATAGCATATCTTGCGTTTCTCGAGCGAAGCACCCCGGCAACAACCTGTCATTGCGGTTTTCCAAGTCTTCGGCATTTATTGGTGGCGCCGTCTTTTGTTCGGGATATTCGGGAACCAAACATTTTGACAGTGTGGCGAAGTGCGCTGGAGGCCCTGAGAACTACATCTCGATGGTATTTCCTCGGGTACTCCCTTCCTCCTGAAGACATCGCGATCCGTTCGATTATTCTTCGCGCGTATCATGCACGTAAACCTGGCAACCGACCGGAAGCGGTCATCGTTCAGGGTTCCGGGAATACCAAGCAACGTTTTGAGATGATGTTCGGAAACATGCAATTCCATAGTGATGGAATTGAGGCGTTCTTGGGAACTGCCGCTTAGAGCAAAGGCATTGGTGAAAGCTAATTCCATCGCGACGTAAAGGCGCTGTTGTTTAAGTGACCGATACCTAGAAAACATTTAGCCCGCGTGTACTGATCCAACTCCGGTCACGTGTTTATTGATGGTCGGGGGGTTGCCCTTATAGGCAACATCTCCCACCCCATTTATAGTCACATCAAGAGAACGAGTCGCCATCACTTTGATATTGCCCACGCCGGTTATTGAAATCTCAGCATCCTCTGCGTTCACCGCGAAGAGGTCAGCAGCCGCACCAGAACCGGTCGTCGTCACTGAAATAGAAGTAACAGAGCCGCTACATTCTAAAGAAACCGCGCCATCCGTAGTTGCGGAAAACGATGGTCCTTTTAGACCGGTCACGGCTATCTTGGCTGGAGCCAAAACTTCTAAACTGTTTAGCGCAGAAGCCACCACTCCTAAATGAAGGCCGCCTTCCGATTTGAACTGATCGGTGGCGGAAACGACAAGCTTGCCATTTTCCTCATCGACTCGGATCAAGCTTACGAGATTATCATCAAAGTCGATGGTCACGGCCTCGTTGTTACCTATCGAGGTAGTAAGAATAGCCGGTACTTCAAGCCGGATTACTGCGATCCCGCTTGACGGTCGTGTCACTGTAATCCGATTGCCAGAACCGATAATCATGACGCTGCCTTCATCAAGGAAATAGAGTTCTTGTAGAAATCGCTGATTGGCTTAACAACGTTTTCGAGCACCAGTTGCCCCGAATTGACCGGATATGGATCATTCACAATATAAAACTGCTCGGTGTGAATGACGGAGCCATTGGCATCCAAAAACAAATATTCTCGCCAACCTCTAAGCAGTCGTGCATGACCAGGAATTCCAGATTTCTCTGGAAGGACCATATTAAGAGCTTGCGCGTCAGATGAAAACTCGGGCGATCCATTGAATGAGGCGTTCCACTTTGAGGCAGTCAAACTCTTGAATCCCGAGATGAAATTAGCACTTGTCGTACCCGTAGAGTCCGTTTGCATAACGTTCGCAATCTGCTCTTGAGAGATATCCAGACCCAAAAATGCAAGCATCATCTGAGCGGTGGCAACGGCACAATACACAGGTGTCTTCTGCGATTTGAGCGGAACTGGCATCATCAACCCCCGGATCGCATACGGAACCGGCGGAGCGGTAACGCTCGTAAAGAACTTGTTGAGGTTGTGTGTAACCACTGGGAGCGGAAAGATGGTTTGAAGAGCTTGCCACTGAAGGGAGGCGGGCGACGGCCCGGACCCGGCGTCCGGCAGTTGCTGAAGATAGGAATAAAATGGCTGGCCTTCCACGGCCTGTAACGGCGAGACCATTCCTGCTTCTGGGGAAAGATCCAAAGTCCCTTGCCAACTCTTCACGAGCACCCCGACCGCGGCGTCGTAAACGTAGCTTGTCGTGACACTGTTCTTTGTGGCAGATATCAGGACGCCGATACGCGGATAGCCGTAGCAAACAAAGATCGGTGTACTGAGCACTGCTCCAGGATTAGCTGTACTCACTTTCTGTGTAGCCGCATGGGCG
>DASYAX010000401.1:0-6166 GCA_036501045.1 Bryobacteraceae bacterium
GCACTTCAGCTTCGTATGGAGTCATCAAAGAGAGAAGTTGCAGTGCCCGCCGTCGCGCGGGTTATCGGATTAAGAAGGCCTTTGTTCGCGGCGCTGTGTTTTATCGCGTTAGCATTCGTTCCCAAGCTGGCCTCACCGGCAGCGACGATTGACCTCGCGAGCGGCATTGCGAATCCACTTTTCGCCGGAACGGCCGGACAATGCCCGACGAGTTGGACTTGCGGCGGTAGTCCCGCGCCGGGATTTGCATCGTATGCCGCAACCGCCGCACAATACTCGGGTGGGGCGCCTTTTTCGACCAGTTCCTCCAGCCCAACGGTTCTCGAAGGATCGGGCACAATTCGGCAAACCACTTCCTTGACCTGGACAGCCGGCGACACCTATCAGCTAAATCTCTGGGCGGGTGTTCCGAACACGGAGCCTGATGGCGCGGCGCCGGTTGCCGGTTGGCCGGGAACGGTGCGCGTTTATTTGACAGCGAATGGCGGCGCGCAAGTAGCTGCGTTTGACATTCCTAGCCCGGGCCAAGGCAACTTTGTTTCGAATCTCGTTACGTTCACGCTGCCGGCGAATTCGCCGTTTGCCGGGCAGAACGTCGGCGTGTTGATCTTTGTGAGTGCCTCGCTCAATGGGCTCTCCGCTAACTTCGACATCACCTATGCCGGGCCGGGGGTTGAGTGAATTGGTGATATTGTCGAAAGATGGCCGATCGGGGCGAATTTCCCCCGATGGGCCCGAACGGATTTTTAGCGGATTCCTTAATCATGAATCGTTTCATGTTGTGCTGCGTCTTTGCTGGACTGGGAGCCGGATTGGGCATTACCTGTTCGGCAGCGACGGTGGAGTTCAACCGCGACGTCCGCCCGATTCTCTCCGACAAATGCTACATTTGCCACGGGCCGGACGCGAAGGCGAAACACATTCCGTTTCGTCTAGACCATGAGGAAGATGCCAAGGCCAAGCTGCCCGATGGGAAGCACGCGATTGTGGAGGGTCATCCCGAACAGAGCGAGCTGATTCGGCGCATCACGGCGGAAAAGCCGGCCATGCGGATGCCGCCGATGTATACCGGTACGAAGCTCTCGCCCAAAGAGATCGAAACCATAACAGCCTGGATTGGGCAGGGTGCGAAATGGGAAAAGCATTGGGCGTTTCTGCCTCCTAAGCGCTATACGCTGCCCGAAGTGAAAGATGCCGCCTGGGTACGCAATCCGATCGACGCCTTCGTGCTGGCGCGCCTTGAGGAGCAGAATCTGAAGCCGTCGCCCGAGGCGGATCGCGAGACGCTGATTCGCCGCGTGACGCTCGATCTCACCGGACTGCCTCCTACACCCGCTGAAATCGACGCGTTTCTGAACGATAAATCGGATCATGCTTACGAAACGGTGGTCGATCGTTTGCTGGCCTCGCCGCGCTACGGTGAGCGGATGGCGGTGCTTTGGCTAGATGCCGCGCGCTACGCCGATACCAACGGCTACCAATTTGACGGTGGACGCCAAATGTGGCGCTATCGCGACTCGGTGATCAAGGCATTCAACCAGAATGAGCCGTACAATCATTTCGCGCTCGAGCAGCTTGCGGGCGATATGCTGCCGAACGCCACGCTCGACCAAAAAATCGCGAGCGGCTTCAATCGTAATCACCGCATCAACACCGAGGATGGCATCGTTCCGGAAGAATACAGCGTGGAATATGTGGTCGATCGCGTGGCCACCACCTCGTCGGTATTCCTGGGTCTGACGCTAGGCTGCTCGCGCTGTCACAACCATAAATTCGATCCGTTCACCCAGAAGGAGTTTTATCAACTCTACGCCTATTTCGACCAGGTGCCGGAATCGGGTCGCGGGATGAAGTACGGAAACTCTCCGCCGGTGATTGCGGCTCCTACCGCACCGCAGCAGGCGGCCCTCGCCAAGCTGAATGAGCAGACGGATGGTCTCGAAAAGACGCTGCAGACGAATGAGAAAGGCATTGCGCACTCGCAACGCCGCTGGGAGCATCGCTTGTCCCGGCAAGGCGAACAATTCTGGATGCCCACGCACGATTCTCTGTTGACGCTTGCTTTCGACGGCAAGGACAAAGTAAAGCAGGAAGGCGGCAGCGTGCCGTTCGCCGCGGGGCGTGCGGGCCGCGCCGCTTCCTTCAACGGCAAGACGTACCTCGATACCGGCGTCGATACAGCGCTCGATATCAACGACCCTTTTACCGTTTCCGCCTGGATCTATTCGACCGGCACGCCGGATGGCAGCGTGGTGAGCGAGATGACGGACAAACCCGAGGGTAAAGGCTTCGGTCTTCACATGAACCACGGGAAGGTGCATGTCAATTTGACCAGCAATTGGGTGAATGACGCCATTCGAGTGGAATCGGAAGAGACGCTCGCCGCCAATCGCTGGTATCACCTGACGGCGACCTACGACGGCTCAAAGATAGCGGACAGGATACACATTTATATCGATGGCCGTTCCGCCAAGACCAAAATTCTGATGGATACGCTGTACCGGCCGTACCGCAATGCAGGCAGGCAATTCAAATTGCCCGTGCGGGTTGGCGGCGGCTGGGGGCCGGAGCGGCGGTTCCACGGACTCATTGGCGGCGTGCATCTTTATTCGAGCGTGCTGCCGCAAGAGGAAATCGCTGCGCTGGCGGATGCCGATTCGCTGACGACGCTCGCGGCAAAGAAGCCGGCATCACGCAGCGCAGTGGAAAACAATATCCTGCGATGGTCGTTTTTGGAAACGGCTGCGCCGCCGCGCTATCGCGACGTTTGGGGAAAACTCGCCAGCGTTCGAGCCGAAAAAGAGAAGCTTGAGCGCACGTTCCCCACCGTGATGGTGATGCAGGACATGCCGCAGAGACGCGAGACGCATCTGCTGGTTCGCGGCGCTTATGACAAACCCGGCGAGCTGGTGCAGCCCGGCGTGCCCGCGGTGCTTAATCCGCTGCCCAAGGGCGCTCCGAATAACCGGCTTGGCTTTGCGGAATGGGTGGTCGACCCGGCGAATCCGCTGCTTAGCCGCGTTACCGTGAATCGCTTTTGGCAGATGTATTTTGGAACCGGCATCGTGAAGACGGTAGAAGATTTCGGCAGCCAAGGCGAGTATCCCTCGCATCCCGAGCTTCTCGATTGGCTCGCGACCGAGTTCGTCCGCGACGGCTGGAATGTCAAAGCCATGCAGAAGCTGATCGTGATGAGCGCCACGTATCGCCAATCCTCCGAAGCCGCGCCGGATTCGCTGCAGCGCGACCCGGAAAATCGCCTGCTGGCGCGTGGACCCCGCGTGCGGCTGCCCGCGGAAATGATCCGCGATCAGGCGCTTGCCGCGGCGGGTTTGCTGGTGGAAAAAATTGGCGGGCCGCCGGTGATGCCGTACCAGCCGGCGGGATTGTGGAAGGAAATTGGGATGCAGGATATGGATTACGAGCAGGGGCACGGCGCGGATCTGTATCGGCGCAGTATCTACACGTATTGGAAGCGCACGTCCGCGCCGCCGTACATGATCAACTTTGATGCCCCTCTGCGCGAAGATTGCGTGGTGCGCGCCAATCGCACGGATACGCCGCTGCAAGCGCTCGATCTCATGGACGATGAGCAATTCCTCGAAGCATCGCGCTTCATCGGCCAGCGCATGCTCGAAGAAGGCGGCGCTACGCCGGATGCGCGCCTGCGCTATGGCTTCCGCCTCGCCGAAGCGCGTTATCCAACCAATGCGGAACTGGCGGTTCTCGATAAGGACCTGCAGTATCATCTGGATTATTTTTCCGATCCGGCAAAGGCGCAGCAGTATTTAAAAGAAGGCGAAGCGCCGGCCGATCGTAAGCTGAGTCCGCGAGAACTGGCGGCGTATGCTTCGGCCGCCAGCCTCATTCTGAATCTGGACGAGACCATTACCAAGGAATAAGGAATTAATGCAATGCTAGATCCGATTAAAGAGAGCGATCTTGACGTAACGCGGAGGCATTTCTTCGGACGCGGCGCCGCCGGCATCGGGATCGCCGCGCTCTCTTCCCTGCTTTCTTCCGAAGTAGCGTCCGCCGAGGGAACTGGCGTCATCCCGGGCTTCCCGAACTTTCCGCCCACCGCCAAGCGAGTCATTTACCTGTTTCAACACGGCGCTCCTTCGCAGCTCGATCTGTTCGATTACAAACCCAACCTGCAAAAGCAGCGCGGCGTGGACCTGCCGGATTCCGTTCGCATGGGCCAGCGTCTCACGGGCATGACCGCGTTCCAGACGAAGTTTCCGACCGCACCCTCGATTTTCAAATTTGCTCGATATGGCGAGACGGGCACCTGGCTCAGCGAGCTATTGCCGCACACGGCCAAGGTAGTGGACGATCTGGCCATCGTCAAATCGATGCAGACCGAGCAGATCAATCACGATCCGGCCGTGACGTTTTTCCAGACCGGATTTCAGCTTGCGGGCCGGCCCAGCATCGGATCGTGGATCTCCTATGGGCTGGGCACGGAGAATAAAGATCTGCCGGCGTTCATCGTGATGGTTTCGCAAGGCGTGGGCAATGCGCAGGCGCTCGCCGATCGTATGTGGAACAGCGGTTTTCTTTCCACGGAATATGCGGGCGTGAAGTTCCGCTCGGGGCACGATCCCGTACTGTTCCTTTCGAATCCCAATGGTTATGACCGCTCCGCGCGGCGGCGTTTTCTCGACGATCTGGGGGCCATGAACAAGCTGAATGAGCACAAGTTTGAGGATCCCGAGATTGCGACGCGCATCTCACAGTATGAGATGGCCTACCGGATGCAAGCCTCGGTGCCTGATTTGACCGATCTTTCGAAGGAGCCCGATTCGATCTTCGAGATGTACGGTCCCGATGCCCGCAAACCCGGCACGTACGCGGCGAACTGCATCCTAGCCCGGCGGCTCGCGGAGCGCGGCGTGCGCTTCATCCAGCTCTTTCATCGCGGTTGGGATCAACATAACAATCTGCCAAAAGAACTTGCCGGACAGTGCGTGCAAACCGACCAGCCCACCGCCGCGCTGGTGCAGGATTTGAAGCAGCGCGGTCTATTGAAGGACACGCTGGTGGTTTGGGGCGGCGAATTCGGGCGCACGGTCTATTCGCAGGGCACGCTCACGGAAACGAACTATGGCCGCGATCATCATCCGCGCTGCTTTACGGTTTGGATGGCGGGCGGTGGGATTAAAGGCGGCCAGACCTACGGCGAGACGGATGACTACAGCTATAACGTCGTGAAGAATCCGGTGGATGTTCACGATCTCCATGCGACCATTCTGCGGTGCTTCGGGGTGGATCACACCAAGCTTACTTATAAGCATCAAGGTAGGCGCTTCCGCCTTACGGATGTTAGCGGTCACGTGGTGCAGGATCTGTTGCGGGCTTGATTCGTTAACGCAAATTCTCATACCACTTCAAGAGCGGACCACCAATACACGCCAAATCCGGATGATGGCGGCCGCTTAAGTCCGCCACGGCACAAGCGTTCGCCGGGATGGCGCTATCTAAAACGCTCCTTGACCAACGTCCCGTGGCATCGGCCGTGTAAATCAGAACGCTGCCGCCGCTGCCTCGAAAGCCGGCGATAACCTCGTCGCGTCCGTCGCCGTCCAGATCGGCCGTGACGATCGTGTGCCCCTCCACCAGCGAATCGTCAATAAGCGTTCTCTTCCAGCCCCGCCCGCTGTGGCGGTAGATTGCCAGTTCGTTCCCGTGCCAGGGCTCGATCGCCGCGAGGAAGCGCTCGCTACCGAGCTTGCCTACCGTCAAATCGCTGGTCCCGCATTTCGGGCACGGCGCCGGGCGTCCGGTCGTGAGCTCGGTTCGCTTCCACGCCCCGTTCTTTTGAAATTGATACAGATCGATTCCCGAAAAACTGCCCGTAAGGATGCTGTCCTGGCCTTTCCCATCCCAATCGACAACGAAGATGCCGTGCTGGACACCCTCGTTTGCCGCGCTGATTTGTTCGCGTTTCCAATCCGTGGGCCGGTAGAAAACGAGCGGAACGTGATCGCGGTAATCGGGCGCTTCCGCACCGGCTCCCAGTAAAGGCGCGTTCACCAGCACTTTCGTGCCGTTGCCCTCGATGTCCGCCCAGCGCAGCCGGTGAGACGTGGTGAGCCGGTCGATTTGCTTGCCGTTCCAGGGCTGGCGGGGATCGCCATTCGGAATGAACAGGGAAACAAGCCCG
>DASYAX010000402.1:0-12658 GCA_036501045.1 Bryobacteraceae bacterium
GTTTTCGCTGCTGAACTACGAAGACGCGAAGAAGCACGCGACGCAAATCGCCATCGTCACCAAGCAGCATTTTATGCCGCCGTGGCTGCCGCAGCGCGGCTATGACAGCTTCGCCGAAGAACGCCGCCTGACCGACGCGCAGATTCAATTGATCCAGGACTGGGTCAAACAAGGCGCTCCGGAAGGAACCGGGCGCCCGCCCGCCGCCCCAAAGTTCAGCGATGAATGGCAGTTAGGAACGCCCGATTTGATCCTGCGCGTGGCCCAGCCCTATCATCTTCCCGCAGATGGCCAGGAAGTCTTTTGGAATTTCATCCTCCCGGTGCCCATCACAACCACCCGTTGGGTGAAGGCGATTGAAGTGCGTCCCGGAAATCCGCTGGTCTTCCATCACGCGAACGTAATTATCGACCGTTCGCAAGCTTCGCGCCGCCACGAAAAAACACCGGGCGCCGGATTTGGCGGCATGGACTTATCGATTGAAGAAGAAAGCTTCGATCCGGATGGCCATTTTCTTTCCTGGAAGCCGGGCAGTGAGCCGCTGGTAGAGCCCGACGGCATGGCCTGGCGCGCCGATCCCGGCATGGATCTCGTCCTCAATTGCCACCTGCGGCCTTCCGGAAAGCCGGAGACCATCAGCCCGTCCATCGGAATCTATTTCACCGACAAGCCGGAGACCAAGTTTCCGATGCTGATCCAGCTCGAGCATGACGGAGCGATCAATATCGCTCCCGGCGACAAGAACTTCATCATTACCGACGAATTCCGCTGCCCGATGGATTTGAACGTTCTGGCAGTGTATCCGCACGCGCATTATTTGTGCAAGCTGATGGAAGGCTACGCCACGCTTCCCGACGGCACGAAGAAATGGCTGGTTCGCATTCCGGATTGGGATTTGAGCTGGCAAGGCGTCTTCCGTTTGAAAACGCCCATGCTCCTGCCGCGCGGAACCGTCGTCTCCATGCGCTATCAGTACGACAACTCGACCGATAACGTCCGAAACCCGAATAACCCTCCGATTCGAGTCCGCGGAGGCAATCACGCCACGGATGAAATGGGGCATCTCTGGCTGCAGGTGCTGCCGGTAGATCCGGGCGATCATCGCGCCGAGCTGGTGTTTGGCATGGCGAAAGACCGGCTCGAAAAATACCCGGAAGATTTCAATGCGAACTACACCATGGGTGACCTGCTGCTGACGGCGGGCAAGGCGGCGGCCGCTGCCGGGTATTTCCGGACAGCCGCCAAGGCGCAGCCGGATAACGTTGTCGCCGCCACGGAATTGGGCCTCGCGCTTTTCACCGAAGGCAACGTGCCCGAAGCCGAGAGCAGCTTCAAACGCGCGGTCGCGATCGATCCGTCTTACACCGACGCGCATTTCGATCTGGCTAGCGCGGAGGCGGCAAGCAGCGAGTGGGAGCCGGCTGCCGCCGAGTTCAAACAAGTGCTGATGCAAAGGCCGGAAGACAGCAAGGCGCAGCAGCATCTCGGCGAAGTGCTGATGCTCTGGGGTGACGATCTGGGCAAAGCCGGCAAGCACCAGGCAGCGCTGGCGCGCTATCGCGACGCGCTGATCCTGCGTTCCGGTGACGCGCACTTACTCGGCCAGATTGGCATGGAGCTCGCCGCCATGGCGCGGCTGGACGAAGCGCAAACCGAGTTCGAGACAGCGCTGCGCATCGATCCCCAATCGCAGCCCGCCAAGCAGGGCCTCGAAGTTGTGCGCGCCATGAAAGCCGCCAATACCAAGTAGCGCTATTGCGGTTCCGTCACTTCTAGAACCTGATCCGCCTTCACGCCGGTCAACGTTTGCCGGGTGCCGCTCGGCCAGCGAATCTCGATTTTGCTCACCGTCGCGGCGCTGCCGAGACCGAAGTGAACGCCGCAATCGGCGGAGGACGCATAGCCGAGCGCGGTGGTCACCTCGTTGTACTGGTTTCCGATACGGATCATTGCGCCGATGCCGTCGCGATTCGATTTCGTCCCACGCAAACGCAGTACAATCCAGTGCCCCGCGCCTGGACTCACGTTGTGCCACAGCTCGGTCGGCTCAGCCAGCGAAGTGACCACCGCATCGATACGGCCATCGCCATCGAAATCGGCGAAAGCAGCGCCGCGATGCGCCTTTGTCAGGTTGAGGCCCGCTTCTGCCGAGACATCGCGGAATGTGCCGCCGGCATTGGCGAATACGCTGTCTTTCTCGCGATAGACGGCGGATTCGAATAGCTCCACGCGGTCGTTCACGTGCGAATTCGCCGTGAACAAATCTTTCCACCCGTCGTTATTGAAATCGAAAAGGCCGAGTCCCCAGCCGCTATGCTTGACGGCTAAAGCTCCTAGCTTCGAGGAATAGGTGGCGTCGTTGAAATTACCCTTTCCTGCATTGCGAAACACCGGAAACGTTTCGCCCGCCAAGGCGGTCACGATGATATCGGGCTGGCCGTCGTTATCGTAATCTTTGAATTCCACGCCCATGCTGGCGACGGCCTTTCCCGAGTCGCCTAGGGCAGTGCCGGAGAGCAATCCCACTTCTTCGAACGTCCCGTTTCCTTTGTTGTGAAAGAGAAAGTTCGGCATGTTGTCATTGGTGACAAACGCATCGGGAAAGCCGTCGTGGTCGTAATCGGCAAAGGCGACGCTCATGCCGCGTCCGGGAAATTGAGCAAGGCCGGCGCGCGCGGTAACGTCTTCAAATGTTCCGTCTCCGCGATTCCTATAGAGCGTGCTGGGCAGCCCCTCAAAATATTTCGGATGGCAGTAAATGCGAATGCCGCGATTCGCGTCGCCGCAATAACGATCGGTGGCGGGCGGCCATTTGGCATAGTGCACCACCCAGAGATCAAGTTTGCCGTCATGATCGTAATCAAACCAGCCCGCGGCGACGGCCCATTGGCCGCTCTTGATGCCTGCCTTCGCCGTGACATCCTCAAAACGGCCGTTTCCCAGATTGTGATAAAGAATATTGCGATTCACACCGGCCACGAAAATGTCCGGTTTGCCATCGTTGTCGTAGTCGCCGACGGCCGCGCCCATTGAATAGCCCGCTCCGGCGACGCCTGCCTGTTCGGTGACATCGCGAAATTTCATCCCGCCTTCGTTGTGGTACAGCCGGTTCCAGAATTTCGGCGAAGATTTTTCAAGCGACGGGACTTCCGCGCCGTTGGTGAAGAAAATGTCGGGACGGCCGTCGCCATCGTAATCGAGTACCGCAATGCCGCCCGGCATCGTTTCGATCATGCGCTTCGCGGGCGTGGCATTATTTTCGAGAACAAAGTCGAGCCCGGCCGCACCGGCCATTTCGACGAATCGGATAGGCGGCGTTTCGAACGAAGCAGACGCAATGACAACGAACAAGGCCGCCCAGAACCACTTCATTCGTGCGGCGAAACGATTTGCGCTTCGCGCGCCACTTCGTCTTTTTGCTCCTGGTTGCGCTTGACGATCTCCTGGTATTTCTCCATGGTAGTGCGTGCTTTTTCCGCCTCGCCCCCAGCCTGATACGCGCGGGCTAACTGGTAGTGCAGGCTTCCGTCATCGTCGAGCTGGAGCGATTTTTCGAGATGCGGCACGGCTTCGGTGTTCTTGCCCAAGCGCGCGAGCGCGAGGCCCAGTGAGGCATCGGCGGGAAGCATTTTGGGATCGCCCGCCAGCGCGGCCTTGAGATAAGGTACGGCTTTTTCAGGCTCTTCGAGGCGCAGCAGGCTATCGCCAGCGGTGAAGTTCATTACCGGTGAATGCGGGTCGATCTGCAGAATCTTAGTGGCCTCGGCCAGCGCGGATCGATAATCCCTCGCCATGAAAAGCGAAGCGATCAATTCGCGCTCGAGGTCGGGATCGCCGGGAGACAGTTGCAAGGCCGCGCGCCATTCCTTGACGGACTCCATGTCCTCGTTTTGGGCGCGCGCAATCTCGGCCTTCAGGCGATGCAGCTCGACGGAGGGCGGCAACTGGCCGAGCTGAAAGAATGCTTGCAACGCCAGCTCATTGGCGGCTTTGGCCTGCCAGAAAAGCTCCTCGGGGGTTGGTTTGGCGGTTGCCGTAAAGGTAATGGCCTGCAAATCGTGTCCTGCAATGAAATCGCATTCATGCGGATGCGCGTGGCAATCGGGCGGCGGCAGGAGACGCTCCTTAGTTTCTTCCTGGTCGGCCCAATCCGGGTGGTCGGTCTTCCGGTACACGGTGGCCAGCGCGGCATGGATCCCATGAAGCTTCGGGAGCCGTTTGAGAGTCTGCTGATAAAAGAAAAATGCGCTGCGATACTGCCGGCGCTGCACGCGTGTGTCGGCAATCAGCGCCGAGACGTATGGCGACTGCGGGTCAATCTTCTGGAGGCGGTCGAACGCCCTAGTGGCGACGGCTTCATAGCTGGTGCCGAGGCCGGACCACGCGCGCGGATCGCTTGGCGTTGCGGCGGTGAGCTTGCGATATTCGTCCGCCGCCTGTTCGGGGCGCCCGGCTGCTTCGAAAGCGCTCGCCAACATGCCGCGCGCCTCCTGATTGCCGGGTTCCTGAGCCAGCGTTTTCTCTAATGGAGCAATAGCCAACTGCGGTTCGTCGAGCGCCAGCCGCGCCCCGGCTAGCGACACCAGAGCGGGCACGAACTTCGGCTGTGTTTTGAGCACTTCTTCGAAATGAACAACGGATTCCTGCTCGTGTCCCGCCATATGCTCGGCGAGTCCGAGATTGAACAGCAATCCCGGATCGCCAGGCATCGCCTTCATTAATTGCTCATAAATAGGAATGGCCTTGTCATATTCGTGATGGGCCATCAACTCCTTGGCACGCTGCGATTGTTCGGCAAGCCCGTCAGATTGTTGGGCATTCAGAGTTAGCGCGAAAAACAAAAGCGCGCATAGTGGCGCAGTCACTCGTGACTGCCGCGCCTCGACTCCTCGAGGCGTCGACGGGCACTGGACCAAGGAAATGCCGTTGGTTCCGAGACCAGCCCCGCCCTCACCGGGTTGTTCTCGATGTATGACAAAATGCGTTGGAACTCCTCTTCGCTCCGAACCCAATGATCGTAACATTCGGCCTGCCAGAACCGCCCTCGAGGCAGACTTCCGTACAGGTTCCAGGTCAGGGGCGGCGCCGCGCCTTCCGGATACCAATGCGGCAGCCCGCGCCGATCGAGCTCACATGCTACGAGTAAGGCCTAGAGTGCGGAATCCCCCTTCGAGCGCCGGGATTAGTGCCGGCGCGGCGGCTCAAGTGGCTGCGCCACTACCACGTCGCGCGCAAACCAAAACGGACCTGTCGTTCGCCGTAAGAGCTGGTTATCTGCATAAACGTCCCTGAGGTTACGCTGCTGCTGCTCACGCCGTTGAAGTGCGAGGTATTGGGGAAGTTGAAGAATTCGGCGCGGAACTGCAGCCGAAGTCGTTCTTTGATCGGAAACTCGCGGGTGATGTCGAGATCCGTGTTCCAAACGCCGGGAGTACGAAGAAGGTTCCGGCCGGTATTTCCGAAGGTGTTTGCCGCTGTCACAGCCGCAAAGGACGAAAGTCCGCTGTAGTACAGCGCTCCCGGTCCGACATTACCCAAGAGTTCCACCGGCGCAATTTGATTGGCCGTTTGTGTGTTGTTCGGAGCATTGAGTGAGGTGCCGGGCGCTGTCACGGTGAACGGCGTACCCGTGTAGCAAGCCATGATCCCGTTCACCTGCCAATTGCCGAGTACTGCGGCTGCAATTCCCGATTGCGCGAACGATTTGCCCTTACCCAATGGCAGTTCGTATACCCAGCCCATTTGGAAGATGTGAGTACGATCAAAACCAGCGGGAGCGCGATTGCGTTGGAAGACGGGAGCCCAATTCCAGCCTGTGCTCGCCCAGCCATCATCATCCGTGTAATCCATGGCCTTCGAATACGTGTAAGCGCCTTTGAGCATCAGGCCCTTTGAGAAGGAACGATTGATGGCCACCTGCAGCGAATTGTATTCGGAGCTCAAGTAGCCATCCCACATATTGGTGGGAACGGTACGGCCATCAGCCGCATAATAAGGCAAGCCCGTCGTTCCCGAGCCTGGAAATCCGGCGTTGATATCGCGATCGGCCAGCAGGTGCACCGAATGCGAGCCTACATAGGCGACCGAAGTGAGGATGGAGAGCGGAAGCTTGCGCTCGATCGTGAAATTATAAGACTGAACATATCCGCGATGGATGAGTCCGCCCCAGGGGCTCCGTTCGCTGACACCGCCAGGCAAGGAAACGATGCCGCTCGAAACATCCGGTCCCTGCGTGTTCGGAACACCTTGGGCGAAAGTCGTACCCCAGTTGTAACCGTTCGACGCCGAAATGGTTTGGTTTACCACAAGCGGATACCAGCCGCGCAACGGCCGCGAGAACGGAATGGGATCGAAATTGATGCCGTAGCCGACGCGGATCACCGTCTTGTCTCCCAGCCGGTAGGCTAGTCCAACGCGCGGAGCGAAAAGCTTGTGGCTGACCGTAATCCCAACATCTGCAGGCTGATTGCCGCGGTTTCCGAGAAAGACATCATTGGAAACGGGATCATAACGTTCCAGTCCTTTGCCGTCTGACCGCGACATCAAAGGATAGAACTCATAGCGCACTCCGAGGTCGACAGTCAAGTTGTGATTCACCTGCCAGCGATCGCGAACGTAGGCGCCAAATTGCCACTCACGGCCGGTTGACAAAATGTATTGCAGGCTCTTCTCGGCATCATCGGACAGTCCCAGAAGGAACGATGCGTAATCGTTGAACTGATTCGTCGCCGGGCCGCCCTTCAGAGCGGTCTCGCCACCGTTGAATCCGAGATAGCCGCGGGGGCCTTGCCCGATTTCCGGCTGCCAGTGGTTGAGGTGATGCCGCACCAGGTCGAAGCCGAAGCGGACCTCATGTGCGCCCTTGGTCCAGGTCAAGTTGTCGCTCTGGGTATAGCTTTCTTCCACGCGAAACACAGGCATCCAGTTCGGTACGCCGAAGCCATTGTAGTTGGCAATGCCAATGTTGGGAAAGCCGCTCTGGCGGATGTCCGGGCCGTTGGTGTTCGGAATCCCGAACTGCTGGCCGTAATTGGTGCCATAGTCGTTCGGTAGAACACTCTGGTCCTGGCGCTCATAGCCCACCACCGCATCAAACAGCAGGTTTGGCGAAAGCGTCCAGTTATAGCCGATAGTGCCCACTTGAATGGTGGTGTGTCCCAAACCCGGATCGGAAGGCGTGGTCGTGCCGCCGAGACCCGAGCCACCAGCGATTCCGAAGACCGCCGTGCCGCCGGAAGTGGCCCACATGCGCCCGTACTTGGCAAACATCGTCTTGTTATCGCTGATGTTGTAATTCACCTTCGCGTCGATGTAGTTGCGATCCAGAATCGGACCGCCCGATGCCGTGTAGTTATTGGCGTAGGTGGTGGCGCCGCCGAAATTTGGCGACGGATAGTAGCTCTGCAGCTTCACCGCGATCGGGCTGATCATGCTCGCCGGAATCACGTTGCCCGCAAAGGCTGTTCTGCCCGAGCCATCCATGGCTGTCGTGCTGAAGGGGTTGTAAATGGTGGTGCTGACGCCGCTGAAATTACCGGCTTCGAAGGCGGAAGTGGGAACGGTATAAAACGCGGGCGAGGACTGCCGCTGCCGAGTGCCGTCAAAGCTCACGAAGTAAAACAGCTTGTTCTTCTTGATCGGGCCACCGACCGTTCCGCCAAAGTTGTTGTAGATGCTCAACGGTTTGATGGTCCCGGCGGGTTGGAAGAAGTTGCGGGCCTTCAGGTGTTGGTCGTCGTGAAATTCAAAGGCGCTGCCGTGAATGTCGTTGGTGCCCGATTTGGTGACCAACGTGATTGCCGAAGCGCCGGTCATGCCTTGCTCGGCATCGGCTGCGCTGGTGGTGATGTTCACCACCTCGATATTTTCTGAAGGCGTGACGTAGCCAACGTGGTGGGGCAGCCAGACGTTGACGCTGGCGGCGCCATCAATGCGCGTGATGTTGGTCTGCGATGGGCCCCCATTGACGTGAATCGCCAGCGCTCGTCCCGGCGTGTCCGTGATCGAGTTCTGCGCCGCCGCGGGAGTGGCGCCCGGAACCAGGTTAATCAGGCTCTCGTAGTTGCGATAAGCCGGGAGCGGCAGACTCGTAATGGTTTTCGTCTCGATGCTCGAATGCGTGTCCGCCTTGTCGGTCTGCAACTCAGCCGCCACGCCCGAAACCGTTACCTGGTCGGAAACCTGGCCGATTTCGAGGCGCGGGTCCACACGGTTAATCGTGTTCGGTGTGACATCCATGTCCGTTTGGGCAAAACTCCGAAAGCCCTTGGCCACGACCTTCAAATCGTATTTACCCGGCAGCACGTTCACGAAGGAAAATCGCCCGCCGTCATCGGTCATACCGGTCTTCGCCAAGCCGGTATCTTTGTTGGTGAGCGTGACTTCCGCGCTCGGGATTACGGCTCCTTGCGGATCGCTTACCGTACCAAGCACCGATCCGTACAGGACTTGCCCTGCCACTGGGCGCTGGCCGATGGAACAAAGAAGCGCGAGAAATAGAAGTCCGGAGAACACACGGACGGCTCGTAACGAGTCGCTCTTGGAAAGCATAAACCCCTCCCCTAATTAGAAACAACTACTTGTGAAGCTTGAATTACAACTAGTGTCACTAGTCTACTTGGATTAGGACCTTTATACTGTCTTTCTAGGAGGAAAGTCAAGCAAATTACGCTTTCAGCGCTTATACTTCGGCAGCAAAACAAATAGCGTGGCGGCGGCCACAATCATCGCAAACGAAACGGCCAGTACCAGCCTGTAGGAACCAGTCTGATCGAACATGGCGCCCATCACGAAGGGACCCAGCCCTCCGGCCACGGCGTAAACGCACCAAGTGTATCCATAGAGCTCGCTAAATCGGCCCAAACCGAAATAGCGGGTTAATAGATAAGGAACAGCGTCGGATTCCGCGCCCATTCCGGCCCCCACCAGAACGGCTGCGGCCATTGCCAGCCACAGACCGCGCCCATAGAGCACGAAAAGAAATCCGATGGCGCAAGTCACCAACAGCCCGGCTACGGCTCGGCCCGCAAAGAACCGGTCGAGCAGGTATCCAGTGGATAGCTTGCTCAGGAGTGTCGCCAGCCCCGCCACCGAAAGTACGCTGGCCGCAGCTTCGGCGGCCAAACCTCGATCGGTGAGAAGCGCCGCCCAGTGCGCGTACAGGCCGTTCGTCGCGAAAGAAAACAGCAGCAGCGCCGTCACGATGCCCAAAAAACGAAAGCTCGAGATCGATTGCCAAATTCCGGCATCCCCACCGGCCTCTGCGGCATAGCCGGCTAAGGGAGACGGCGCTCGCTCGCGTTCGCCTTGCGGTTCATACAGAAAAATAGCGGCGAGCGGCAGGCCGAGTACCAGAATCACGCCGCCCAGGATGCCATAGGCCGCGCGCCAGCCGTAACTCGAAATGAGCGCCTGGGCAATCGGCGGAAACACCATGGAGCCAAGCCCCGATCCGGCCATCACGGCCGCCAGCGCCCGGCCGCGTTCGCGGTCGAACCAGGCGCTGACCACGCGCGCATATCCAAGCTGTGCTGTGCCGTTCCCCACTACGCCGAGGATGACGAACACGCACAGCAAATGCGCGATATGCGCGGTGAGAAACGCCAGGGAAGAAAACGCCACGCCATAAATCAGCGTGCAGGGAATGACGATTCGCCGCGCCGCATAGCGATCGAGCAGCCGTCCGATAAAGGGAGAGCAAGCGGCCACGCTGAGAGCCGCCAGGGTAAACGCCAGCGACACCTCCGCCCGCGACCAGCCGAAGGCCGTGGCCAACGGTTTCAGAAAAACGCCGAACGTGTAAACAACAATGGAGGCGAAGCTGACAAAGACCCCGCAACACGCCGTAAGCAGCACCAACGCCCGCTTCGGCGTTCGCTGCTCACTTTTCCGCGGGCCGCGCTGCGGGTGGAGAGCTTCTTGAGTAGCCATGGATTGCCGATCGTTTCGCTCCCGCTCGATGCGCTTCATCGCTCATCGGATGCACGCCGCTGGCGTCGATCCAGCGGTTGTAGAAATTGAACAACGCGCATACCGTGATGGCATAGTAGATCGCCTCGTCGCCGAATCCGGCCGCGTGGAGTGTTTCCATGTCGGCGGGTTGAATCGAAACGGAATCGCAATTCACCTTTCGGACAAAACGAAACAGCGCCTTCTCCGGCTCGGAAAGCAGAGACGTCTCCACATCCGCCAGAACGCTCGCCACCAGTTCCGTGCTGCCCAGCAATTCCGCCGCGACCGCGGCGTGAGATTTCGTTCAAAACGGACACTGGTTCAGTGCGGACGTATAAGCTGCAATCAACTCGCGGATGCCGGCCGAAAGCGGCGCTTCCTCGCGCATCATCTCCTGCGTAAATTGCTCCAGATGCGCCGTCGCCTTGATCTTGTAGGAGAACATGTGGAGGATCTGCGGGTATTCCGGTCCTGCGCGCTTCATCATTTCGATCGCCCGCGTGTAGTTGTCGTCCCCTCGATGCTCTTCTACGTCCTTCAGAAACATGGGTTCCATACCGAATCTCGTTCCTCAAAAGAAAAATTTAACAGCCAACTGTAGCAGGCGCGGCGCCGCCGCCTGAAGGATCTGGCCGAATTCACGCGAGGCTAGATCGTTCTCCGGCAATGCGAAGTTCGCGTGATTGAGCGTGTTGAAGGCCTCGGCCCGGAACTGAACGCGCCTTGACTCCGTTATGGCGAAGTTCTTGAACAGCGAGAGGTCGAGCGTCGCAAGACCGGGACCGCGAATGGCGTTGCGGCCTTCGTCGCCAAACTGCCCCGGATTCTGCGCGGGCGTCAGTTCCTCGAACGCGCTGCGATTCACCCACTGGTTCGGCGTATGCGGGCCGTCGTTCGGGTCCGATATTACGTTGGGACGGCTCGAGTAGAATCCCGTGATCTCCGGAGAGCTTCCTTGCATGGAGGCATTGTCGCTGTCATACACCGTGAAGGGAGTGCCCGATGCGAAACTGGCGATGGTATTCAACTGCCAGCCGTTCACCAGCAGGCTAAGGCCGCGTGGGGCGGCGTGCCAGTGGGGCAGAACGTAGGTGCCGCTGAAAACGAATCGTTGTCCCGCATTGAACAAAGACGGGCCATGTTCGGCCCTGAGGTCGAACGGATTCTGTGCCAGGTCGTTCTCCCCCGCCACCAGCGTGGGTGCCGATCCGGCTATATTTAGCGACGAGACATAGTCTAGACTCTTCGACCACCAATAAGAAGCAAGAAACGAGAAATTGCTTGTGAACTGCCGTGAGAAAGCCACCTGGAGCGCATGATAGGTCGAGCTGTTGTTATCGGCAATCAAGCCAACCGACGCGAATGCGCACGATCCGAGAGCGGCCGAGCAGTCGGCGTCTTGACGGCGTTGATCCGCGTTTCCGGTTGTCGCGCCTGGCCCATAGATAGCCGGATTTGCCTCGATGAAGCGCGGCAGGTGTGTGCCTTTGTTTCCCACGTAGCGAATATCCAGCAGGTAGGACCTTGCAAACACGCGTTCGATGGAGAAGTCCCAATTTTGTGAGTAGGGCGGCACCATCCCCGATTGAACCGTCAGGATCGTGGCGGGTCGCACGAACTGCTGCGTGACAAATGGCGGAGTTTGTCCGTTGTATGGGTTAGCGAAATTCAGACCCGGGCCCGGTAGCTGATATGCCTCAGTCCAGGGGAGCGCGCTCACCGCGGCCTGCAAAGGGCCGCCAACGCCGTTTGTGTAACCGTCATAGAAAATGCCGTAGCCGGCGCGAACGGTGGTGCGCCCGTCCCCGATGGGATCCCACGCCACGCCCACGCGCGGCATAAACTCGTGATAATCGACGGCCGCGATTCCAGCCGGGACGCCTGTATCACCCGGGAACAGCAGGCCCGTCGGTGCATCTGGCCTTACCGTCGATTGCTGCCCGGGAGCCCATGCATTCAGCCGATTTCGGATATCGGTGTAGGGAGTATTGACTTCGTATCGCAAGCCATAGCTGAGCGTCAAATTTGGGGCGACACGCCATTCATCCTGCGCATATCCGGCCACAATCCACTTTCGAAGCCCGCGATTGAAATCGCCTCCACCCTGGAAGAATTGCACTGGTTGGCCGAGCAGCAGGCTGGCAAACGAATCGCTCGCCGGAAATGGAGCAAAGACGAAGAAGCCGTTGGTTGCGATTCCCAACAGCGCATTGATCTGCTGCCGGTCTAGATCGGCGCCGAACTTGAGATTGTGGTTGCCGCGCGTGGTCGCGAGCGAGTAGTAGCCTTGGTAATCGTTTTGATACGTCTTTTGCGGGCCGGTGATTGGGTTGCCTACCGACCCGTAGCCGCTCACGATCAAGTAAGGCACGCCAGCATTCGTGGACAACGTCGGCGCATAAGTAAACCCGAGGCTATTCGCTGGCGTGTGATTCTCCGCCGCTCCCTCCAGGAACACGTTGCGGAAAAATGCTACGCGGACCGTCTCCACCGTTCGCGGCGAAAACAGGTGAACGTCTGAGATGGTCGCGGAATTTGTCGTAATGTCGTCCGTAACCGGAAAGCCGGGGACGTTCGATCCATTGATCGGCAGCGGATCGAGTGCATGCAGCGACGAGGTCGAATAGCGAGCGAACAATTGATCGGAGTTGCTGAAATAGTGGTCCAGACGAAAGCCCCCCTGATCGTAATCGTTGCTCAGGATCTG
>DASYAX010000403.1:0-4516 GCA_036501045.1 Bryobacteraceae bacterium
CCAAGGTCAATTGACTTATCCGAGCCTAAAGCGAACGCCTCAATGGAAGATATTGCATCCAGGGGATATACGGATTCAGAACCCTTGGTACAGCCCGTGTAGGAGTACGTATTTTCACGGGGACGGATCCGTGCCTCCAGAAGAAACACGATAAAGTGAGCTATCAAGAGCAATCAAAACAAGATATGAACCAACTAAGACAACTCGGCAACAGCGATTTGGAAATCACGCCCTTGGGAATAGGCGCTTGGGCGATGGGAGGCAGCGGCTGGCAATTTTCGTGGGGCGACCAGGACGACGCCGATTCGATCGACGCCATTCACGCGGCCCTCGACGCCGGATTCAATTGGATCGACACCGCCGCCGTCTATGGCTTGGGTCACTCCGAAGAAGTGGTCGGTAAGGCCGTGCACGGCCGGTCGAACAAGCCGTTCCTGTTCACCAAGTGCGAGCGCAACTGGGATCACGAGGGCAAAATCTATCCTTCGCTGAAGGCGGAGTCCATCCGAAAAGAATGCGAGAACAGCCTGCGTCGCCTAAGGGTGGATGTGATCGATCTTTACCAGGTTCATTGGGCCGAGCCGGAAGCCGAAATCGAAGAGGGCTGGACGGAGATGGCGCGTCTCCAGGAGGAAGGAAAGGTTCGCTGGATTGGCGTCTCGAATTTCGGCGTGGATCAGTTGAAACGAGCTATGAAGATTGCGCCGGTCACGTCTTTGCAACCGCCTTATTCTTTAGTCGTCCGCAAAGCCGAACCGGAAGTTCTACCATTTGCCAAGGAACACGGTATCGGCGTGATCGTCTATTCGCCGATGCGCGCCGGCCTGCTTACCGGCAAGATGACGCGGGAACGCGCGCTCAGTCTGCCTGAAAACGATTGGCGCAGCCGCGATAAAGATTTTCAGGAGCCCAATTTGAGCCGTAATCTGGAACTGGTGGAATTGCTGCGCGATATCGGCGCACGGCATGGGCATGCTCCGGGCGAAGTCGCGCTAGCGTGGACGCTCGCGAATCCGGCGGTAACGGCGGCGATCGTGGGGCTTCGCAAGCCCGGCCAGGTGCAGGGCACGGTGGGCGCGCTGACCTTCCGCTTGAACGGCAATGAACTCTCAGAAATCGAATCGTTCTTCAAACAGCCGGTGGAACAACAAGCTTCAGTGTGAGGCGCGCTTTTGCATGAGCCAGTAGACTGGCAGGCCGCAGATGACAATGAGCAAGCCAGGCCAGGTGGTCGCCGGTCTAAAGGCAAACAGGCATAGCAGAATAGCGGCTCCGCCGCTGATATAGAGAACCGGCACCCACGGATAGCCGAAAGCGCGATAGGGCCGGAGCGCGTCCGGCCGTTTGATTCGCAACCGAATGATGCCGGCAATGGTCAGCACGTAAAAGATCAACGCGGCGGAGATCACGTAATCGAGAAGATTACTGTACAAGCTGCCATAGGAGTGCGTTTCCGCGTTGTACGTCCGCGGCAGCACCAACGCCGCCGACCACAGACCTTGCACCACGAGCGACCAACCGGGCACATGCGCGGCATTCAGACGGCTGGCGGCTTTCGGAAATAAATCATCCTGCGCCATGGAATAGTAGACGCGCGGACCCGATAATACCAGCGCATTGATGCAGCCAAAGGTCGAGATCATGATGGCGATCGCCATCAAGGCCGCTCCCAGGCCAGGAAAGATAACCTGCAGCATCGCCGTCGCCACGCGATCGGCCGGCGCGTGCTGAATGGCGTCGAGAGGCAGCACCATCAGGTACGCCACGTTGGCGAGGAAAAAGAGGCCCGTCACGCACATGGTTCCAAGCGCCAGGGCGCGCGGCAGGGTCTTGTGCGGATCCTTCACCTCGCCGGAGGCAAACGTGATGTCATGCCAGGAATCGGCCGCGAACAGTGAGCCGGCTTGCGACACACAGATGGCGGCAAACAAACCAAAAGCGGTGAGCGCGTTGAGGGACGCAGTGACCGGCGTAACGCCGCGCGGGTTCCAAAGATTGCCGAAGTTGGCCGCAATGGCAGCGTGATTGGAAAAGATCAGGCCGAGCAGGATCAACCCGGCGAGAGAGGCGATTTTCGTGGTGGTGAAAACATTCTGGACGATCTTCCCGTAGTGAATGCCGCGGCTATTGGTCCAGGTCAGCAGCCCGATCACGAGAATGCCAACGAGTTGTCCGGTGGACAGCGAGACAGCATAGCCGCTCGAAAGATGGATGGGCGGAATCAGGTAGCGGTCTTCCGCAATGGCGGGCGCGAGCACACCCGTAAAGCGCGCAAACGCCACTGCCACCGCGGCGATGGTGCCGGTCTGAATCACGGTGAATAAGGTCCATCCGTAAAGGAAACCGAGCAGCGGCGAGAACGCTTCCCGCAGATAAACATACATCCCGCCGGGGCGCGGAATCATGGCCGCCAGTTCGCCATAGGAGAGCCCAGCCGCGACGGTAAGCACCCCGGTGATTAGCCACGCCACCAACAGCCATCCCGGGCTGCCGATGTTTCGCGCCATATCGGCTGGCACGATGAAGATGCCGGAGCCGATCATCACGCCGACCACCATCATCACCGAATCGAATAGGCCGAGGTCGCGGATGAAGCCCGTTTCGCGATCGAGCGTGGCGCCGTCGGCGTGTGTGATCTCGGCAGGCATAAGCGTCAGGCGGGAATGCCCCAGCAGAAAGGATCGCGTTCGTCGAGCACCAGTTGCGACTGCGCGGTAACGAACGCCGATCCCGTGATGAAGGGAATAATCTGGCCATCGATGATCTCGACGCGGCCCTGAAACAGGCTGCCGGTGATCGATTCCTGCAGCCAGGGCGCGCCCGGCGCTAACTTGCCGTCCGCATACAAGCAAGCCATCTTGGCGCTCGTCCCGGTGCCGCAGGGCGAGCGATCGTAACTCTTGCCGGGACACAACACAAAATTGCGGCTGTGCGCGTTTGGATTACGCGGCGGTGAGAACAACTCGATATGATCGATCTCGCCGCCATCCCTTCCCGTCAGCCCGTCGCGCACGAGCGCCTGCCGGATGCGCCAGGTGAACTGCGTCAGCTTGTCGAGGTTATCGAGCGACAGCTTGATCGGACTCTCGCCGGTTACCTGAAAGAACCAGTTGCCGCCCCAGGCGATGTCGCCCGAAACCGGGCCATGATCCTCGACCTCTACCGTTACGTCCTTGGCGTGACGATAACTCGCGACATTGCGTACGGTGACTTCCCCTCCCGTATTCAGCTCCGCGCCGACGACACCAACCGGGGTCTCGATTCGAAAATGGCCCGGTTGAATGCGGCCGAGATGCGCAAGCGTCGCCACCAAGCCGATAGCGCCGTGCCCGCACATACCCAGATAGCCGGCGTTATTGAAGAAAATCACGGCAAGCTGGCAGGATGGATCGGCCGGTTCGCACAGCAGCGCTCCCACTATGGCATCCGAGCCGCGCGGCTCGTTCACCACAGCCGAACGAAAATCGTCGAAATGACGTCGAAAGCGCGCCAGACGATCGCGCATACCGCCCGCGCCGAGGTCGGGACCACCGCTCAAGACGAGCCGGGTCGGCTCGCCGCCGGTATGAGAGTCCACCACCTGAACAAGCATTCCGTAATTGCTCATCATTACATGAGCACGGATTAGAGCAAACGGCCGGTATCTAACTCGGAAAGACTTTCGAGCAGGATATCGGGCTCACATTCGCGCAATTGCTCGATGGGCGTCAGGCCGCTCGCGATTGCGACGGCCAGAAATCCGTTGGCCTTGGCCGCCAAAATGTCGTTCTGGTGATCGCCGATGAGCGCGACGCGGCAATCGTCCGCGACGAGCTTTTTTTCTCTGGCGCGGGCAGCAGCGACGCGTGCCAGCTCCGCGCGAGTGATCCCGTCTTCCGAAAAAGCGCCGAGCAAAAAAAAGCTGCGGAGCCCGGCCAATTCCATCTTGCGCCAACCGATCTCGCTCAAGTTACCCGTCACCAAACCCAACACCGCGCCGCGCGTCGTGAGTTCGGCGAGAACCTCACGAGCGCCCTTACAAATAAACGGGCTTAAGTCTGCCAGGCAATTCGCCAGGTAAGCCCGTTGGCATTCGGCGGCAATTTGCTCCAGAAGCGTTTCGATACGATGCTCCCGCAGCAGCAGCGTAATCAAGTCGCGATCGAGCTGCCCGGAAGTATCGATCCCATCGAAGGTAGCACTATGGCCGGTCACCCGACGTATGCCTTCGAGCAGCGCATCTTTGTGGTGCCTTCCCGCGCCGCGCAGCAGCGTGCCGTCGATGTCAAAAAGCACCAAACTTCGTGCCGGCATCAGTTCGGCGACAAGCGCGGCAGCAAAGCGCTCAACAACTTGATGAAGCTGCCGGCCACGCGGCGTCCGACCTCTAATACTTCGTCGTGGTTCAATTTTTCTGCGCTCAAGCCGGCCGCTACATTCGTGACGCACGAGATTCCAAGCACCTGCATCCCCAGATGATTGGCGGCGATCACTTCGGCAACGGTAGACATGCCCACCAGATCCGCGCCGATCGTTT
>DASYAX010000404.1:0-37383 GCA_036501045.1 Bryobacteraceae bacterium
GCGACCACCGAATGGTCGGCCCAATCTTGCAAAGCGGCCGCGATCTCTGTCTCGTTGTCGGCGACCACGGCAGCGGCCGCTACCGCCCAACCGAGTTCCTCGCAGCGGGCGCGCAAGGCGGGCCCGGACGTGTCCGGACGCGTGCCCGTAACGGCGGAATCGCTGACGGTCAGAATAGCGACGGTGATCATTTTCCGCGTCGAAAGACGCCGGATTTGCCGCCGGTCTTTTCGAGCAAATGAATCGCGCGGATCTCAATGGCTTTGTCGAGCGCCTTCGTCATGTCATAGATGGTCAGCGCGGCTACCGAAACGGCTGTCAGGGCTTCCATCTCCACCCCGGTTTGTGCGCTGGTGGCGGCCGTCGCGGTAATCTCGATGCCTTCCGGTTGCACCTTAAACTCCACACTCACATGACTGAGCGCGATGGCATGGCACAGCGGAATCAACTCAGAGGTTTTCTTCGCGGCTGAAATGCCGGCGATGCGCGCTACCTGCAGCGGATCGCCTTTTTTGTTATCCGGCAGCGCTTGAATCACCTCGCGCGCCATCGCCACATAAGCACGGGCCATGGCGGTGCGCTTGGTGACCGGCTTAGCGGAAACATCGACCATGCGCGCCTCGCCGGCGGCATCGTAGTGAGTCAGTTTATTCTTCATGGCTTCCACAGCACACGAATGGTGTCGCCCACGTCCCAGCTCTCGCGATCATGGTCCGCCACCAGAAATGTGTTGGCTTTGGCGAGAGCGGGGATGTCGCTCGATCCTTGCCAGGGGATATGACGCAGGTGCTGGCCGTCAGGGCTCAAACGGGCCGGAAGAAAACGTGTGAGGCCCAATTTGTGGCGGAACGGCGCTTCGAAACGGGCTTCGAGGAGCGGTAGAAGCGGTTCATCCAAACCAGCCAGCAACTCCAGCGCCGGCCGGGCGAACAGTTCATACGTAATCAGCGAGGAGGCGGGATTGCCGGGCAAGCCGAAAACCGGCCTGCCGCGGCCGATGCCAAAAGCCGTGGGTTGGCCGGGCTGCACGCGGACCCGCTCGAAGTGAAATTCGACGCCTAGTTCGCGCAACGATGGCTTCACCAGATCGTACTTACCGGCCGAAACCCCGCCGCTAACGATCAGCAAATCTTGTTCAAGACCGCGCGCGAGCAAGGGCAGCAAAGCGTCTTTGGTGTCGCGTGCCACCGGCAGGATGGCCGGCACGCCGCCGCTCGAGCGGATCAGCGCCGCCAGCATATAAGAATTTGAATTGCGAATCTGGTGCGCTGCCGGTTGCTCTTCGAGCGCGACAATTTCATCGCCCGTTGCGAGAATGGCGACTGATGGTCGGAAAAAGACCCGGACCGAAGTGTGGCCGGTCATGGCGAGGGTGGCTATGTGACTGGCATCGAGGCGGGTGCGCGCGGGAATCAGCACTGATCCTTGCTGCGCTTCCGCGCCGCCCTGGTTAACGAATTGGCCAGGCTCGGCAGACTGTTCGATCTTGACGCGACTGCCGTCCCGGACAGTATGCTCCACCATGACGACGGCGTCGGCGCCTTCCGGCACAGGCGCTCCCGTCATGATCTCGAGCGCTTCGCCATCGGCTAACGGCGCCTGCTCGCGATCTCCGGCTCGCACCTCGCCCCGAATGGCCAGGGTTCCGGGAAGGTCTTTCGATTTGACAGCGAAGCCGTCGCGCAGCGAACGTGCTAATGCCGGATAATTGCGATCCGCCACGACGGGTGAGGCCAAGACACGGGCGTGGGCCGCCTCTAAGGGGACGGTTTCGGAGCTTCTTGGACGGAGCAGTGCGCGAACTGTTTCGAGGACGATGCGGCGCGCGCCGTCGAATTCTAGCGGCTGGGGCACGCCTCGGATTGTACACTCTCAGAGCGCGCCAGTCTGCTCGGCGGCGAAGGCGTCGATTTTTCTCGAAATCTCCGCTACCCCGGAGCCGACCGGAATGGGGATCAGATCCCAGGCGGTGGAAATCTTGAAAAGCATCGACCGATCGCCGCTTTCCACCGAATGCTCCAAGCCCAGCGAGGCAATGTGGAGAACTTCCGAGCGCACCACATCGGGTTCCTGGAACCGTTCGAGAATCGCAACGAAGCAGGGGCCGCGCCACCGGAACAACCGATCCTTGTCACCGAGATGATGAGTGAGGTGTTGGCTGTAACGGAGGAGGATCTGATCTCCCGTTGTGTAGCCGAACCGTCGATTGATCACTTGGAGGCTTTTCAGAAAGAAAGGAGCGGCATAGGCATGCGTACCGGCGTGGGCGAGTTCCCTGACGTATCTTTCCGCGTGCCTTAATCCGGGCAATCCGGTGACGTGATCGGCTGGACCAATGGCGTTTCCGGGCTCAGCAAGCTGAGATTTGACTTCACGCGCCTGCGCTTCCTGGCGTTCCGCCTCGCGGCAGAGCACGTCTAAGCATTCCGACAGTTTGCTCTTCAGGGAGCGAATGTCTTCGAGATGGACAGCTTTCTCCAACTGCTTTTCGATGCGCCGCAGATTCTCGCCGGCACGTTCACTGCTGGAACACACCCGGAGCAGTGCTTCCCCCATCAGATTTACGATGGCTTGCTTCTCTGCGCTGAGACTGCGGATGAATTTTTCGACGCCCCGATTGTATGCCTGGATGGACTGGTTCGCTTCGCCGGCCAGTATTAGAATGTCGTGTTGCGCGACAGCATGCTCGAACTTGTCGCGGATTTCCCTTATTTCGCGTTGATAGGTGCTTTGCTCTTCAGAATCGTAATCGATAGCGTGCAATGCCGATGCTTCGAGGAATAGCAGAATCACCCGGAGCAGGGATGCCGCCAGGTCGTCCTTTTCGAGATCTATGAGCCTTCTAAACGAAATCACTCTATTCCACGTCAAACGGGGCGAGGCCGCGCCTTACTAGATAATCGGCGTTTGCTGGATTCTCTTTAGTAAGCCTTCACTTGATACTGCCGCTCCACCGCAAACCGACTCTCCATAACTGCGGCTGGCCGATGTTGGGCGACGGCGTGAGGGCCACCAGATACGTTCGGTCGAGCAAATTGTCCACCGAAGCGACGGCGGAGAGGTTTTTGGTAAGGCGCTGTTGGGCGGAGAACCCGATGGTGGCGTAGCCGGGCAGCAAAAATTGGTTCAGGTCGTCATCGAAGGCAAGGCCGGAGGCGCGGATGCCGGCGGCAAAAGTAGTTGACTTGGCGTGAAAACTAAGCTGCGCGGTTCCTTGCTGCTTCGGGACTTGCGGAATGCGCGGGCCTCCCCCCAAGCGCGCATCCGCGAAAACGTAGCCCGCTTCAGCGCCCCAGTGCCGCCATTGATGATTGATATCGGCCTGCAAGCCGCGCGACAGGGCGCTCGGGAAATTTTGCCTCTGCCGCAAAATGAGCGTAGGCGAAGTGGATAGAGTGGCATTGTCGATCAAGTTATCGAGATCGTCGTGGAACACGGTAAAGGAAACACGTGTTTTTTCCCCACTCCAATCCACGCCCGCTTCCACACCTGTCAGAGATTCGGGAACCAGAGCGGCGTTGGCCGTGGTGAGAACGTTGCCCACGCGGAAGGGGCGATACAGCTCATTCAATGTTGGCGCGCGAAAACTCCGGTAACCCGAAGCGCGGAACCGAAATCCCTTCATGCCGACGGCCACCCCGCCGTTGGGGCTGACGAAGGTCTCGCCGTGCTGGCCGGTGAACTCGTGGCGAACACCGGCAAAAAAGCGCACCGGTCCGAACGACAGATCGCCCTGCCCGAACACGCCGTGTTCGAACAGCGTACCGCCGCTGGGCGTAAGCACATGGGTCGAGTATGAATAGTCGTAGCTGGTGCCGCTCACATCGTCAGCGTCGGTGCCCACAATGGTGTTCCAACGCTTGGCATGATGTTTCCAGTATGCTGCGCCGCCGGTGTCGAGCACGGGCACAGTTTGCTTGGACGCGAGCGTCTCCGTGTTGCGGTTGGCCGACACGCTCGAGTAGGTGCTGTGGAACTGCTCTTGGGTGTGAAAGACTACGGCGGACACTTGATCGTTCGTCCAGGAATGCGTATAGTTCGCGCCAATGGTGCCCAGACCAGTGGAATTATGGGTCAGCAGCGTGCCGTTGTGCCGTTCTTCGGCGAGCACATCAAAATGCAGGGAAAGGCGATCCTTCGCACCCAAATAATCAAGATGCACATCGCCGGTTGCAAAGCGCACGTTGGCTTCGTCGTCGGCCTTGCCGCGGACCGATTGCGGCGTGATGTAGTAGCCGTCGGTAGTGAAGGCGCGCGACTGAACGGAAAGGCCCCAGTGTCCCCACAAGTTCGTGTAGCCCGCGGAAAGGTCGGCAGTGCCTTGATTGCCTCGGAACACATCGACCGTGATGTGTTGCTGCTGCTCGGGTGGCGAGAAGAGCGAGATTGTGCCGCTCATGGCCCGATCGCCAAAAATACTGGTGGGCGCGCCGTTTTCCACTTCGACGCGATCGATGTAATAAGGGTCGAGACGATCCCAATAGACCCAGCCCCCGAACGGATCGTTCACGGGGATACCGTCCCACAGGACCAACGTTCTGCTGGCGCCGGTGGAACCGGTTGCGCGGAGAGAGACGCCCTGGGTGGTTGGGTTTGCCACCACGCTCGAAGAACGGCGAAACAGGCTGAAACCGGGAATCTGGCGCAAGCGATCGTCCAACTCGATACCCGGTATGTCCTCGAGTTGTTGCTGTCCCAGGGTCGTGATGGATGCGGGCGTTTCGCTGGAGAGGGTCGCGTTGACGGTGACACTAGTTTTTAGAGGCGGCACCGTGGGCTCGGGCGTTGTGTTGTTCTGTGCGCTGACTGTAGCCGCTATTAGCAGGGGTAAAAAAACGGTTCGGGGACGCAACATTGAATTGTCGGATTTGAGCTCGGAATGATCACGAACCAGAACTGGCGGACCCATCGGCTCGTATTCTAAAAGTACATGATGACGGAATACGCCATCGAAACTTCCGGCCTGGAAAAGATTTATCGGACGCGTTTTAGCGGCCGCGAAGTCAAAGCGATTTCCCGTTTGACACTGCGCGTGCCGGCCGGCGTGAAATATGGCCTGCTGGGGCCGAACGGAGCGGGGAAGACCACATTCGTCAAAATACTGCTCTCCGGCGTGCATGCGACATCCGGATCAGCGGCACTGTTTGGAAAAGACGTGCGCCAAGCGGACTCCCGCAGGCCGGTTGGCTACTTGCCCGAAAATCACCGCTTTCCGACGTACTTGAGCGGCCACGGAATGCTGGATTTCTATGCCGCTCTTTCCGGTGTGGATGCTGATGAACGAAGAAGGCGCGTGCCGGAGTTGCTGGACCTGGTGGGCCTGAACGGTTGGGGCGGCGTCCGCATCAAGAAATACTCAAAGGGAATGTTGCAGAGGCTCGGGCTAGCGCAAGCGTTGATTCACCGCCCAAGGCTGCTGATTCTGGATGAACCGACTGATGGCGTGGACCCGGCGGGCCGGCGCGAGATCAGAGATATTCTGAACGCGCTGACCGGCAATGGAGTAACGGTCTTCATCAACTCGCATCTGCTCAGCGAAGTGGAATCGTTCTGCGAATATGTAGCCATCATGAAAAAAGGCGAGCTGGCAGTGGAAGGCAAAATCAGCAGCCTGCTGACCGGGGGAGGCTATCGCGTGACGGCTTTGGATGTGCCGGAGCGGGCGCTGGCTGAGATTCGCCGGCTGGGCGCGGCAATTCTTCCGGCGGGCGAAGGAATCGCGATGCAACTGCGCAGCCGTGATGAGGCCAACATTGCCATCGACAAGATACGGGCAGCGGGTGGGTTCATTGAGAGCGTGAACTCCTCCAACAACAGTTTGGAAGACTTGTTCCTTCAGGCGACCAAAACCGAGAGAGCGGCGTGAACGTGATTTGGGCCCTGATTGCCGATACATTTCAGGAAGCCCGCGCTCGCTGGCTCTTCTGGGGTATGTTCGCGCTTTCGACGTTGTTGATTCTGATCTTCCTGTTCGCTCTGCAAATCGATCTCGCCGAAAGCGCCATCTCTTTTCTCGGCGTAGAATCCACCGTCCGGAGAATTTACAATATCCGCAAGTTTGTCAATGTCTCCTATTCCTGGGTTTCCATTGTGCTCTACGTCTGGGGAACGTTTCTGGCGGTCTTTGCCTCGTCCGGACTCATACCGAGCGTCCTTGAACCGGGACGCATTTCCCTTTTGCTTTCGAAACCGTTGGGCCGCCCCACCCTGCTGATGGGAAGGTATCTGGGGAACCTGACGATCGTGGCAATGAATCACGTTTACCTGATTTCGAGTGTCTGGTTGATCCTGGGACTCAAGACGCATATTTGGGAGCCGCGCTTTCTGCTGGCGATTCCGATCAGTATCTTCCTTTTTGCGGTGTTCCTGTGCGTGGTGGTGCTGATAGGAGTGGTTTCGGAGAGCGCCGCTCTTTCGGTAATGGTCGCGAACGCGCTGGCGCTAATCAGCGTGCTTCTGGCGCAGCACCAGCTTGTAATCCGGCTGCTCGGTTCCGAATGGTCGCGGCAATTGTGGATGGCGTTTTATTGGATTCTGCCAAAAGTGTTCGACCTGGGCAACGCTATGCGGCAGATTATCTTGTTTGACCGGCAGGCCGATTGGTTGATGCCGGTTTGGACCTCGGCGCTGTTCGGTATCGTGGCGTTAGTAAGCGCCGTCTACATTTTCCAAAAGAGAGATTATTAGTGCGAACTTGGCTGTTGGCGTTGCTCGCCGGAGGATTGATTGGTAGCGTGGGCTGCCGGAAGCCCCTTATGACGGGCGTCTCGGTCGACCCGGCGTTTCGCGACGCAATTCCCAAAAACACGAAAGCCCTTCTCTCTATTCAAATCGAAAAACTCAAGGCGACCGGGCTCTACCAGCGGCACCAGGACGAGTTCGACCTGCCGCAGTTGGATGCCCTCTCGGAACGTGTCGGGATCGATCCCAGGCGCGACTTGACAGCCGTGTTGTTGGTTTGGGACGGCGCTAAGGCACTGGTTCTGGCACGCGGCGGCTTCGCGTCCGCCGACATAAACCGCCGGCTTGGCACGCTGGGAGTCGAGCGCTTCAGTTACAAGAAATACATGCTCTTTGGCGGAGGCCGGGATGCCGTTGCTTTCGTGGACAAGTCGCTCGCCATGGCCGCACCGGCCGATTTCCTACGGAGTACTCTGGATCTTCGAGACAGCGGCGCTGGCGGCGTGCCGGAGGAGCTGCAGCGGAGGCTTGCTGGCGTCGCTAAAAACGACCAAATCTGGGAAGTCAGCCACGGGGGCCTGCCGTTCGCCAATATCCACCTCCCTTCCGATCTGCAATCGGCGCTCGCAAACATTGCCGGATACATCGATGACACAACCGTAGGCATTGGCGTAGACAGCGGCGCTCATTTACAGGTCGAGATCGACTGCATTTCAAAGGAAGGGGCGCAAAGGGTTCACGATGCTTTGCGCGGGCTGATCGGTTTGGGACGGTTGACGACCGATACGAGCAGCCTGGATTTGCTGCGAATGTGGGATGCCATTTCCGTCCGGCAAAACGAACAAGTCATCCATGTACGGGCGGATTTGGCCGCAGACCTGACGGACAAGCTGTTGGTTTACCTTCCCAGCTTGCGAAGCCGCGCCGGGCAAATATTGAGCCGCCAGTAACAAGCCGAACATGCATACTGGGAAGCAGTGTTCGCGGAAATAGAATCCAGGCTAACGGCGGCAATCGAAAACGAACTCGCCACCAAACTCCCGCTAAGAGTTAAAGTTTCGCTTGAGCAACCCAAACAGAGCTCGTTTGGGGAGCTAGCGATACCGGTCGCCTTCCAGCTCGCGCGGCAGCTAAAGCGGTCACCGAAACAAATTGCCGAAGAACTGGCCGGCGCGTTGAAATCCGTGCCGGGAATCGCCTCGTTCGAGATCGCTGGAAACGGCTACATCAACGTCCGGCTGGACCGCGCCGCCTATGCCGATTCAGTGCTCAAACATTCTTTCGCGGGCGGGCCTGAGCAGCCGATCAAGGCGGTCGAGGCTGGAAAAATCGTCGTCGAGCATACCAACATTAATCCGAACAAAGCGGCGCACATCGGCCATCTGCGCAACGCGATTCTGGGCGATACGTTTGTCCGCATGCTGCGCAAACGGGGAAGGCTGGTGGAGGTACAGAACTATATCGACAACACTGGTGTGCAGGTCGCCGACGTGGTGGTGGGCTTTTACTACCTGGAGAAAAAGAGGCCGGCGGACGTGGGAGCGCAGATCGCGGACCCGGGCGTTCGCTTCGATTTTCTATGTTGGGATTTGTATGCGCGGACTTCCGCGTATTACCAGGAGAACCCCCAAGCGCTCGAGTGGCGGGGAAAAACCTTGCATGCCATCGAGGCCGGCGCGGGAGAGCTCGCTGAGTTGGGCCAACTCGTGGCGGATGCGATCGTGGTAGCTCATCTGCGGACAATGTATCGTTTGGGTGTTCAATATCAGTTGCTTCCGCGTGAAAGTGAAATCCTTCACCTTAAGTTCTGGGCGGGAGCGTTTGAGCTATTAAAGCAGCGAAAAGCCATTTACTTCGAGGAGCAAGGAAAGAATACAGGTTGCTGGGTGATGCCCTCTTCCGCTTTCCGGGATTCCGGTGGCCGGGCCGAAGAAGACGAAGATAGCAAGGTCATCGTGCGATCCAACGGCACCGTGACATATGTCGGCAAAGATATCGCCTATCAATTGTGGAAGTTCGGCTTGCTGGGCAAAGATTTTTACTATCGCCTTTGGTCGTCCTACCCGGATGGAAAGCAGGTCTGGGTGACCACGGATCGGCCTGCGGAAGAGCCTGTGGAGGAGAGTGTTCCGCAATTCGGGCGCGCCGTCAGAGTGTTCAATGTGATTGATTCGCGCCAGTCGTATTTGCAGGATGTGGTGGTGGCCGGGCTGCGGGCGCTGGATTTTCAGGAGCAGGCTGATGCCTCGATACACTTCTCCTACGAGATGGTGGCGCTCACGCCGCGAACCTGTTTGGAGATGGGCATTCCCATTCCGGAGGAAGATCGCAAGCGGCCGTACATCGAAGTCTCCGGGCGGAAGGGTCTCGGCGTCAAAGCGGACGACTTGATCGACAGGCTGATCGAAACCGCGTTGGCCGAAGTGGAAGACCGGCATCCGGAAGCGGCGCCCGCAGAGCGCCGGAACGTGGCGGAGCAGATTGCCATCGGCGCGCTACGATATTTCATGCTCAAGTTCACTCGCAACTCGGTATTGGCCTTCGATTTTCATGAAGCCCTGAGTTTCGAAGGCGAGACTGGGCCATACGTACAATACGCCGCCGTGCGGGCTGGAAATATTCTTCGCAAGTTCGAAGAAAGAGGAACGCCGCTGCCGGATTTTCGCGGCGTGCTGAGTGCCGCCATTTTTCAGCGGTGCCTGGAAGCAGAAGATTTGTGGCAGTTGCTGCTGTTGGCGTCGAAGGCCGATAGCGCCGTCGAACGGGCCATCAGTTCCGGCGAGCCGGCGCACGTTGCCAAATACGCGTTTCAACTCGCGCAGAATTTCAACAATTTTTATCATGAACACCCGGTAATCGGCGAGCAAGATGCCGAGCGCCGCGACTTGCTGCTGTGGCTCACGCTATTTGTGCGCAACCAATTGTTGGCAACCCTGAGCGTACTGGGTATTGAGCAGCCCGCATACATGTAAGGAATAGACTAGAGGTGAATGGCCAGCAAAAATACGTTCGGCGCGGCGGCGGCTTTGCGTGTAGGCGATATCAGTTATCGGATCTTCCGGCTTGACGCCCTGGAGAAGACCGCAGCCGGGGTGAAGTTATCCCGTCTACCTTACTCGATTAAGATTCTTCTCGAAAATCTACTGCGCTTTGAAGACGAACGCACCGTCAAGTCAAGCGACATCGAGTACGTTGCCAAATGGGACGCGAAGACGGCGGCACAAGAAATTCAGTTCCGTCCCGCTCGTATTCTGTTGCAGGACTTCACCGGCGTGCCATGCGTGGTGGATCTGGCGGCCATGCGTGACGCGCTGAAAAAGCTCGGCGCAAACCCGGAGCTGGCCAATCCGCTGATTCCCGCCGATCTGGTGATCGATCACTCGGTCCAAGTGGATGCTTTCGGCTCGAGCCACGCCTTTCAGGAAAATGCTCTATTGGAATTCAGCCGCAATCAGGAGCGCTACGCGTTCCTGCGCTGGGGACAGAAGGCATTCAGTAATTTCCGTGTGGTGCCGCCCGACACAGGCATCGTCCACCAGGTGAATCTCGAATACCTGGCGAGTGTTGTTTTCAGCGCAACCAAGGACGGTGTCTTGCAGGCGTATCCCGACACCTTGATGGGTACCGATTCGCACACCACGATGATTAACGGCGTGGGCGTGGTGGGATGGGGCGTGGGCGGAATTGAAGCAGAGGCCTGCATGCTTGGCCAGCCTATCTCGATGCTGTTGCCGCAGGTGGTCGGCTTCAAACTCAGTGGAAAATTGCCAGAGGGCGCGACTGCCACCGACTTGGTACTGACCGTCACGCAAATGCTGCGCAAAAAAGGCGTGGTGGGGAAGTTTGTTGAATTTTATGGCCCTGGAGTCCGTGCTCTTTCGCTCGCCGATCGCGCGACGATCGGCAATATGGCTCCTGAATATGGAGCGACCATCGGCTTTTTCCCTATCGATTCAGTCACTCTCGACTATCTGCGATTAACGAATCGTAGTTTGGACCTAGTCAACCTGGTGGAAGCCTACACAAAAGAGCAGGGACTTTTTCTGTCGGCGGATTCTTCCGATCCCGTCTACTCCGACACGCTTTCGTTGGAGCTGTCGAAGGTAGTTCCCTCCATGGCCGGTCCCAAGCGTCCGCAGGATCGTATCGAGCTGCCGGATGTGAAGAGCAATTTCTTGTCGGCCTTAAGCGGCGCCGTGAAGAGCGCCGAACTGCGCGTCAACGGTCACCAGGAAAAATTGTACGACGGAGCAGTGGTGATCGCCGCGATTACCAGTTGCACAAACACCTCAAACCCATCGGTGATGGTGGCCGCGGGTCTCCTGGCGAAAAAGGCGATCGAGAAAGGTCTCTCGGCCAAGCCTTGGGTAAAAACTTCGCTCGCGCCGGGTTCCAAAGTAGTGTCCGATTACCTGATCGATGCCGGCCTGATGCCCTACTTGGAGAAACTGAATTTCCATCTAGTCGGCTATGGTTGTACAACCTGCATCGGCAACAGCGGACCCCTGCCCGACAATGTCACCGCGGCGGTGAGCGCGGGTCAACTGAACGTAGCGGCAGTGCTGAGCGGCAATCGCAATTTCGAAGGACGTGTTAACCCCCTGGTGCGCTCGAACTACCTGGCTTCTCCGCCACTGGTCGTGGCGTACGCCATTGCTGGCCGCGTGGACCTCGATATCACCACGGAATCGCTAGGCAAGGATCGTGAGGGAAAGGATGTTTACTTGCGCGATATCTGGCCTTCTTCAACGGAGGTGGAATCGGTGGTTGCGGCATCCGCTCGCACTGAGTTTTTCCGGAAGGAATACTCGGAGGTTTTTGCCGGCGACGCCAGTTGGAACTCGCTGAAGGTCCCTACCGGCAGCATTTACGAATGGACCGGCGATTCCACCTACATCAAGCAGCCCCCATACTTTGAAAATTTAGCGGATCCTGAAACGTTTGTTCAGGATCTTGCTGGCTTGCGGGCCTTGGCGGTCTTGGGAGATTCCGTTACCACCGATCACATCTCGCCGGCCGGTTCTATTCCGGTGGACAGCCCCGCCGGCCGGTATCTCATAGCACTGGGTGTCAAGCCATCCGACTTCAATAGTTACGGCGCCCGTCGAGGCAACCACGAAGTGATGGTACGCGGCACTTTCGCTAACATTCGCTTAAAAAATCAGCTTATTCCCGGTGTGGAAGGCGGTTGGACGCGCCACGTGCCCGACGGCGAGAAGATGTTCATCTACGATGCCGCCATGAAGTACAAAGCAGACGGTGTGCGGCTGCTGGTCATCGCAGGCAAGGAGTACGGCTCAGGATCGTCCCGCGATTGGGCGGCGAAGGGCACCCTGCTACTCGGCATCCGTGCGGTGATTGCCGAAAGCTTTGAGAGAATACATCGTTCCAACCTGGTGCAGATGGGGGTTCTTCCGCTGCAATTCGTCGAAGGCGCCAATCGCGAATCGCTCGGCTTGACGGGAGAAGAAAGCTTCGATCTAACAAATGTTCGGCAGGCCGTCGCATCGTCTGCCAGCCCTGTGAATGTGGTCGCGACCCGCGCGGACGGCACGCGCATTGAGTTCGCGGCAAAGGTGCGTATCGATACACCCCAGGAAGCCGAGTATTACCGTAGCGGTGGGATCTTACCCTATGTTCTGCGCCAATTGCTGGCCAGCGAGGTTGCTGGCGCGTAACCGGTGATTCCCGCACCGTCTGTAGCGGCAAAGAAAAGGCGCGAACCCCTGTTGGTTTCTGCCGGTATCATTCAACGGGATGCCCGGATACTGGTCGGTCAACGCAGAAAGGGCGACCGCCATTCTTTGAAATGGGAATTTCCCGGCGGTAAAGTCGAGCCAGGCGAATCTCCTGAGCAAGCTCTGGTTCGCGAGCTGAATGAGGAGTTAAAGATTCAGGCTGAAATCGGCAGTGAACTGGCCCGCTACGAATACGATTATCCGAACGGCAGCCGCGTGCACCTGCTGTTTTTTGCGGTGCGCGAGTTTTCCGGCGAGCCGGTCGGACGCGTTTTCGAGCAGATCCGCTGGATCGATTTGGCAACTTTGCCTTCAGTCGATTTTCTGGAAGGCGATCTGGATTTCGTAAAACGGCTGGCGCGAGGAGACTTTGCCAGCCAACTTGGTTGCGGGTGAGAGTAACCACAGCCGGGCGTTACTGCTATTAGTGCTAGTAGTTTCGCCAGTCGCCAAGGAACCGGTTAGGCTATGGATCTTGTCTCCTTGAGCGGCCATCTCACATCGACCGTCTTAGCGCCAGCGGACTACATCCGCTACCTCCAGCTCCTTCTGCAAGGAATTTCGCTCCACGCCATTGAAAGCGATCCGGAAGCGCTGTGCCGGTTCCGGAACGAAATTCTATTGATAGCGGACGCCCTCAACGCGGACGCCAGCGCCGAAGATCTGGCGCTGAATGTCGGCAAAGCGCTGCGCGCCCTGGAAGAATATAACCAGAGCGCAGCGGGTTCCCTTTCCGGTCACGCGAGCGAGTTACGCTCGATGCTCGCCATGATGACGCAAACGGTGGCGTTCCTGAGCTCGTCTAATCAAACCAGCGTAACCCAACTATCGCTCATCGAGAAGAAGCTTCAACGAGCATCGACACTCGAGGATGTGCGGCAGCTACGCGGGCAGATGGCCGACTGCTTGACGGTGGTTCGAAGTGAAAGCTCGCGTTTGCAAGCGGAATCGCGAGCTCGGCTTGAGTCTTTACAAGCCGAGGTCGAGCGCGTTTCCAGCCGTCTTCGCATGGGTGGACTGGATTCCTCGAGCGACCCGATTACGGGATTGCCGATGCGAGCCCTGGCCGAGCAGGCAATCGCGGCAAAGATTTCCTCCAAAAAAGAGTGTGTCGCCGCGCTCTTCGTCATCGATCGTCTGGCTTCGATCAATGGCAGATTCGGCCGGGCGGCCGGGGATGACGTGCTGCTTCTGGTGGCGCAACAACTGGCCAAGCGGCTCTCGGGCGCCACGCTCTTTCGGTGGAGCGGACCGGCCCTGGCGGCGATCCTCGAGGCGGTCACCGGCGAAGCGACGGCTGAGAGTCAAGCTAAAGCGGCCGCGTCGATGCGCCTTGAAAAAACCATCGAAACAAACGGCCGCTCGGTATTTCTCCTGATCACTTTGTTCGGCCAAGTCCGAAGAGTTTCTTCGGCCGATTCAGTGGACGCGGTCTGCGCCGATTTTGATCAATTCCAAGCCGCGCATTTCTGAGAACTGGCGTCAATCCAAGTCGAACGGCCGGGGAGGCGGGCTCCCGCTCTTATCTTCCTTCGCCTGCTTAAGCAGTTCTTCGAATTTCTTCTCGCGCACCTTGTCTGCGCTGAGGTGCGAGGCAAAGCTCTTCTCGAACATCTCATTGCGTCTCGCCGCGTCTCCCTTGAGCTGCTGGACGGCGGCATGCAGGTCTTCAATCGCGGGCCTTTTCTCGGGCTCTTGATGCCGGATCACGACCTGTAGCTCGGCATCGATCTGTAACGCCGTTCCGCAACACGGGCACTTCACTTCAAACAGCGGGCTGGTGGACTGCGCCATACCGGAATCGTAGCGCACACGCTCTTGGGCGCGTGTTCCTGAGAGCCTGCTATTCTCTGACTACCCACCGGATGGAAGCGCTGCTGGTTTGGCTCACTCGCTATGGTTACGCCGGCTTATTTGTGTTGTTGATGTTCGGTATTTTGGGGCTGCCGATTCCCGACGAGACGCTGCTCATTTTCTGCGGCTACCTGATCTTTCGCGGCCGCCTTCATTTCGGCATGGCATTCCTGGCCGGCTTTGGGGGCAGCCTCTGCGGTATCTCGCTCAGCTACTGGCTGGGCCGCAAGTTCGGGCGCAAACTAATCCACCAATATGGGAAATACTTTCGTGTTACGCCACAGCATATTCATGATGTGGACCGCTGGTTCCATCGGATTGGCGGCTGGTCACTGACCAGCGGCTATTTCTTTCCTGCCATCCGCCACTTCACAGCTTTGGTTGCGGGCATGGTACGCATGCCCTATCGCACCTTTGCCGCGTTTGCCTACCCGGGCGCGGCTATCTGGGTCGCCACATTCCTGACGCTCGGTTACGTCTTAGGCGAGCGTTGGGAACACACCTCCGCGATGATGCATCGATATTCCTTGGTCGCCACTGGCATTGCCGCCGCCACAGCGGCAGCCGTCTGGTGGCTGCGCCGGCAGCGCAGCGTGTAGTAAAACTACGCTAAATACATAGGATTAGAGCGACGCAATAAAGCGGAAACTTCATACTGCCGGACTCCATCCCTCTATCAGTAAGTACTGATTCACGGTGTGGAGTTTTTCAAACAACTATGAAATTAAACTGGAATATTTTTGTGTTTATTGCCATCGGAGCGACTTCGCTTTATGCGCAAGAGGGTTCGCATTTGCCGGTTACGCTCGGCTTCAAAGTAGGCATACCGGTTACGGACATGTTCAGCGCCAGCAACACCTCGTTGTTCAGCGGTAACACGTTGGTGCCTGGTTCAAGCTATAACTCAGCGGTCCCCCGCTACGAGTTTGGCGTCAGCGGTGAGTTCCACCTGCCAAAGCATCTGCGGTTGGAGGTCGACGGCTTGTACAAACGGGCCGGCTTCGCAAGCTCCGCGCCTTTCGATTCACTTGGCAACTTGGGTTACGAAAGCACGAGTTTGAACGTATGGGAAATCCCCGCGCTCATTAAGACCAATATCAGAATGGGCCATTTCCGGCCGTTTGTGGACGTAGGCGCCGCGTTGCGCCACATCTCTACCATTACCGAGACGGACACCTTACCGGGATTTTCAAGCCAACTGATAAGCGATAATTCTTCAGCGCTGCACAATCGCAATTCATTCGGCGGTGTGGCCGGCTTCGGAATTACCTTCAAGAAGGGTCCCTTCGAGTTGAGCCCGGAGGTTCGCTACACGCGTTGGGCAAACGAATCTTTCACGGCGCCTGGATTGCGAACGAATCTGGATCAGGGCGATGTGCTGCTCGGTATCGCCTTCTAGCCCGTAATCAACTGAGTAGGCCTGGCTTTCGCTGGGCCTCTCTTTTCACTTAGTGAATTGTCCGGGTTTTGCGATTCATGTAATCCATCAACAGATAGTTACCAAGCGTATAAGGCGTCGTGAAATAAGCTTTCCCACGGCACATCTGAGTAACTTTCTGAACGAACTGCACTAAGCCGTAATCGCTTGCCAACATGAAAGTATTAATCAGAATTCCACGCTTCTTACAACGAACCACTTCTTCAAGTGTCTGGCTAATTACCAGCGGATCCAAACCGAAGGCATTTTTGTAAATTCGACCATCATCCAACGTTAGGGCCGACGGCTTGCCATCGGTAATCATGATGATCTGCTTCATGTCCTTCTTTTCCTGGGCGAGTATTCTTTGGGCCAGGATGAGGCCATCGCGCGTGTTGGTGTAGTATGGGCCAACCTGCACGCGAGCCAAGTCGGAAAGCCGCATCTCCTCCGCCGAATCATGGAAAAGTACACAACGCAGGGAATCGCCCGGGTATTGGGTCCGGATGAGGTGCGCCAGCGCGAGCGCCACCTTTTTGGCGGGAGTGAAGCGATCTTCGCCATACAGAATCATGCTGTGACTGCAATCGAGCAGCAGGACCGTGGCGCAGGAACTCTGATATTCGGATTGATGCACCTGCAGATCGGAATATTCCAAATCGAGCGGCAACTTCACTCCTTCACGCTGCATAGCGGAAAATAAAGTTGCACTTACGTCCAGATTCAAAACGTCACCGAATTCGTAGGATTTAGCCCCGCCGCTGGCATCAACGCCGGTAGCCAGATCCCGCGTGTCATGCGCGCCGAAGCTCGATTTTCCCAGCGAACCGAGCAAATCCTTGAGTGTCTTGAAGCCCAGAAAGTCGATAGCCTTGTCGGTGACTTCGAAGTGCATTTGACTCTCTGGTCCGCCCACGCCGCCGGGCGCCGAGGGCGAGTCCGGTGGCGGACCGTCTGTGTTGATGTAGCCCCCTTCCTCGAGCTTGTCCACAAGCCGCTCGATCAGTTTGTCGCGCTGCTGTGCGGACATCTCCTGCAAGCGCTGCCGCATCTCTTCCAGACGTTCCGGGTCAAACAGGTCGCCGCTTTCGAGCGCACGCTCGATAGAGCGCTTCAGCTCCTCGAGCGTGTGCTGGTTCATCTCGGAAAATTGCAGATAGGGATTCTGGTAGCCGCTTTCAAGGAAATAATCGGAAAGCGCGCGCAGCAGGTCGTCCATCTCGATACCGAGATCCTCCTCGGAGAACTTGGAATAGGAGACCCGCCTCATAAGGTTCTCAACCGTTCAATTCAGATTGCGGCGGCCTCCGCCAGGTCCGCCACGCCGGGAATCGAAGCCGCGCCGCTGCTCCGGGTCATCGCGCCCGCGCTCCTCGCGCGAAAGGCGCTCGCTGGCGATAAACTCCAGTTCTTCGTTGCGGCTGATACGCTTGTGCGCATACAGCCCCTCCAGAATGAATTCCCCGGCGGAGGCCCGCAAGGCGTCGCTTTCGCTTTCACCCAGGCCCAACTTCCTGGTGAAGTGCAGCAGGTCTTGGATTCCTCCGAGGCGTTCCAACATTTCCTGTGCGGGTAGATCTTCGTCCAGGCGCAGCGATCCGCCTAGCTCGAACCATTGGATCACCTGGCGAAGATTTACGCCGTCAAAATAGGAGTTGTACACCTTGCCGACGGCGCTGCGAATCAGCTCGCGCGCCACCGCGTCGCCGCCCTTCAGTTCACCCTCGTATTCCAGCTCCAGTTTGCCCGTGATGGACGGCAAGGCTGCATAGAGGTCAAGAATTCGGGGAACAGCGTTACGCTCTTTCGTTTTCAGTGCACGCCTCTCGGCATTCGAGATGACGTTTTCAAGAACGGTGATAGGTAAGCGCTGGGAAACGCCGGAGCGTTTGTCGATTCGTTTGTCGTCGCGGGCGAGGAACGCGATCTGCTCGACGACTTCGTGAACGTAAAGGGGCACCTCCAGCTCGATGGGCGAGCGCCGCGTCGTCCAGGCTTCCTGCCGGGTGATTGCCATCCCCTGCGCCACAGCCAATGGATAGTGGGTACGAATTTCGCTGCCGATCCGATCTTTCAGCGGAGTGATGATTTTGCCGCGCGCCGTATAGTCTTCCGGATTCGCGGTGAAAACGAGAGCAACATCGAGCGGCAAGCGCACGGGGTACCCTTTGATCTGGACATCGCCTTCCTGCATGATGTTGAAGAGGCCGACCTGCACCTTTCCAGCGAGATCGGGCAGCTCGTTGACGACGAATAACCCGCGGTTGGCACGCGGAAGCAAGCCGTAATGAATGGTCAGCTCACTCGATATGTCGTGTCCTGTACGCGCGGCTTTAATCGGGTCGATATCGCCGATCATGTCGGCGATGGTTACATCCGGCGTCGCCAGCTTTTCAACGTAACGCTCGTCGGCCGGGAGCCAATGAATTGGCGTTTCTTTTCCCAGCGCTTCCACCTTATCGCGGCATTGTCTGCAAATCGGGCGCAGCGGATGATCGCGAATCTCGCAACCCGCGATATACGGCATACGGGCATCCAACAGACGCGTCAGCATACGCGCTAAACGAGTCTTGGCTTGTCCCCGCAGGCCGAGCAGGATGAAATTGTGCCGCGACAGGACGGCGTTGATAATTTGAGGGATGACGGTATCTTCGAAGCCCAGCACGCCCGGAAAAAGCGTCTCGCCACGGTCTAATTTGCAGATCAGGTTGGATCGTAACTCTTCTTTGAGGGTGCGTTCAGGCTGAAGTTGATCGAAGAAACGGCTAGAGCGGAGTTCGCCGAGCGTCCGGGGCAAATCGGAATGGGGCATGAAAAGACTCGCGGGCTGTTTTCACGAACAAGTCTAGCAGTGATTTTTTGAGGGCGAGCTTCACGCACATTGATTGAACTGTGATATGTTCTCGGTTCGTGAAAACCAGCGAAGCAACGCCGGTGGATTACCAGCTCAACTGGCGAAAGTTACAGCAGGTCGGGCTGAACGCTTATGAGGCACGGTCTTATCTTGTGTTGATGGGTCACCAACGTTTCAAGGCTCTGGAACTGGCTGCGCGAGCGCATGTGCCGCGCCAAAAGATCTATGAGGTTCTGGACAGTCTGGTGGAGAAGGGCTTCGCGCAGGTGGTTCAGGAAAGGACGAAACTCTTCTCGGCGGTCGATCCGAGCCTGGCGATTCCAGGCTATTTGGCGCGCCGGAGTAAAGTGCTGCAGAACGAATTGACCGAACAGGCCCGCCTAGCGAGCGGATTGATAGAGGACCTGCGGAGCGCGTTCATTGAAGGGCAGGATGGCCGGGGAACGCTGGACTTTCTGAGTCTGGTGAACGATCCGACTCAAACGGCGGTTCATTACCGGCGTATGCTCACTACGGTGGTTCAAGATTATGCCGAATTTTCGCGGCCGCCGTTCGCGGTGGATCCGCTCGATGAACAGCTTGTTAAAGACGCAGCTACGCGCCAAATCAAATGCCGGCTGTTAATTGAGGCGGCTCCGATGGATGATGCGCATCGCAGCCGTTTAGGCGAATATCGCGACCTTGGGATCGAGATTCGTTTCGCCGAGCGGTTGCCGTTGAAGCTGGCGCTCTTCGACGGAAAGTGCGGCCTGGTGGCACTGCTCGACCCGGTGTTGACCCGGCCTTCGTGGACGGCCGTGATCTTTGAGCACAACGGATTCGCGGAGGCCATGGCTGGTTTGTTCGAAAGCTATTGGTGCCGAGCCCCGCGCGAATTTTGAGGGCAAGTAGTATCGCCCAAAAAAGGAGCCGGCCTATGTTTGCGGCAAGACTAGGTGCGCATGGCGAGGAGAATATCGTCGCGATTGAGAAATTCGATTCCTTGGACGCCTAGTAACTTGGCGCCCTCTATGTTCGCGATGCGATCGTCGAGGAAAAGCGTTCGCTCGGGAGCAGTGCCCAGGCCTGCCAGGCAGTGTTGGTAGATGGCGGGTTCAGGCTTAACGGAATGGACCTCATAGGACAGCGTAATATGGTCGAACGGGTTGAAGCGGTCCGTCCGCGACTTCAGCGTCTCTCCAAGATCGCGTGGCATATTCGACAAGACAGCTAGTCGCTTGCCAGTGTCGCGCAGTTGCGCGATCCAGTTCCACATCGACTCATCGAAATGCATCCAGCTCTCATTATCCAGTTCGATCAAGTGATCAATGGTTCCCGGCGCGAGACTCTGATTCCCGCCATGGCCAATGTTTGCCCAATACTCGATTCCGGTTACTACTCCTTTGTCGTAATCGAGACGAGTAGACCAATACAGGTCTGAGAACGGCTCCTGTGGGATGCCTGCCAGTTTCGCCAAGCGTGCCTGATCGGCACTGGTCTGGTGATGCGCCAGGACGCCGCCATAATCGAAAATGTAGCCATCATAAGAATTAGCGGGCGCCATCGGTCACTTGTTCACGGCGGCAGCGGACTTCCCGAATAGCGTAAATGCGGCGGCCCTGACTTTCGAAGTAAGTGCGCATCAGCACTTCGCCGATGAGGCCCACGCTGAACAGCATCAACCCGGCAAACCAGAGCATGGCGCCGGCCATGAGCAACGGTCCATGTTCGGCGATAATGTCCCGGCCGGCTATCTTTTCAACCAGCATGAACAGCAGAACGAGGCTTCCGAGTCCGATACCGGACAATCCCCATTTCCCGAAGAAATGCATGGGACGTGTCAGGTAACGCAGCAAAAACATGATCGTGAGGATGTCGAAGAAGACGCGAAATGTTCTGCTCAGGCCGTAATGCGAAGCTCCGTTGGGGCGCTCGATGTTCTTTATGGGCACCTCCACCACGCGCGCGCCATAAAAGCTGACCAGCGCCGGAATGAAGCGATGCAACTCTCCGTAGAGATTGACATCTTTCAATACCTCCGCGCGGTAGGCCTTAAACGTCGTGCCGAAATCGTGAAGGTCGACGCCCGAAGCGCGCTTCATCATCCAATTAGCGATGCGCGAGGGAATCTTGCGCGTCACTGCATTATCCACCCGATTCTTGCGCCAGCCGCTGGCAACGTCAAAACCTTCGTCGATCTTTTCGAGCAGGAGCGGAATATCTTCGGGATCGTGCTGCAGGTCGCCGTCGAGTGAGACGATCACTTCGCCCTGGGCTTCATCGAAGCCCGCGGCCAACGCGGCTGTTTGGCCAAAGTTGCGCCGCAAACGAAGAACTTTGAGATGTGCGTCGGTTTCTACCAGATTCGCCAGGAGGTCGAAACTGCGGTCGGTCGAAGCGTCGTCGATGAAAAGGATCTCGTACGGCCTGCTGAGCTTTTCGAGCACAGTGGTAAGGCGATCGTAGAGCGGCAAAATAGCCGGTTCCTCATTATGAATGGGGATGACGATCGATAGCATGACAGTGATCTCCTTTAGTGTAGCGAAGTCAATAGCTTGCGTCCCTTCCTGGAACTGATAAAGAGCTCCCTATCATCCTTCCGAACTGGTAGAATAGAGCCATGCGGCACTACCTTAGTAAGTTATAGGTTTTACAGCAACTTGCCGCAGATTTAGCCACGCAATTTAGGAGTCTCTTTGGCCGATCAAGATGGGCCCGGGAGCGGAGCGCTTTTTCCGCCCGGCGACAGCAAAAATCTGATTCACATCAACATTGAAGACGAGATGAAGCGCTCGTATCTCGACTACGCAATGAGCGTAATTGTCGGCCGGGCGCTGCCGGACGTACGCGACGGTTTGAAGCCGGTCCACCGGCGCATTCTGTATGGGCTGCACGAAATGGGTCTGCATTTCAACCGCCCGACCCGGAAGTGCGCCAAGATTGTCGGCGAAGTTCTGGGTAAGTTTCACCCGCACGGCGACACACCCGTTTATGATTCGCTGGTGCGCATGGCCCAGCCGTTTTCCATGCGGTATCCGCTGATCGATGGCCAGGGCAATTTCGGGTCGGTGGACGGTGATCCGCCGGCGGCCATGCGGTATACCGAGGCGCGGCTGGCGAAGATCGCAGGAACGCTGCTGGAAGACATCGACAAAGATACCGTCGATATGCGTCGCAACTATGACGACAGCGAAGACGAGCCGGAGGTGCTTCCCGCCCGCGTACCCAATCTGCTGATCAATGGCTCATCCGGCATCGCGGTCGGAATGGCTACCAACATTCCACCGCACAACTTGAAGGAAGTCATCGATGCCTCCATAGCGCTGCTCAACGATCCGCGCACGCCGTTGGCAAAGATTCTGGAGATGGTGCCAGGGCCCGATTTTCCAACGGGCGGTTTTATTTTGGGGAGGCAGGGGATTCTCGACTACTACACCAGAGGGCGGGGAAGCCTGCGGATCCGGGCCAAGGCGGCAACCGAGAAGTTTGGCAAGGACCGCGACGCCATTGTCGTCACTGAAATACCCTACCAAGTCAATAAAGCCCGTTTACTCGAGCACGTGGCGGCGCTGGTGGCCGACAAAAAGCTTGAAGGCATCTCCGACGCGCGCGACGAAAGTGATCGCGACGGAATGCGCATCGTGTTCGAGTTGAAGCGCGGCGAAAATCCCGAAGTCGTGCTGAACAACCTGTATAAGCAGACCCAAATGCAGGTGAGCTTCGGCGCCATCATGCTTTCCATCGTGAATGGCCAGCCGCGCGAGCTGGGGCTCATCGATCTGATTAAGCGCTTCCTGGATCACCGCATCGATGTTGTCCGCCGGCGTACCGATTACCTCTTACGCAAGGCGCGAGAGCGTGAACACCTTCTGCTCGGTTTTCAGAAAGCGCTCGATAACTTGGATGCTGTCATCGCATTGATTCGCGCCGCCAAAGCCCCGCGGGAAGCGCGTGACGGCTTGATTGCCACCTTCGGGTTCACCGAACGCCAGGCGCAGGCGATCATTGAGCTCCAATTGCAGCGTCTGACCGGCATGGAACGCCAGAAGATTCTGGATGAGCTCGCCGATATTCAGCGCCAGATTGCCGAGTATACGGAGATTCTGGGTTCTGAGAAGGTTCTGAAAACTCTGATCGTCAAAGAACTGAAAGAAGTTCAAAAAGACTTCGGCGATGAGCGCCGTACGCAGATTGTCGAGGATACCGGTGAGATCCGGCTCGAAGATCTGGTGCAAATGGAAGACGTCGCCGTGACCGTTTCTCGCGGCGGCTATCTCAAGCGCACGTCGGTCGACACGTATCAGCGGCAATTGCGCGGCGGTAAGGGGCGCATTGGAATGGGCACGCGCTCGGAAGACGTAGTCGAGCATCTGGTGATTGCCTCCACGCATTCCTACCTGCTCATCTTCACGAACAAGGGACGCGTCTACTGGCTGAAGATCTACGAGATTCCGGATGCCGGAACCACTGGCAAAGGAAAGCATGTTTCCGGCTTGATCAGCCTGCAGGCCGATGAAACGGTAAAGGCTTTCTTACCGGTCAAGGAATTCGTGGCCGGGAAATTCATCGTGATGGTCACGCGCCACGGCGTGATCAAAAAGTGCGAGCTCACGGAGTTCGATAACCCGCTCTCGCGCGGCATCATCGCGCTGGGGCTCGATGAAGGCGACGAACTGCTGGGCGCCACCATCACCAGGGGCGACAATTTCATTTTCCTGGGCAGTCACGAAGGGATGGCGATTCGCTTCAATGAGGAAGATGTGCGCGCCATGGGGCGTCAAGCGCGCGGCGTGCGAGCTATGGATCTGGAAGAAGGCGATTATCTGGTCGGCTTAGAAGTCGTCGAGAAAACCGGCTTGATCCTTTCTATTTCGGAAAACGGCTTCGGTAAACGCACGCCGCTCGGCGACTACCGCCTCACCGGCCGCGGACGCAAGGGCGTGATCAACATGAAGACCACCGCCAAGGTGGGAAAGGTGGTCGCGGTGCTTTCCGTCAGTGAAAACACCGATCTGATGATCATCACCAAAGATGGCAAGATTATCCGGCTGGAATCCGGAGAGATTCGCCAAGCCGGCCGGTCCACCCAAGGCGTGCGGCTGGTTCGGATGGAAGATGGCGACCAGGTAGCGGCTGCCTCGTGTATTCCGGAAACGGAGAAGGAAACGGGTACCAACGGAGAATTGCCACTGCAGTAAACTTCGCGCCGCTCCTATACTTGAATCATGGCCAGCCTTGTCCGCCTGCAGGCCGATCCTGCTGCTTTCGATCAGTCCGTTCTCGACGCGAAAGAACAAACGCTTTTCGCCAGCCTGCGGGGCTTGAGCCGTATCATTGTGGCTTACTCGGGCGGCACGGATTCGGCCTACCTGGCCTGGGCGGCGCATCGCGTGCTTGGCGGCAATGCCATTGCGATCACCGCCGATTCGGCGTCGATTCCGGCTTCTCACAAACGCGATGCGGAGGCATTTGCGCGTGAATGCGGCTTCCGGCACGAATACATCCAGACTCACGAGTTCGAAAATCCGGATTATGTGAAGAACGACCAGAATCGCTGCTTCCACTGCAAGGATGAACTCTTCACTTGTCTCGAGAAATTCGCGGCCGAGGGCGATTTCGCACATATCGTTTATGGCGTTAACAAAGACGACCTGGGCGATTACCGGCCCGGACAACGGGCCGCCAAAATCCATCAGGCAAAGGCACCGCTGGTCGAAGCAGACCTTACCAAACCGGAAATCCGTGAGTTGTCGCGCCGCGCCGGGCTTTCTACCTGGGACCGTCCGGCAGCGGCCTGCCTGAGTTCCCGCGTGCCCTATGGCACTGCCGTGACGGTTCAGACCATCCAAACCATCGAGCAGGGTGAAGAGGCAATTCGGGCGCTTGGCTTCCGGCAATTCCGCGTGCGATTCCACGGCGAGCTGGTGCGAATCGAAGTCGCCAAGGATGAGCTTGAACGGGCGCTAACTGTAGAGAGCGCGCGGGCTTTCTCAGCGATCTTCAAACGCCTTGGCTTTTTGTACGTAACGCTTGATCTGGAAGGATACCGCCAGGGTTCCCTGAACGCGGCGCTTCCCCAGACTCGTAAAGGTGCTTGAGACCGTAAACGGGCATTGGGGCGGGGAACGCGGAATCGCCCATCACTTCTCGGATCGCCATGTTGGTATCGAAGTAGACTTGCCAATAGTTGGTGTTGTCGCAATACGGGCGAACCGCCAGCACTGGTCCCACGGCGGTGAACGACGAGATAACGACATCGGGCGCCGGCGCCGGCAAGACGTTCGGGATGGCGGAGATTCGGTCCTTTAAAGCGGCAATAGCCCGCTGAACATCCGCGGCGCCCGAAATCTGCGTCACCAGTTCCACCCGGCGATAGGGGTTGGCGGAGTAATTCTGAATGTTATCCGAAAACAGCTTATTATTGCCGACGTAAGTTCGAACATTATCCGGCGTGTGAATCGTGGTGACGAACAAGCCCACCTCTTCGACAGTACCGGCCGTGCCGCCCGCGCTGATGAAATCGCCCACCTTAAACGGCCGCAGCACTACCAGAAAGACGCCTGCGGCAAAGTTGGCGAGCAAGCCGCCCCAGGCGGAGCCGATGGCCAAGCCGGCGCCCGCCAGTAACGCGGCAAAGCTGGTGGTTTGCACGCCGAAATACCCGAGAATCGCGACCACCAGCGTGATATTCAGGACGACCGAGATGGTGTTGCCGATGAAGCGCAACAAGGTTGGGTCAAACCGTTGCTTGGCCAACGCTTTTTGGACCAGCTTGATCGTAAAGCTGATGAGCCAGCGGCCTATGATGTACAACGCGATCGCGCCCAGCACCTGCAAACCGACGGTGGTGAGCGTGGCTTGAGCGGTCGTCAAAATAGTGGTGAGATTCATCTGTCCTCCTGGGAATTCCCATCAGTCTACACTTTTGGACAGACACGGCCGGAAGAGAACAAGTCACAGCCGTACGTTCGGAACTGACGCGCTATTTTTTGTCGGACGAGGAACTTGAGGTTGTCGTGGAGGCTGCCGGGGTCGCTGAAGAGGAACTATCTGCTGGCTTTGCCGGGCTTCCGGAATCGCTTTTTGAGGTTGAGCTCTCTTTTTTGCCGGTGTTTTCCGCGGATTCCGTCTTTTTGGTTTCGCCGTTAGCGGAGTTGCCGGTGCCCTTGGCGTAGTCGTTGACGTACCAGCCGCTGCCTTTAAACTGGAGCATCGGTGCGGAAATGAGTCGATGGACCTTGCCTCCACATTTTTCGTGAACGGTCAGCGGCTCGTCGGCGAACTTCTGTATCAACTCGAATACTTCGCCGCAGTTCTCGCATTGATACTCGTAAAGCGCCATTTCTGATTGTCAACTCTACTTTTGTGGTTGCTGCTGAGGGCTCTTGGTATCAATCGGGTGGCTGGCCGTCATCGGAAGCGGCCCATCGGCAGCGTTCATGAGCTGGGCGATAGTGGTCTTTCCGGTAACCAGCTCGATGGATTGCTTCAGCAAATTGTCCTCGTTATTCTTGGGCTTCGTCCCGGGGATCGGGTTGCCATCCTGATCGAAATCGGGAGAATTATCGGTCTCCGCCAGTTGCACGGTCGGCGTCACTCCGCCATCCTGAATTGCTTTGCCAGAGGGCGAATAGTATTTCGCTACTGACAAAATCACCGCGCCGCCGTCATCCATCTGAATTGTCTTACGGAGGCTCGCGTCGCCATAGCTTCGTTCACCTACGACCTGGGCTCGTTTGTCGTCGAGCAGCGCTGCCGCCGCAATCTCAGCCCCGCCTGCAGTAGCTCGGTCGGTAATTACCACCAGAGGACCTTTCCAAACGTCATCCTCTGGCTTGGCTTCGAAATCCTTCTTTTCGGTCTTTTGTCCCTGTAGGTAGGCGATTTCTCCCTTATCTAGGAACAGATTCGCTAACCCTATACCCTTGTCCTGCTCGCCGGTGGAGCAATGCCGTAAGTCAAGCACAACGTACTTAACGGATTGCTTGTTAAAATCCGCAAGCTTTGCCTTTGCTTCATCTACCCGATTACCGGCCAAGCTGGAAATATGCAAATAACCTACGTCGCCTGGCATCACCTTCGCGATGACTGCCGGAAAGGGGACGTTCGCGCGAGTCAGCGTAAGCTTTTGCGGATCCGGATTCCGCAGCCTCAACACTGTTACCTCCACGGCAGAATTTAAATCGCCACGCAGCAACTGCTCGGCGTACGCGAGCGGCATATCCCGGGTTGCCACGTTGTTGATGCTCTCGATGAGATCACCGGTAGCGATGTTTGCCTTTTCGGCTGGTGAACCTGGTAAGGAATCCACCACCGCCACGTAGCCGTAGCGCTTGGCAAGGATTAGCCCAACGCCCGCTTTAGCGGTGTCGGCGCCTTTTTCGTATTGCCGGTATTGGTCCGCATTCAAATAGCTGGCGAAAGGATCTACCGATTCCAGCAGACCGTTGATGGCGCCCAACGTGACGCTCTTCATGTCGGGCTCTTCTACGTAGTCCGTCTTGATCTTCTCGAGGACCTCGGTATAGACCCGCAAATGGCCGTAGACGTCGTCCGGCGCGACAGCGCCGCCACTCCTCGCACCTGCTACAAGCAATGCCACGATGCAAGTGGAACTGCCGATGATTGTCCATTTAAAGCTGCTGTTCATGGAGAATTCCGAAGCTTAACCTAAAGTATATCGAATTGCCGGTGTTAAGGCCCCGGAAGAGGGAATCGATGGCGGTGCTTCCGCCATCGATCCGTGCGGTTCGCCGTCTTGCCGCCTAGTTCGTGACGTTGATGGAGACGGACGGCGACGTACTCGAATGGCCCGACGCGTCGGTGGCGATCGCGTTCAATACGTGCGTACCGTTTGTCGTAGTTGTGGTGTTCCACTGATAGGTAAACGGGGATCCCGAGGTGACCGGTGGCCCCAGCGGATATCCATCCAATTCGAATTGCACCGAAGAAACTCCCAAGGGCGAAGAAGCGTTCGCGCTGAGGGCGACGGCACGCGTCAACGTCTGAGTTGGCGTTGGCGCCGCGATCGATACGGTCGGGGGAGCCGTGGTAGAAGCCGGCTCAAAGAATAGCCCGCTGACCACCGCGCTGTCGGGAGCCGGCGGCGTGGGATCGAGCGTTACGTTAATGATTACGTGACCCTGGATGTTCCAGGTATAGTACACGCCGAGCGAGAAGTTCGTGAAGAACTGCTGATCGAGCACCGCGTTGTTGTTCGCGTTCATGATGGTCACTGTCTGTGCGCGTACGTTGTGGTGCCAATCGACGAAATATAGCGACAGTTGATGCTGCTGGTAATCGACAAAATTCACGTCGATGTTAAACGTGGCATTCGGGACGGTTTGATAGAAAGCCGCGCCGATTCGCTCGTTCGAGTCCGCCTTTTCGAGGCCTGGAATATCCGTTGTCGGATTTCCGTCATGCCAGGTGAAAGGAGGATCGATCGTTCCTACGAAGTTGACGTTGGCGTAAAACGGCGGGTTGGTGGAATCGACCGCGATTATTTCGCCGTCCTGTCCATATACGCCCTTCCAACTTCCCGAAGTATTCGGGTCAATGGATACTAGCGTGGCCGACGGCGTGGGCGGCGCTCCGTTCGAGACGGATACCGTTACGCTGCTGGTCGTGTTAAGCCCGAAATTGTCCCTTGCGATAGCTGTTATGGTGTGTGAGCCATTCGGCAGCAGCGGGCTCGCCCAATGCGTGGTGAATGCGGGACCGGATCCCGTGAGCGGCGCGCCGAGGTTCGTCCCGTCTACCTGGAATTGCACAGTAGCCATTCCCTGGGCGGACGTGGCGTTTGCCGTAATCGTCACCGGGCCGCTGACGGTCTGGTCGGCGGTCGGCGTAGTGAAGGAAACCGCCGGAGGCTGCAGACCCGCGAAACTGCGGAAGAACAAGCCGCTCACCACCGCGTTCAGGCTGTTCGTGCTGGTAACGCGAACCAATACGTGACCCGTGATATTCCACACTTCGTACACGCCGTTATGGAAGTTGGCGATATTTTCGACGTCCAAAGTTGCGTTCGTCGCCGCATCCAACACCGTGATCGTCTCCGTGCGGGTGGTGGTATCCACGTCCAGGCAATACAGCGCCAATTGATGCAGTTGCCCGTCGGTGAAGTTGACATCGAACGTGAAAGTACCGGTCGAGTAATACGCCGAAGCAATCCGGTTGTTGGCGGCAATGCTGGTATAGGGTGCGCGCGGGTCGGTGGTAGAGGCAAACCAGGTGTATAGACTGGCTCCGTTGACGCTCACCGTGGCGTATGACGGCGGGCTTGTTATATCGTTCGCGATCATAAAGCCGTCCGCTCCATAGGCACCGACCCAATTGCCCTCCGTACTCGTATCGTCTTTCACGAATTCCGCCGTATTTGCGGATGAGATCGTGTTCGAGACCGTCACCGTAACGCTGGCCGATGCGGAGCGACCCAGCGTATCGGTCGCAATCGCCGTCAGGGTGTGGCCTGCGTTGGAGAACGTGGTCGTATTCCAAGAAGTCGAGAACGAAGGTCCGATACCGTTTACGGTCGCGATAGGTGTTCCATCGACTTTGAATTGAACCGAAGCCATACTCGCGGGCGCAGTGGCAGTGGCCGTAGCCATGACGCTCAGCGTGCCCGAAACGCTTCCTCCCGTTGGCGAAGTAATGCTGATCGTCGGTGGTGGCGTCGCGGTGTTCGAGGTCGTAACGTTCACGCCGGGTGACGCTGCGCTTTTTTGACCGAATGTGTCGGTCGCGATGGCGGTCAGAGTATGTGCACCGTTCGTCGCCGAAGTTGTATCCCACGCATAGGTGTAAGATGGGCCGGCCGTGACGGGGCTGCCCAGCAGCGAGCCGTCAAGATAGTACTGAACGGACGCAATACCCGCGCTCGAGTAAGCGCTCGCCGTGATGTTCACGCTATTCGACCAGGTTCCGCCGGTTGGAGTGGCGATCGTCACGGTGGGCAGTGGCGGCAGCGATGCCCCGGTTGGAGCGAAGAAGATTCCACTCACCACGGCATTTAGTCCGCCCGTATACGTCACCTGGACAATCACGTGGCCTGTGATGTTCCAAACGGCATAGACGCCGCTGTGGAAGCTGGATAGCGCCTGGGTGCTCAGAACCTGCCTGCTGCTTGCATCTAGAATTGAGATCGTCTGGGCGCGCGCGCTTGTCTCGATGTCCAGCGAGTACAGAGCGACCTGATGAATCACGCCATCGGTCAGATTGACGTCAAAGCTCATACTGGAACCAATGGCCGAATTGGTGTTGTAATACGTCGATGCGATCCGTGAGCCGCTGTTGGGGCTGCTCAGCAACGCACGCGAATCGGTGCTTGGGTTGGCCCACGTGTACGCGGTCGCGCCGGTCATGTTTACCGTCGCGTACGTCGGCAGCGCGGTAGCGTCGTTGGCGATCATGTAGCCAGCGGCGCCATAAGTTCCCACCCAATTGCCCGCCGTGACGAAGTCCGTCTTCACAAACGTAGCCGAATTCGTCGATGAAGCGTTATTTGAAACCGTAACGCTCACGTTGGCAGAAGCGGTGTGTCCCAGAGAATCGGTCGCAATGGCGGTCAGGGTATGACCGGCGTTCGAAGCCGCAGTGGTGTCCCAAGAGGTCGAAAAAGAAGGTCCCGTTTCCGTCACGGTGGCGAGAGGAGTTCCATCTACCTGGAACTGAACGGAAGCCATGCTGGCGGGAGAACTGGCGGTCGCGGTTGCCTGTACAGTCACCATTCCCGAGATCGTTCCTGCGGACGGGCTGGTGATGCTCACGGTCGGCGGCGGTGTGACGACTGAGTTCGAAACCGTCACGGTCACTCCGGCCGATGTGGCGCTTTTTTGTCCTTGCGTGTCGGTCGCCATGGCGGTAAGGGTATGCGAAGCGTTCGTCGCCGTCGTGGTATCCCAGGCGTACGTATACGAGGGGCCCGCAGTCACCGGGCTGCCCAGCGCCGAGCCATCCAGATAGTATTGGACGGAAGCGATGCCGACGCTCGAAGAGGCGCTTGCCGTAATGTTCACACTGTTTGAAACCGTACCGGCCGTCGGAGTGGCGATTGCGACGGTTGGCGGCGGGGGTGGCGGCGTCCCGGCGCCGCCAAAAAACAGCCCGCTGACGACGGCGTTCAACCCTCCCGTGTAAGTAACCTGAACGATTATGTGCCCCGAAATATTCCAGACGGCGTAAACGCCGCCGTTGAAGTTCGATAGCGACTGAGTGCTCAAAACCGCGCTTGTATTCGCATCCAGAATCGAAATGGTCTGGCTGCGCTGGTTCGTCTCTATATCCAGACAATAGAGGGCCATCTGGTGGGTCAGGCCATCCGTCAAGTTCACGTCGAAGCTGAAGCTGGAGCCGCTATAGTAGGTGGAGGCGATACGCGTGGTGCTGCTGGGGCTGGTCAGAAGAGCGCGCGGATCGCTGCTCGGATTGTTCCAGGTGTAAGTAGCGGCGTTGGCCGCGCTCACGGTGGCGTATGTTGGCGGGCTATTGATGCCGTTGGCGATGATAAAACCATCCGAGCCGTAGGTCCCTACCCAACTGCCGGCGGTCGTTGTATCGGTCTTCAAGAACGTAGCCGAAGGTCCGGCGGGTCCCGAGAGTGTCACGTTCACCGCTACCGGCGCAGACGTGGTCTTCTGTCCCTGGGAATCCGTTGCAATGGCGGTTAAGTTATGCGACCCGTTGGTGGGGTTCGTCCATTGGACCGAGTAAGTCGATCCGGATCCCGAAGTAACCGGCGAACCAATGTTTGTGTTATCCACCTGGAACTGCACCGAAGCGATGCCCACCGTGGAGGTCGCAGTCGCCGTCAAGCCAACAGGCCCGGCAATGGGATCCTGCGAAGGCATATTCATCGTTACCGACGGCGCCGGCCCGGAGATCAGATTTTTGAAGAATAGGCCGCTGACAACGCCGTTCAGGCTTCCCGAATTATTAGTTACTCGAATAATGACGTGGCCCTGCAGATTCCAAACGGCCCAGATGCCATTATGAAAGTTATTCACGGTCTCGGTGTCGAGCGGTGAGTTTGTACCGGCATCCAGGATCGCAATGCTCTCGCTGCGCGTGGTGCTGTCTAAATCGAGGCAATAGAGCGCTACCTGGTGGGATTGTCCATCGATCAGATTCAGATCGACGCTGAAGCTGCTGCCCGAGTAATAAGTGGAAGCGAACCTCGCGCCGCTGGTCGCGGTGCTGTAAAGCGCCCGAACGTCGGTAGTCGACGCTTCCCAAGTCCAGGTGCTCGCCCCGGTGAAATTTACCGTGGCGTAGCTGGGCGCGGCGTTAACGTCGTTCGCGATCACATAGCCGGCTTGCCCGTATGTGCCGATCCAGTTGCCCTGCGTAGCGCTATCGAAAGACACGAACGCCGCCGATTGGCTCCACGCGGTCGCGGAAGACAGCGCAAAAACACTTACCGCGATCGCGGCCTTTATCGAAGAAAAAAATCTCACAAACTGCTCCATTTATGAATTCAAAACGTCTTGTGGGAATGGGCCGCCTGTACGGCGGCCCGCTGGTTTATTTAAAGAACAGCCCGTTTAGGGAAACGCTGCTTGGGTCATGCTGCGGATCGGGTATCACCTCTGTGATCTTGATCAGCACGTGGCCCGTCAGGTTGTACACCAGATACTTGCCTAGCGTGTAACCCGTGACTTGCTGGGTGCTCAAGACGGCCAGAGTCGAGGCGTCCAAGATGGCAACATTCTCGGTCCGCACACTCGCCATCCAGTCGAGGAAATACAGCTCGATCTGGTGTGTACCGTAGTCCACCAGGTTCAAGTCGATTGTGATGACGCCGTTGTTGCTGCCATAGCTGGTCGGAACATAGTCCGCCGAAGCGATCCGCGTATCCGGCGAAGTTGGCGAAAGCTGTAGCGCTTCGTTATGACCTGCCGGCGCCGGATTGGCGTAGATGTATGGAATCACCCCCCCCGGACTTCCGTTCAGACTCACGGTGGAGTAGAAAGCCGGATTCGAAACGTCGCTCGGAATGATGTAGCCGTCCACTCCGTACTTGCCGACCCAAGTCCCGCTGGTGGTCGTATCGGTCGTGAGGAATGTTGCGGCGGCCGCCGGTGGCGCGCCATTCGAAACCGTAACCACGACCGGAGACGAGATCGTAGTTTGCCCGTTCGTGTCGGCCGCGATAGCCGTCAGCGTGTGCGAACTATTCGAGGCTGTGGTGCTGAGCCAATTCGTCGAATACGGTCCAGGCGCCGTCGCGGGCGAGCCCAGGTCCACTCCATCCAATTGGAAGCGAACCGAAGCAAGTCCCACTGAGGACGTAGCATTTGCTGTAACAGTGACGCCGCCCGTAACCGTTCCCGCGGCGGGATTCGTAATGCTGACAACCGGCGGCGTCAAGCCCGTGTAGCTTCGGAAGAACAATCCGCTGATCACCGCATTCGAATACGCGAAGCCCGTTGCTCCGGTGTAGGTCGCTTGAATGATCACGTGACCGGTAATGTTCCAGATTGCGTAGACGCCGTTGTGGAAGTTCGTAATCGCCCGGGTATCCAACACCGCGTTGGTGTTGGCGTTCAAGATCGAGATCGTCTCGGTACGGTTTGAGCTGTCGAAATCCACTAAATACAGCGCAAGTTGGTGAGCTTGGCCATCGGTGACATTTACATCGACAGTAAAGCTCGTGTTGCTGTACCAGGCGCTCGGATCTCGGCCCGCCGCCGGCGTGGTTGGTCCTGCGATTCCCATACCGGGAGGAATGGCCTGCAGACCCCGGGGATCGGAAATATCGGACGGCGTATCGGTCCAGGCATACAGTGTCCCGCCGGTAACGTTGATCGCGGCGTAGGAAGGCACCGTGCTGTTGGGGTCTTCCGGAATGTCCTTGGCATCCTGGCCGTAGACGCCAATCCAGTTCCCCGACGTTGTTGTGTCGAAATTCACGAACGTGGCTCCCGGCAGCGTCGCTCCGGTATTGGATACCGTAACCGTGACGCCGGCCGAAGTACCCGCCAGCCCCGTTGTATCCGTCGCAATCGCGGTTAACACGTGCGGGCCATTGGTGGCCTTGGTGGAATCCCAAGATGCGGTGTAGGGTCCTGGCGCCGCAACCGCCGAACCAAGGTTGACTCCATCCACCTGGAACTGTACCGACGCGACCCCGGTGGTGGACGTGGCCGTCGCCGTGACTGCCACTGCCCCAGTGACCGCACCAGCGGCCGGAGCCGTAATGCTGACGTCAGGCGCAGTTTGGAAGAAGAGTCCGCTGAGCACAGAAGTTGCGCCAACGTTGCTGGTGGCCTGAATGAGAATTTGTCCCTTCAGGTTCCAGACGCCGTACACGCCGCCGTGGAAAGCGGAAATGGTTCGCGTATCCAGAACCGCGTTACTATTCGCATCCAGAATGGATACTGTCTGATTACGGCCTGAATCGTCGAAATCGACGAAATACACTGCCACTCGGTGCGTCTTGAGATCATTGAAAGTCAGGTTGACCGAGACGGTCGTTGCGGTACCCGTATACGTGGAAGCGATGCGATCGCCGCCGGTTGTATTCTTCAGCAGGGCATGTCCATCGCTCGTGGTAAGGGCCCAATCGTACGTAGCGCCATTATTCAGGACGCTCGCGTAGGCAGGCTGGCTATTGTTCGCATCGTCGGCAATGACGAAACCCTCCTGTCCATACGTTCCGACCCAGTTGCCGGAAGTTGTTGTATCGAGCTTGACAAAACTTGCCGCCGCGTTCGTGACGGTGAACGAAACAGTAGCCGACGTGGTCGACTGACCGAGCACGTCGGTGGCGATAGCGGCCACCGTGTGCTGGCCGTTTACCACCGTCGTCGTATCCCACGTTGTCGAAAAGTTCGAAGCGGTCCCTGTCGTTACCGGAGAACCAAAATTCGTTCCGTCGATCACGAATTGGACCGACGCGATTCCGGGCCCCGAAGTAGCGTGTGCCGTTAGCGTCTCTATTGCAAAAGCCGGGGCGCTCGCCGTCGGGTTGGTAATGGTGATCACCGGCGCCGGGTTCGTGACGTTGACCATGATGCTGGCCGATTTCGTTTGTCCCAGAACGTCCGTCGCGGTCGCCGAGATGGTGTGAGAACCGTTGCCGCCCTTGGTCGAGTCCCAAGTCGTCGAGAAGGGCGAGCTGCCTGTTACCGCTGAGCCAAGATTCACTCCGTCGATCTGGAATTGAACCGAGACACTGCCCAACGTCGATGTTGCCAGCGCCGTCAATGTAACGGACGCGCCTTGGACCGAGGCGCCGGGCGCCGGAACGCTGATGGAGATGGAGGGCGCCGGACCGTTTTCGACGTTTACCGTGACTAGGGCTGACGATGTGCTCTGCCCCAGATAGTCGGAGGCGATCGCGCTCACCGTGTGCGGGCCGTTGCCGAGAGCCGCGGTGTTCCACGGGATCGAATAAGCGGGGCCCGAGCCGGTGACCGGCGACCCGAAGTTTGTTCCATCTACCTGGAACTGCACTGCCTGCACAGCCAAGGAAGAGGTGGCGTTGGCCGTGATCGTACTGGTCCCGGTGACCGTAGCGCCGGCCGACGGCGCGGTGATGGAGGCGGTCGGCGGCGGACCCGAGTTTGCTACCGTGAGGGCGACACCGGCAGACGTGGTGGTTTGTCCTAACCGGTCCATAGCGACAGCGGTCAAAGTATGCGAGCCATTCGTCGCTGTGGTAACGGTATTCCACTGAATCGTGTACGGCGAGGTAGTCACCGCCGATCCGATATTTGTTCCATCGAGCTGGAACTGAACCGAAGCGATTCCCACACTAGAGGTCGCTGTTGCCGTCGCCGTAGTGGTCCCGGACACCGTGCCTGGCGCTGGCGCGGTAATCGCCACCACCGGCAGAGGCGCGCCGCCGCCGAAGAATAATCCGCTGACGACAGCGTTCGGGCCGCCGGTGTACGTGACTTTAACGATCACGTGGCCGGTTATGCTCCAGGCGTAGTAAATACCGCCGCTGAAATTCGAAACCTGCTGCGTATTCAATGCCGCCTGCGTGTTGGCATCGAGGACGGAAATTGTTTCGGCCCGGCCGCTCGTATCCAGATCCAGGCAATACAGCGCAATTTGGTGGATCTGGCCGTCGGTCAGGTTCACATCGAAACTGAAGGTGGCGCCGGTGCCCGTCGTCGCCGTCGTGTACCAGGCAGAAGCCGCCCGGTCAGTGGTGGAGGTGGTCTTCAAGAGAGCGCGCGGATCCGTGGTCGTCGGGTTCCAGGTATAGGTGGCCGCCGTCGTGGTGACGGTGCCATAGGTCGGCTGCAGCGTCGAATCGTTGGGAATGGCGAATCCGTCTCCACCATAAACACCCTTCCAATTGCCCCTTGTGACAGCGTCGCTTCTCAAGAAGGTGGCGCCAGCCGGCGGCGGACCCGTATTGGAGGTAGTGATCGCGACACCGGTCGAAGTGGTGCTCTGGCCCAGGCTGTCCGTAGCAATTGCCGTCAACGTGTGTGAACCATTGGCGACCGTGGTCGTTGCCCAAGTGGTCGAGAAGGTAGGCCCGGCGCCCGTTACCGCTGCGCCGATGTTGTTTCCGTCCTCTTGGAATTGCACCGAAGCAATGCCCGGAGTTGAAGTGGTGGTCGCCGAGAGAGATACGCTTCCAGTTAAGCTCGCGCCCGCCGTCGGTGTCGTGATGCCGACCGTTGGCGGCGGACCCACCGTCGCGCTCGGCCCGAAGAAGAGCGCACTGACTACCGAACTCAGACCGCCCGTGTGAGTCACCTGAATGATGACGTGGCCGGTGATATTCCAAACCTTGTAAACACCGCCATTGAAATTCGCCAATTGCTGCGTGTTCAGCGCCACGTTGGTGCTGGCGTCCAGAATCGAGATGGTCTCCGTACGCGTGCTGCCTTCGAGATCGAGGCAGTAGAGAGCGACTTGATGGGTAGCGCCGTCGGTCAAATTGAGATCAAAGCTGAAGCCGCTGTCGGAATAGAACGTTGAGGCCGTCCGGCTGCTGCTGGTCGGATTGATGACGAGCGCGCGCGGATCCGTGGTGGATTGAATCCAGGTGTACGGCAAGGCCGAGGCCGAGTTCACGACGGTTGCATAGCTGGGCGGAAGGGTCGCATCGTTGGCGATGATGTAGCCGTTCTGGCCGTAGACACCCACCCAACTGCCTTGCGTAGCGCTATCGCTCTTTACAAAAACTGCCGAATTCGGCGGTGGGCCGGCAATCGATACCGTCACCGAAACGCCGGCGGACGTCGTTTTCTGTCCGATGGAATCGGTGGCAATAGCGGTTAGCGTGTGCGTACCGTTGCTAGCTGCAGTGGGAGACCACTGGTAGGTGTAAGGCGAGCCGGAAGTAACCGGTGAACCGAGATTCGCTCCATCGAGTTGGAATTGCACCGAAGAAAGGGTAGCCGGCGACGAAGCACTGGCAGTAGCCGACAGAGTCACTGCAGCCGATACCGTTGTACCGACGGTGGGACTCGTAATACTGACCGTGGGCGCCGGTGGTCCCGCGTTCGAGACCGTGACCGTAACACCGGCAGAGGTGGTGTGTTGGCCCAGCGAGTCCGTGGCAATGGCGGTTAGTGTGTGCGTGCCGTTAGTACCGCCCGCGGTGTTCCACGAAACGGAATAGGGCCCGGATCCGCTTTGGGCCGTGCCCAAATTGGCGCCATCCACCTGGAATTGCACCGAAGCCAACATGGCCGGAGAGGTGGCGGCCGCGGTCGCGTTAACGGTGACGCTTCCGGATTGACTGGTTCCACCCGCCGGGCTGGTGATGCTCACCGTGGGCGCGGCTACCGTAACGGGAACCGGATCGAAGAACAGTCCGCTCACGACCGCGTTCGAGCCGCCGGTATATGTGACCTGAACAGTGACGTGTCCGCTGATATTCCAGATCTCGT
>DASYAX010000405.1:0-14980 GCA_036501045.1 Bryobacteraceae bacterium
GCACCCCATGTTCGGTGGTTTCCGTAGCCACGCCGCTTTCGGCCGGATCCGTCAGTAATACCAGTTGCTCCGGGTGCTGCACGGGAAGCAGCCGCAGCATGACGGCGTTGATCAGACTGAAAATCGCGGCGTTCGCGCCGATTCCCAAGCCCAGGGTTAAGACCGCGACGGCCGTGAACCCGGGATTCCTGGCCAGCGTCCTCGCGGCATATCGGATATCCCGCCAGGTCGTTTCGATCGCGGTTCCCATGCGCGCCTCTCTTGCCTGCTGTTTCACTTGCTCCGGGCCATCAAACTCGAGGCGCGCCGCCCGCATCGCCTGTTCGCGGGACAAACCACGCGCCATCATGCGGTCGACTACGATTTCAAAGTAGCTTCGCACTTCGGCATCCAATTCGCGATCGGCCGCCTCACCATGGAGCCAACGGCGGCAAAGACTCGAGAAGCGCCTGGCCCAAGACATGAATCAGGTCTCCTCCGCCAGCACCAGGTTCATGGCCATAGTTACCTTTTGCCAGTTGCGCTTCTCTTTCGCCAATTGCGATCGTCCCAGCGCCGTAAGCGCATAGAACTTGGCGCGCCGTCCACTTTCGAGCTCGCCCCAGCGGCCTTGAATCCAGCCCTGATCCGACAGCCGATGCAGCCCCGGAAAAAGCGATCCCGGCCCGACGACGAAAATGCCGTGAGTGACCTGTTCGATGCGGTCCGCAATGCCGACTCCATGCAGGGGTTGGAGTTCGAGGGTGCGGAGGATCAGAAGATCGAGCGTTCCCGGCAGGAGATCGGCGGGTTTAGCCATCGACCACAATGATATCGACAGCCGATATCGACTGTCAATGTGCTACTCCACATGTGCTACTCGAGGCGAAATTGCATTGTCCGGAAATCCAATGTAAAGCCGCCGGCCAACGCGTCCGCTCCGAGGACACCATCGCGGCCGCGCACTTTTCCAGACGGCCCCTTTGAGAGCAGACTCACTTTATGCAGGTTCACAGGCCGGTTCGAAACATCGAGTTGAAGTTCGCGACTACACAGGGTCTTCCCGCTTGATGGCTGCCAGCGACGCCCAGAATGATGCTTGGTTTTTGTTCCTCAACTTCCGAGTTGCCGACGATCATGGAACTGGCCTACACGCCCCGGTTGCCACCTTGTTGAATAAAGTTAGGTGCCGGCGTCTGTGGCATGGACGATAGATACCATCGAAATGGAGGCCAGAGCATGAACAAGATCACACCGTTTCTGTGGTTCAACGACAACGCCGAAGACGCTGCGGAGTTTTATCTCTCGATATTCCCGGAAGCAAAGAAGCTGAGGGAGCTGCTTTCGAGCGGCGTGGGTCCCTGGCCCGCCGGAAAGATCGCGACCATCACCATCGAACTTATGGGCCAGCAAATGACGTTCCTCAACGGTGGCCCCGCGCAGGCGCTCACGCCGGCTTTCTCGTACTCCGTTGCGTGCAAGGACCAGGCCGAGATCGACCGCTACTGGGACAAACTGCTTGAGGGGGCAAACCCATGGCCTGCGGCTGGCTGACGGACAAGTTCGGCCTGTGCTGGCAAATCGTGCCGGAGAACATTGGCGAGATCCTGAAGCATCCGAAAGCAATGGCTACGATGATGAAAATGATTAAATTCGACATTGCCATGTTGGAGGCCGCGACGAAGGAGTAACGGCCGCTCGATACGCTAGCCCGCTCAAATTGCTCTATTACGGCCCCCCTTCCGTTATCGATAAGTAATGGAAGGATCGCGGACTAACCACCAGCTTGACGGCTTTTAAACTTCGTCTTACGATGAGGTGGCTCCAGAAGATTGAGCCACTGCAGTCTGAGTGGAAGGGCGAACATCTGTTGCAAGACAATCCAGGACGAGTCGCCGGCCTTCTATATCTGCTACTGGGGTTCTCGGTGTTCCGGCCGATTTATGTTACGGGCGCTCTGATTGTGCGCGAAGATCCGGCAGCAACAGCGCGGAACATCGCTGCCCACGAATCGATTTTCCGTTTCGGCATCATCAGCGACTTACTTTCTGGCCTTGCCTGCCTCTTCATCGCACTGGCCCTTTATCGAGTGTTTAAAGCAGTCGATCGTCCCCTTGCTGTGCTAATGCTCATTCTCGGTGGTCTCATGCCAGCCGTTATCGACTTTCTAAATCCGCTGAATGATGTCGCGGCGTTGAATCTTGCGCGCGGCGAGCGATTCCTCTCTGCGTTCACAACGCCGCAGCAAGCTTCGCTTGCGATGCTATTCCTTCGTGTTCACGATCACGGCTACTTAATCAATGAGATTTTTGCGGGGCTGTGGCTTTTCCCTTTCGGAATATTAGTGTTTCGGTCAGGGTTCATTCCCCGATTGCTCGGTGTCGGCCTGATCATCAACGGCCTTGCTTATCTCGTCATCAGCTTCACCGGGCTCCTCCTGCCGCTGCGGGTGGATAGAGTCACCAGGATCGTCTCTCCCGCCTTGTTGGGGGAAGGCGCAATCATTCTCTGGCTCTTGATCAAAGGAGCAAAGCCGCAACCGTTAAGGATTGCGGACAGGTGATTAAGATCGGATAGGCGGCGTTTAGCTTCTGACCTACCAACGATAACAACGCGTTTGGGCCAGTTTGAATTGATCTGGGTCACGAGCTTTCCGGACATTGCACCGGAATGTCAGTCACCCGAGTTTCTATATACATCGTCTGTAACGGCGACGCGTCGACTATGCTGCGCGACATCGGCAGCCGCTAGCGATAGACAGCAGACGAGTCCGAACGGAAGCCGCACCCGCTCAACGTATCACGAGGGTTTAACGGAACTTCCGCTCCATATCATCGTCTAAACCGGGATGGATTCCTTTTTTCGGGACATTCGCCATTCGCTTCGGCTGTTCTGGCAGAATCGCGGCTTTACCGCCACGGCGGTGGCTGCGCTGGCCATCGGAATCGGGCTGAACACGGCCATCTTTTCCATCATCGACACGATTCTGCTGCGGCCGCCCGCCTTCCCGCAGGCCGAACGGATCGTGCTGTTTATGAACACGAGTCCGCAAGGATCGGGAACCGCCGGCTCGCCGGCCAAGTTCGCGCACTGGCAGCAGCAGACGAGCGTGGTGGAGGACGTAGCGGCGTTTCGCGGCGGGGTGATCAATTGGACGGGCGGCGATTTACCGGTGCAATTGCGTTGGGGCCAAGTCAGCGCGGCCTACTTCAAGCTTTTCGGCGCGCCCGTCATCCTGGGCCGCACGTTTTCCGGCGAAGAAGATAGTCCCAATGGGCCGCATACGACGGTGATCAGCGAAGGCTTGTGGACGCGCCGTTTCCATCGCGATCCGAACATTCTCGGGAAAGTGATCGAGCTGGCCGGGCAGCCGAATACGGTGATCGGCGTGATCGGCAAGAGGTTTGATTTTCGCGATTTCGGAGCCGATCCCGAGGTTTGGACGGCTTTCCAACTCGATCCGAACACGCACGATCAGGGACACTACTTCACGGTCGGCGGCCGGCTAAAACCGGGAGTTACGCTGGAACAGGCGAAAGCACGGCTGGCGCTTTCGGCCGAAGAATTTCGCCACAAGTTCCCGGACGCGCTGCAACCCAAGGATAGCTTCAGCGTGGAGAGCTTGCGCGAGGCGCTGGTGAGTAACTCGCGGTCGACGCTGATCGTGCTGGGCTGCGCGGTAGGCCTGGTGCTGCTGATTGCCTGTGCCAACGTTGCCAATCTGCTGCTTGCGCGAGCAATTAGCCGCAGACGGGAGATTGCGATTCGGGCCGCGCTGGGCGCCGGACGTTGGCGCGTGATCCGGCAACTGCTGACGGAGAGCCTGATGCTGGCGGCCGCAGGGGCGGCGATCGGCTCGGTTCTGGGCATGGTTGGCATTCGCGCGCTGCTGCTGGTCAACACCGCCAATCTGCCGCGGCTTGGCGAGGATGGCGCGCTGGTCGGTGTGGATTGGCGCGTGCTGCTGTTTGCCGCCGCGGTCACCGTGCTCACCAGCGTACTGTTCGGCCTGTTTCCGGCATTTCAATCGTCACGCGCCGATCTCGGCGCCACTCTCAAAGAAAGCGCTAGCCGCTCGGGCAGCGGGCGCAGCCAGAACCGGGGCCGGGCGGCATTGGCCGTCAGCGAAATCGCCCTGGCGGCGATGCTGCTGATTGGAGCGGCACTGCTGATTCGAACCGCGCTGGCGCTCGCCGCGGTCAACCCCGGCTTCGCCGCCGACCACGTCCTCACGATGCGGATGTCGCTGAACAGCGCGAAGTACACCAAAACCGCTGCCGTCGAGCAATTGACTCGCGATGGCCTGGAGCGGCTGCGCGCGATTCCGGGAGTGGTCAGTGCCAGCGCGACGTGTTGCATCCCGCTCGAGGGCGGCTATGGGCTACCCTTCCGGGTGATGGGACGGCCACTTGACAAGGGTCCGTTTCACGGCGGTGGCGGATGGCAGACCCTCGCGCCCGGCTTCTTCGACGTCTTCAAGATTCCCATCCTGCGCGGGCGGGCTTTCAATGAGCGGGACAACGCCGCGGGCACTCCGGTGGTGATCATCAATCAGGCCATGGCGCAGAAGTTCTGGCCGAAGGGAGATCCGCTCAGCGACCGCATCCTGATCGGTAAGGGCATCATGAGCGAACTCGCGGCCGAGATGCCGCGGCAAATCATCGGGATCGCCGGCAATGTTCGCGACGGGGCCCTCAACCGCGAGCCGGGGCCTACTATGTACGTTCCCTACGCGCAGACTACCGATGCGATCAATGCGCTGAATGTACGGCTGACGCCGCTCGCGTGGGTGGTGCGGACGCGCGCCGACCCTACGGCGCTGCGGGCTCCCATTCAGGAACAACTCCGCCAGCTTTGCGGTCTACCGGTCTCCGACGTACGGACGATGTCAGAGGTGGTCTCGCGCTCGACCTCGCGGCAACGATTCAATATGCTGTTGATGTCAGTGTTCGCGGCGGCGGCCCTGCTACTAGCGGTGATTGGCGTGTACGGCTTAATGGCTTACTCCGTGCAGCAGCGGACCCAGGAGATCGGAATCCGCATGGCACTGGGCGCCGAGACCGGGCACGTGCGAAAGATGGTGCTGTTCCAGGGCATGCGATTCGCGCTGCTGGGTGTAGTGGCGGGAACCGCCGCCGCGTTCGGACTGGCCCGATTGATGAAGACCTTTCTGTTCGGAGTGGAGGCAACGGATCCGCTGGTGTTCGCACTCGTGCCGGTTGTGCTGAGTCTGACCGCGCTGGGCGCCGTCTGGATTCCGGCGCTGCGGGCCACGCGGGTGGACCCGGCGTCGTCGCTGCGCTGCGAGTAGGCGAAGGCGGCTATGGTTGAGGATGGGAAGCAGCGGCACCGGAGGGCGATCTTTGACTGGCGTCCGTCGATTGCAGTTCCACGTTTGCGCCGTTGAGCAGCGCGACTTGGCCAGGCTCCAGTTGAAGAGCGATCTTCTTGGAAAGGTATCCCGCGCGGGACAACTCGATCCAGTGACGGCCCGGTGGAAGGCGGTTCGTCAAACCAGAGCCGGCCGCAATCGCTCCCAGAAGGACGCCATCGATTTTGACTTCCATGCCCGGCGCCGCGCCGCGAATCGTGAGCAGCGCGGGTTTCGGATCCACCGGAAGATTGAGCGTCAGTTCGCTGCCCTTGGTAATGGTGGCGGTAATCGGCCCGAAATCGGCATACCCGGCGCGCGTGGCGCGAAGCTGATAGCTGCCTGGCGGCAATTGAATCTGCAACGGCCCGGCCTGGGACGGCCCATTGTACTTTCGCTCGTTGACAAAGATCTCGGTATCCGGGACGTTGCTTTGGATGGTGAGCGTGCCCGTTTCCGGTTCACCGGCAGACGCGATTTCGAGGGGCGGCTTGGCGGGTTCGGTAAGGCGCACGAGATGGTTCATCCAAATGAAGAACGCTGCCGTAACAAGTGCGGCGAACGCGACCAACGCTACCACGGGCCGCAGCCAGAGGCGGGTTGGCCGCGCCACCAAAACACTCGGCGGCTCGCTGCGCGGTTCGGCGGCGGCCTTTGGCTTTTTCTCTTCGAGCGCGCTCGCGAGAGCGGGCGGAATGAGATAGCCGGGCTGAATGCAATTGGCCAGGGCAAGCGAAGCCTCGGCAGAGCGCCAACCCGTTTCGAGAGCGGTTTGCGCATGTTGCTCAAGGAGCGAAGCGATGTAGCCGGACAGCTCGTGGTCTTGCGGAAGAAGATGGCAGGCGCCGACGAAGAATTCGCCGGCCACTTCGAGATTTCCTTCGGAAAGGTAATCCTCGCCCCTCTCCAGCAGGTGGCGAACAGCCGTTTCTTTTTCCCGAATATCGGATGCCAAGGTCTGTAGCTCGTCCGATTGTGGAAACCTCGCGAGAGCTTGCTTACAGATTTCTTCGGCCTCGGCCAACGGACCGTTTTCGAGAAGAGCTTTTACTCGAGCGGCCAGCGCTTCGCCGTTCGAAGGATCGAGATCAGAGCTTGGCATCATGGCTGGCGGGGGTCAGTAAAATTGCCCGATCGGATAAAGTCAGAGGTAACTACGCTATTATGATCCCAATTCAGGCGAATCGGTAGGCGCATTTTTCATGGTTCGCCGTATTGCTTTCCCGATAGCCGCCATCCTTCTTTCGGCGGCGGCACTCTACGCCGGTACGGGACTTCACCCGGTTTGGTGGCTGGCTTGGCTCGCGCCCGTTCCGGTATTATTCGAGGCATCGCGACGGCCGCGCGGGGTTGCTTTCCTCATTGCATTGCTTGCGTGGGCATTGGGCGATCTCAACGTCTGGCACTACGTTCGGGATCTGCTCGGGCTGCCGATCGGCGTGTCGCTAGCGGGCGTGCTGGCGCCGGCGCTGATTTTCGCGCTGGTTGTGCTGTTATTTCGCAGCCTGCTGCGGCGCGGCGCGGTGTGGGAAGCGGCCCTCTCGGTTCCGGCCGCCTGGGTGAGCTATGAATATTTGCTTTCGGTCTTCTCACCGCACAGCACGTTCGGCAGCATCGCCTACTCCCAAATGGATTTTCTTCCGATTCTGCAGCTTGCTTCCGTCACCGGTATTTGGGGCATCAGTTTTTGTCTGCTGTTGTTTCCGGCCGCCGTTGCCGCGGTATTGAGCCCTTACGGCACACGGCATAAGCGCTGGCTGGCGAGCGCGGTTATGGCGTTTTTCGCGACCGTCTTGTGTTTTGGCTTTTGGCGGCTGGAGGCTAGGCCACCGGCGGCATCGGTGACGGCCGGCTTGATCGCTAGCGATTTGCCTAACAACCTGGAAGCGGGGAGGCGCGACGACAGTCTGCGTCTGTTCCGCGCATATGATGAGCAGGCAGCGAGTCTGGCGGCGCGCGGCGCCCAGGTGATCGTGCTGCCGGAGAAGATCAGCGTTGCTCCCGATTCCAATCTCCATTCGGTGGATAGCTTGTTCGGCGCCACCGCGGCCCGCTCCGGCGCCACGATCGTAATGGGCCTGATTCATCCGGCTCCGACGGCCAAGTGGAACGAAGCGCGCGCGTATTCGCCCTCGGGCGCCGTTGCAAGCTACGAGAAGGAGCATATGCTCCCGGCGTTCGAATCCAGCTTCACGTCCGGCACGGTCCGCGTGACATGGCGCGCGCCTTCGGGCACGTGGGGCGTTGCCATTTGCAAGGACATGGACTTTCCGCTGCTCAGCAGGCAGTACGGCAACGATGGGGCCGGTTTACTGCTGGTCCCCGCCTGGGATTTCGTGGCCGATGGCTGGCTGCATGGCAGGATGGCGATTATGCGCGGCGTGGAGGACGGCTTCAGCATCGCGCGTGCGCCGAAGCAGGGCGTGCTGACGCTCTCCGATGACCGGGGCCGGGTCATCGCCCAGAAGGATACCGGCACCGCGCCCTTTGCCACGCTTCTTGGCAGCATTCCGGTCCACCACGACGCCACGTTTTACGCGCGGTTCGGGGATTGGTTTGCCTGGTGCAGCGTGGCGGCGTTGATTTTCTGTTTGTCGCGCGCCTTCCTATTCGGCAAACAGGCTTGAGACGGACAGCTCAAATCCGGGAAGCAGATCGCTCGCGAACGTATCGCTCTCCGCAAGCTTGCGTATGATCTGACCCGAAGTGTGAACGACGGCCTGTCGCGTTCCGAGGTAGATTTGCCAGACTTCGCGCACGCCATGCTGCAGATACACCTCTACTTTGCGCATGCTTTCGGACGCGCGCTCACTCGGTGATATCACTTCGATCGCAATATCCGGGCAACCCTCGATGGGAACCTTTGATTTATCGAGACGCTCGGCCTTTTCGCCGAACATAACCCAAACGTTGGGCCGGACCCGAATGCTGCCGGCAAGAGCAAACTCGACATCTGCCAAGACCAGCGCGGGCATCCGATTGCGCACATACAGAACCAGGGCCAGCAGAATCCGTTGCACAAGCATCTGATGTTCAGGCGTCGGGCTGGACACTTCGACAAGTTCTCCTTCGATCAGCTCCCAGCGCCGGCCTTCTTCAAAGGAAAGAGCGTCGAACTGCGCGCCTGTCATGGTAGCGATGGACGCCATGCAGTAAATTCCTCTCGTCATTATGCAAGCTCACGTATCATATAGAGTTTCATGGCCATAAAAACGATTCTTTCCTTCTGTCTGGCTGCCGTGAGCCTGGGCGCTCAGTCCGGCCGCGTGCTGATGGACCGCTATGACCATTTCACAACGACGGCCAACACGCATGAGACGGCATTGAACGCCGCGAATGTGAACGCGGATGGTTTCGGCAAGCTTTACAGCGATTACGTGGACGGCGCTGTTTACGGACAGCCGCTCTATTTGCCAAACGTGGCGATTGCCGGACATGACGTGCATAACGTGCTCTATGTAGCGACCATGAACGATAAAGTCTACGCGTTCGATGCGGATAGAAAGGGAGCGCCGCTGTGGATGCGAGATTTTACCGATGAATTGGCGGGCGTTACGCCAGTTCCGGTCTCCGATATCACCCACCGCAACGATTTGAACATTGTCGGCAATGCGGGGATTGAGAGTACGCCGGTCATCGATCCAGCTAGCCAATCGATGTATCTGGTGGCGCGCACCAAAGAGAACGGCCGGTATTTGCAGCGTCTGCACAAACTGGATGTGCGCGATGGCAAAGACCAACTTCCAGCGGCGGAGATTGACGCGAACGTCAGCGGATCGGCGCAAGATGCGGTGGCGGGCGTGGTGCATTTCGATGCCAAGGGCGGCAATCAACGCTGCGGCTTGACGTTGGTGAACGGGAGGGTGGTCATTGCCTGGGCTTCTCACGAGGACATCCGGCCGTACCACGGCTGGATCATGGCGTACGACGCGGCGACTTTACAGCAGACCGGCGTTTTGTGTATCACGCCCGATACGGCCGATGGCGGAATCTGGCAATCCGGCAGGGCGCCGGCCGTTGACCCAGCGGGCAGAGTCTACTTTGAAACCGGCAACGGCGGCTGGGATGGCGAGCGTAATTTCGGCAACTCGCTCCTGAAACTGAATGTCGGCGGACGCGGCATCGAAGTGGAAGATTTTTTCACGCCTCACGATTACGAAGAACTGAATGCGCGGGATGCGGACCTGGGATCCACCGGGCCGCTGCTCATTCCCGGAACCAACATCCTGGTTGGCGGTAACAAACGGGGCGTGATTTTTCTGCTGGATTCGAACAAGCTGGGGCGCATGACGCCGGACGATGGCGCGATTCTACAGGCGCTGGAGCTGAAAGGCGGCCGGATCATGGCGGGCCCCGCCTACTGGGATGGATCTGCCGGACTGCTGCTCTTCGTGTGGTGTGAAACGGATTTTCCGGTGGCATTTCGATTCGATCCGCAGTTGCGGCAGCTCACACCCTACGCCAAAGGGAGCGTGGCCTCGCATGGCTCACCGGGCGGCGCTATTGCCGTTTCGTCCGACGGGAAGAAAGCCGGAACCGGCGTGCTGTGGGGGACGGTGGCACATGGAAGAAGCGCCGATCATGGAAACGCCCCCGGAGTGCTGCATGCATTCAATGCGGAGACACTCGCAGAAATCTGGAACAGCGAGCAAGACGCCACGCGCGATCGTCTGGGTACTTTGGTTAAGTTTGTTCCTCCGCTGGTGATTGGCAGCAAGGTATACGTGCCGAATTACGACAACGCGGTGAACGTGTATGGATTATTGGGTAAGTAGGACATCTTCTTGAGCTCGCCGCTCCGCATCGCACTCTTTACCGACGCGTTTCACGAGACTAACGGCGTAGCGACCATCAGCCGGGAACTGGCGGAATTTGCTCATAGCAGGGATTTGCCCTTTCTCACGGTTCGCGGCAGTGACCGCACTCTGCTCAGCCGGCGTGAATCTCTCGAGATGCTGGAACTGAAACGCGGCCCGGCTGCTTTTCCTCTAGACAAAGCGCTCTATTGCGACCCGTTCCTGACGCGGCATAGAAAGTTTGTTAGGGAACGGCTTCGCTCGTTCAACGCGGATCTGGTCCACATTACCGGGCCTGGGGACCTTGGTTTTCTAGGCCTTTGGGTTGCCCATGACTTAAAAATTCCGTTGGTTGCTTCGTGGCATACCAATTTGCACGAGTACGCATCTCGAAGGCTGGACGGATTGTTGTCTTTTGTGCCGCGAGCGCTTCGGAATCGTACTGCCCTCGCGGCGGAGAGACACAGTTTACGTGGTCTCTTGCGGTTCTACCGGATGGCTCGATTTACTCTAGCTCCGAACGAAGGGATGGTGAACCTTTTGCACACGAACTCCGGCAAGCCGTCCTTCCTGATGGCCCACGGGGTGGATCTAACAAGTTACTCCCCTTCGCCACGGCCGCAAGCGCACCCGTTCATTATCGGGTACGTGGGACGCCTCACCCTGGAAAAGAACGTACGGTTTTTTGCACAGCTCGAGCGCGATCTGATCGCCGCCGGGCAACATGATTTTCAGTTTCTCCTGGTGGGCGAGGGCGGTCAGCGGGATTGGCTCAAGAAACATGTGAAGCATGCTGTTTTGCCGGGCATCCTGCGCGGGCGCGAGCTTGCCGCCGCTTACGCGGGAATGGATGCGTTTGTCTTTCCCTCGCGCACCGATACGTTCGGACTCGTCTTGCTGGAGGCAATGGCCTCTGGCTTGCCAGTGATCGTTAGTCCCGAAACCGGCGCACGGGTGGAGATCGAACATGGCGCGGCTGGTTTCTTGACCGAGAACTTCAGCGAAAGCGTGCTCGAATTAATGCGGAATGGCGCCAAGCGAGGGGCTATGAGCTTAGCGGCGCGGCGATTTGCCTCTTCCAAGAGCTGGTGTGGCGTCTTCGAGAATCTTTATCAAACGTATGAAGCGGGGTTGGAGGCCGGCGGTTCCGGGCGGCGCGGCTAGATCGCGTAGCGCAGGGCAATGGCGCTAACTGGTTTGCAGGGCGCGGGCGCTTTTGTCGGCCTGTTCTTCGAGCCAGGAGACATCCGATTGTGAATCGGCAAAACGCTTGAGACCTGCTTCGCGAATGGCTGAATCCGGCACGACCTTTAAGGGCGTGTAGCGCGGGTGATGCGCGTCTTTGTAGGGATCGTTTCGCGCCGCGTTGTAGCAGCAAATCATCGACCACCGCGGCTTGTCGGATTCGTTCGCGGCCGAAGCATGCAGTAGGTTGCTGTGAAAGAACACTACGTCGCCCGGGTCCATTTCGACATAGACCAAGGGGAGCCGCGCAAGAATTGCGTTGACGCGTTCGCGATCGGCGCCGGCCTGGTCGCCCGTCAATACGTGATCAATGCGGCCCAGGTTATGCGAGCCTTCGATCACCTGCAGACAGCCGTTCTCGCGCGTGGCGGCATCTACGGCGATGGAAGCGCTGCACAGATCCGGTGAGAGAACGCCATTTTGATACCAGTAGCCATAATCCTGATGCCATGCCCAAGCACCGCCTACCTTGGCATCCTTCATGATCATCTTGCTGTGATAGTGATAGACCTCGCCCTCAAGCAGCGTTTCGGCGGAGCGAACGATGGATTCGCAGCGCGCAAACATGCCGTATAGCGTATCCCCTGGATGGTTCCAAAGCGAGAGGCGGACGGTGTGTCCTTCGCCGTCGCTGCGGTCAAAGGCGTGGTCGTCCATGGTCTTATCTTCTTTCGAAGCGCGCCGCAAGAGGCCGATCTCTTCGGCATCGAACATGCGGCGAACGACAATGTATCCTTTCCGCCGGTATTCCGGAATCAAATCTTTGGAAATGGGGCCAAGCGCCATGGATTGCTCCTCTTATTCATGCTGCCATATCTCAGCGACCCGCACCGCTCGCTTCTCTGCGAGTGAGCGATAACAAGCTTCGACCAGAGCCATCGTTTTCAAATTGTCGTCACCGCTATTTTCGGGCTCGGCGCCGCGGGCGAGAGCGTCCATCAGCGCCGCCATGGGGCCTGAGAAGGCATCGGGAAACCATGCCTCACTCCACTTGGGCGTAATCCACAAGCCGGGTTGGCGCGAGCTGGTGTAACGGAGCTGGCTCGGCTGATGATTCGGGTATTGCGGCCAGCCGATGAAACCCTCGGCCAAGCCTTCCGTTCCTTCGACTCGCCACTTAATGTAGGGTTCGAGATTGTCTTGCGGCGTGCGCGGTCCGGCCCAAATGTCATCCCAGGCAGACGCACGAAATCCGTTGTCATATTCGAGAATGTAGAGGCAAATGCCATCGGTATGCGCGAACTTGGTGCGTGGATCGCTTCTGGCGCTTACATAAACGGCAGCGGGATCGCCGAACAGATAACGGAAGGAATCGAGATGATGAACGCTCATGTTCAACAGCGTGAGCCGTGAATAGGCGGCCTGCCATTTCTGCCAATGCGGGACGGCGCGCATCTCGATGGTCGCGAGAACGGGTTCACCCAGCCAGCCCTTCCCGAGCAGCGACTTCAAGGAGCGAATCGAGTGGTCGTAGCGCATGTTCTGGTTGACGGCGAGTTTGATTCCAGCTTCTTTGCAAACTTGCACAAGTTCCAAAGCCTGCTGGTAATCCATCGCCAAGGGCTTCTGCGCGAGAATTCCTTGCGGTTTCCGGGGCGCGCCGGCGATTTGACGCACAATGGGAAGCTGCCGGTCCGGCGGCACCGCGATATCGACGATCGCGATGGCGGGATTTTCGAGCAGCGCCTCGAGCGTGCCATACACATGCGGTATCCCGCGCAGCCTGGCTACTTCCTGCGCTCTCTCCTGCGTGCGGGACATCAAGCCTAAAACGGGAAAGCCGGCATTTTGGTAGGCGACCAGTTGGATGTCGCGCACGATAAAACCGGCCCCCACAACACCAATTCCGTAATCGGAACGCGCCGGAGCGGGCGCCAGGTACTCGAGATTCACGCGGCCATGATGATATCAATGAACGGATGAAGTTGGGACTGATTAATTCGGCTTGGCTTGGCTCACCAATCGGCACGGCAGAGGGGATCCGGCTTACCAAAGAGCTGGGCTTCGATTCGATCGACATCTTCGCGGACCCGCTCGAGATCGACGCGAAAGAGCGTTTCCTGATTCGCGAGACGTGCCGCGAGGCGCACCTGCCGGTAACCTCGGTGCCCTGCTGCGCGCTCGGCATAGCGGATTTCAATGCCGCGGTGCGCCGCTTTCATGTCGAGCGCGCCAAAGCGTACCTCGATTTCTGTTACGGCCTGGAAGCGAAGAACCTCTTACTGGTGCTGGGCGAATATATCTGGCAGCAGGAAGTCATCGCTCCCAAAGATCAATGGAAATGGGCGGCGGAGTGCGTTCGAGAGCTCGGCGATCATGCGAAAAGCCTGAATCTCGAGATTGCCCTGGAGCTCGAGCCATTTGCGCTGTCGCTAGTCAACACAATCGACAAAATGGCCGCCTTCCTTGACGATGTGGCGCATCCGGCGGTGAGAGCCAATATCGATATTTCTCATATGGTGCTCGCGCACACACCGCCGCCGGAGATCGCACGCCTCGAAAAGCGCATCGCGCATGTGCACCTCTCCGATTGCGACGGCCTAAAGCATGGGGACTTGCCGCCGGGCCGCGGCGTCGTGCCTTTTCTCCCTTACCTCGAAGCCATCAAGAGTACCGGTTTCGACGGAACGGTGAGTATCGAGCTCGAATACTCGCCCGAGCCGGACAAGATTGTCGATTGGGTTCGGGAGGCTTACGTGGAGACAGACCGCCTGATGCAGACGTTGGGTATTCGCGGCTGATGCGATTCTTCGCCGCACTCCTCGCACTGTCGATGGCGGCGGCCAAGCCGCCTCAGCTTTGGTACACGTCACTTTGGTATACAACACCGGCGAATACCTGGAGCGAAGCGCTGCCCATCGGCAACGGGCGGTTGGCGGCGATGGTCTTTGGCGGAGTTGCCGGCGAGCATCTGCAATTGAACGAAGAGACGATTTACGCCGGAAAGCAAATGGACCGCGTCAATCCGGAGGCGCGCGCCAATGTGCCTGTCGTGCGGCGCTTGCTATTAGAGGGCAAGGTCATGGAAGCGCAAGCGCTGGCGGAGAAGAGCCTCCTGGCCGTTCCTCGACGCCAGCCTCCCTACGAGCCGCTTGGCGATTTGACGCTCGACTTCGATGATGCCGATGCCTCCAAGGTGAAAGACTATCGCCGCTCGCTCGACCTCTTTGACGGAGTTCTCGGGATTCAGTACGATCTGAACGGCATTCATTACACGAGAACGGCATTCGCCTCTTATCCGGACGCGGTCATCGTTCTGCATCTCACGGCTGGGCGTCCTGGTGGTTTGTCGTTCCTGGTAGGTATGAGCCGCGTGGAAAACGCCACCGCCAAACTGGAGCCTTCGTTTGGCGCGAACGTAATTGTGCTGCGCGGCATCGCTCTTCCGCCCAACAGCAAGAATTATGCGGAGGAACCGCGGACGGGTACGGCCTTTAGCGGCGCAGTGCGCGTGATTTCCGATGGCGAAATTGCTGCGCGCGGCGGGAATCAGCTACATGTGAATCGCGCGACCGAAGCAACTCTGATCTTCACGGCGGCGACGAACGCCAGGACACCCGATCCCGACGCACAATGCCGCACGCAGCTC
>DASYAX010000406.1:0-3402 GCA_036501045.1 Bryobacteraceae bacterium
ACGAGCGTGAGGTCCGCCTCAGCCTGCGGGACGGAGACGCCGGGCTTTAGACGGGTGAGCAACCACCAATAGATTGGAAATTGGCTATCGCTTACCATGGATGAGCGATCCAATGGATCGGGCATCCAGAGGTCTGCGTCGCCGAAAGCAAAGCGTGGAGGCATGACGCCGACGAGAGTGCGGGGCGTTCCGTTCAGCACAAATGTTTGGTTCAGGATTTTCGGATCGGAGCTGAAACGCGCGACCCAAGTTTTGTAACGCATCACGAATACAGGCGGCGCACCAGGTTTGTAATCGTCCGGCTGCAACGCGCGGCCAAGAAGCGGTGGAACACCGAGAAATTCGAAGGTGCCGGGAGTGGCGCGATGGCCGTTGAAGCGTTCCGTTCCTTCCTTGGTGGTGTAGAGCACGTCGGCGTTGCTATCGCCGATGACGCCGTCGAACACGTGACTCTGTTCGGCATAGTCCAAAAACTCAGGAGTGGTAAATCCGCCGCGGCCGCCGGGATCGCTCTGGTCAGTATCATGAATTTCGATGGTCATCAGACGGTTCGCGTTTTTGTAAGGAAAAGGCTCGAGGAGGACGTGGTCAATCACGCTGAAGATGGCTGCGGACGCGCCGATGCCGAGGGCTAAAGTGAGAATAGCAACCGCGGTAAAGCCGGGGCTCTTCCTGAGCACGCGACCGGCGTAGGAGAAATCCTGCCAGAGTGTTCCCACTGATACACCTCCAGCCCCGGTTGAATGTACGCAAATGCGCTGAGGTAAGTTCCGCGCCTAATCGCGCTCGTGCCAGAGCATGCCGCTGGGCGCGCCGGCGGAATCGGAGTCGCTGCTGGTTTTGTCCCACTGCTCGCGCGAGAGGGGCTGAACGGGTTCGAGTTTTTTCTTCTTCAGCGATGCGTTTGCCGCACTGAGGTCTTTGGCAGTGAAGGCATCGAAGTCCTTGGAGACGTCGTCGAGGTCGTGCGTGAGTGAGTCAATGCGCGCCAATTGATACGCGGCGGGACGGCCCTCGTAGTTGTTCAGATCGCCGTATAGCTCGGTGGTGTGTTCGCGGATGCGCTCTTCTCCTGTGATTGCGCCGCCTTCGGTGGTGGCGACAATCTTCTTGCGCATCTCTTCGCACTTGGCAACGAGGGATTCGAGTTGCTTGCGTAGAGGATCGTTTGCGGGAAGCTTTGCGGCTCGCGCGGCGAGTTCGTCGCGCACGCCGTTGATGCGTTCCACGTCGAAGGTCATGTCGCCGAGGAGGTTGTAGACGCGCATGATCGCTTCGAAATTTTCCTTGCGGTCCGCGATGGAGAATTTGGCGCGCGCATCGAGATTCACGACCAGCGGGGTGGTGTAGGTTTCGGTGCCGCGCGTCATTTTAACGGTGTAGGTGCCGGGCAAAACGCGCGGGCCGGTGGCGGCCTCGAATGCCGCGGTGGCTGCCGGCGGGACGTGCGGAGCCTTCAGGCGCATGGACCATTCCACGCGGCTGAGCCCGCGACGGCTATTGGCCGGAACGGTGTCCACGAATTTTCCTTGCGCGTCGAGGATCTCAATTTTCATCTTGCCGTAGATGTGGCGTTTCTTCTGAAAGTAGTAAATCAAAGCGCCGTCGGGCGGATTCGGTCCGGTGAACGCGGCGCTGCCGTCGGGCCAGCCGCCGTTGGCGTTCAAGCGCTGCTGAACGGGCTTGCCGGGAACGAAGGCGGCATCTTGCGCCATTACTTCGGGAGTGAGTTTGCGTAGCGGCGTAATGTCGTCAACGATCCAGATGCCGCGGCCGTGCGTGGCGACGACGAGTGAAGATTCGCGCGGTTGAATGGCGATGTCGCGGACGGGGACGTCTGGAAATTCGTTGCCCTTGTACTGCGCCCACTGCTGGCCGCCGTCAGGCGATACCCACAAACCAAATTCGGTGCCCAGAAAAAGCAGGTTCGGCGATTCGGTATCTTCTTTGATGACGTGCGCAAAACCGCGCACTCCGCTGTCTTTGGAGACGATTGAGGTCCAGGTCTTGCCATAATCAGTCGTTCTGTACGCGTGTGGGTCCATGTCACCAAAGGTGTGGCGGTCGAAGGTGGCATAGGCGGTAGCTGGATCGAAGCGGCTGGCCTCTACCCATGAGACCCATGAAGATTTCGGGAGGTCAGGAACGTTGGCGACGACGTTGGTCCAGGTTTTACCGCCGTCGCGGGTGAACTGCACGTTGCCATCGTCTGTGCCGACCCAAATAGTCTGTCCGTCGCGCGGAGATTCGCTGATGGAATAGATGGTGGTGTGCATCTCGGCGTAGGAATTGTCCACGGTGACGCCGCCGGATTCTTCCTGCTTCTGCTTTTCCGGATCATTCGTGGTGAGATCGGGAGAAATACGGTCCCAGGTCTGGCCGTGGTCGCGCGAGCGGAAAAGGAATTGCGCGCCAATGTAGATGGTGCCCTTCTCGCTGGGACTCATGTGAATCGGCGTGTTCCAGTTGAAACGCAGCTTCCCTTCTCCGTAGTTAGGCTGGGGCTTGATGCTACGCGAAGAGAGAGTGACGCGATTCACACGCGAAACATCGCCACCCTGCGCTTCGGCATAGACGTAATTGGGATCGGCGGGATCAGAAAATACGAAGAAGCCATCGCCACCGTATAGATTTTCCCACCGGTGATTGGTGATTCCGCCGGGATACGCGGAGTCACCGATCCAATCGCTATTGTCCTGCAGGCCGCCGAAAACATGGAACGGGTCAGCATCGTCGAGACTGACGTGATAGAACTGGGAAATCGGCAGGTTGCCCGCCTTCCACCAAGTGTTGCCGCTGTCGTACGAATACCAGACACCGCCATCGTCGCCGGCAATCAGGTGATTGGTGTTGTCCGGGTTCACCCACACGTCGTGGAAATCGCCGTGAGCGCTGCCTCCGATCGAGCTGAAGCTCTTGCCGCCATCGTCGCTCATGATCAGGGTGAGATCGGGTTTGTAAACTTTGTTTTCGTTCTTGGGATCTACGATGAGGTTCGCGAAGTAAAACGGGCGCCACACCATCCACTGGCTGCGGTCGCGCTCTTGCCAGGTTTTTCCTCCGTCGTCGGAACGATAGAGCGCGCTGCGCGTGGATTCGATTAGCGCGTACACTACATTCGGTTTGGAACCAGCAACGGTAACCGCGATGCGGCCCCACGGCTTGGGCGGCAAACCCTTCGCGCTGTTTTCGTCGAGATCGGTCCAAGTAGCGCCGCCGTCAGTGGTCATGAAGAGGCCGCTGCCACTAGGGGCGGTGGGACCGTCGCCGCCGGAGCGGAACGTCCAGCCCTTGCGCCGGAAATCCCACATGCCCGCGAAAATCACTTTTGGATCCGCGGAGCTCATGGACATCATCGAGCAGCCTGTGGAGAGATTGGAGCCTTTCAGTATCTTGTTCCAG
>DASYAX010000407.1:0-73224 GCA_036501045.1 Bryobacteraceae bacterium
CCGGAGATTACTTTGACTGCCGAACGGACGCGCGGATCGCTAGCCGCCCTGCGCTGGGCGGCACCGGACCTTACGTTGTCCACCGGAGTGCTCAACTCAAAAATGGTCAGGTCCGCCTAACTCCCATGCGCACGTCCTACAACCGCATCACCGGCCAAAGCGTGGAACGGATCGCCGCCTTAAGTGACGGTATCTTTGCCGTGGCCATGACCCTGCTGGTGTTGGATCTGCGCGTCCCAGTGAAAGAGGCGATTCATGGCGAACAAGGTTTGTGGTTCGCTCTGGGGAATATGGCGCCGCAGGTGATTTCTTACCTGATGAGCTTCTTGACGCTCGGGATTTTCTGGATGGGTCAGCAGGCGCAGCTCAATCACTTTGCCCGCAGCGACCGCCATCTTTCATGGATCCACATCGCGTTCTTGTTTGCCGTTACGCTCATGCCGTTCTCCACCAGGCTGCTTTCGGAATTCATTCACTTCCGTGCGGCCTTGATTTGCTATTGGGCCAACATATTGCTGCTGGGAATCGTTCTTTACGGTAGCTGGGCGTATGCGCGCCGCGCGGGCCTTCTGACCGAGGACGTAACGGAGGACGTGAGCAAGGCCGTCAAAAGGAGGATTCTCATCGCGCAAGGGTTGTATGCACTCGGCGCGCTGCTCTGTCTGATCGATACATATTGGAGCATCGCGTTTATCGTGCTGGTGCAGCTCAATTATGCCGTCGCACCGCGCTTTCGTTCAAGCCGACGCGAGTCCGATCGCGGCTAAGCGGCTTACGCGCGGGCCTGGCAAAATGATTCCCGTAAGATTCAACGGGTCTGCGTTAGAAAGAGTGACGCTCTCTTGACTGCTTGGGTTGCGCCGCATGGCGCGCAGCAACTCGAGAGCTTCCGGCCGCGCGAATTGCTCTCCCGTAAAGCCCGAGACAAACCGCCCCCCGCGAATTTCGCCGCGTGCCTCCATTCTTCGAAGGATAGGAAGCAGGTCCCGCCAAGGCGGCGCGAGCGTTTCCCGAACCAGCAAGTCACGCAGCAGAACGCCCCATCGGATGAGCAATTGGCGCGCGAACCGTTCCACGCGTTCGGCATGATTCAGGCCGGTCCCGGTGCGGCGGAGCAGCGCCCAGCGCCCGGCGGCATGCCGCGGCCGTTTGGTGCTGCCGCGCCCTTCGCCGCGGCGCCGTTTCGGATCGATGAGTGCCCGCAGATTATCGAATCCGTCCGCCGTAACGAATCCTCCCGCGAGCAGTTCCCACAGCCCGTCTTCTACTTCACTCGACAAACGCCCGGTTTGCCGCGCCAGGTCGGCAAAGAAGCTCGCGCCGTGCCGTTCCAGTGCAAGCAGTACATCGCGGGCCGGGTGAGAGAGCCCGGACGAATCCGCCGCATCGCCACGCATGAGCCAATCCGCATCTTCGCGCAGGAAAATGGCCACCGGTGCGATTCGCGTGGGCCGCACACGCCGATTCTCAGCCACCGCCGGGTGCGGTGACACTCTCGCCCACATGACTTCGCCGGAGAAACAGAGTTCATCGAGAAATTCGGGTTCGTATTTCGCAATCCGGCGCCCCAGAATTTCCGCTTCCCAGGCCGAGGCCGGAATTTCATAGCCCTGCAATTGCCGGATAATTTGCAGTGTTCCATCCGCGCCGTGCAGTTGGCTCCCCGGCGCGGTATGCTGCCAGGCCTGTAGGAAACGTTCGAAATCGAGCGCCGTTACGGGTTCGATCTCGCGTCGCAAACGTCCTAATGTCGCGCGGTGAATCCGCGCCAGGATGCGGCGATTGCACCATTCCACCTCACCGTCTTTGCTGCGAAAGTGGCCACGCAATATCTGCCCTTGCGCTTCGAGCCGCAAGAGCGCCGCGTCCACTTCGTCCGGAGGAAATGCCAACAAGGCGGCGAGACTCGAAGCCGTCGCCGGTCCGAGCGATTCCATCCAACCGGACACGACGGCATTTGCATCGCCTGCGAGCGAGCTGCGTTCCGTCGCCACCCAAAACGTAGAACCGTTTCGGCTGACGATCGATGCTCGCCCGGTCGCGGCGAGCTCTTCGAAAAATCCTTGCCATTCCCCGGCGGGCGGCAATGTTACTAACGTCAGCAGCGCGTCATGTAACTCATCGGCGTCCCTTGCTTCCGGCCACGACTCCGCCGAGATCTGATCGATCACCGCCGCATCGAGCACGCCGTCTCCGCCGGTCACGTCGGTCCCGAGTGTTTGCCGCAACTGTACGGCTCGCGTGCGGCGCTCTTCGAGTGGAGCATCGTCCAGAAAGGCGTACGGATTCGCATTCAGAATCTCGTGCGAGAAGGGAGAAGCTTGCGCCGTGTCGATCGCGACCGTGCGAATGCTATGGTTTTCGATGCCCGCCAAAACCTCGCGCAATCCGTCAATGTCCATCGCTTCATGCAGGCAGTTGTCGATCGTCTCGTTGACCAGCGGGTGATCCGGAATGCGGATCGGTCCAGTCAAATTTTCCGCGCAGGCAACCTGGTCCGGAAAAACCGCCGCCAGCAGATCGTCGGATCGCATGCGTTGGATCGCGGTCGGTACCCGTTTGCCTCCGCTGAATCGCAGAATTGCGAGCGCGCGCGTAATATTCCATCGCCATCGCGCGGCGAACATCGGCGACGTCAGCAGCGCTTGCCGCAACACATCCTCTACCGTCGCAGCCTTCAGAAATGCGAATACCAGTTCCAGCGGAAACGAATGCTGGTCGCTGAGGGACAACACCAGCCCGTCATCGGTAGCCGCCGCTTGCAATTCGAAATTGAACGTGCGGCAAAAACGCTTGCGCAGCGCTAAGCCCCAGGCTCGCGTAATCCGCGAACCAAACGGCGCGTGCAAGACGAATTGCATGCCGCCGGCTTGATCGAAAAAGCGTTCGGCGACAACCGTGCTTTGCGAGGGGAGAGCACCCAGCTCTGCCGCGCCAGCCCGAACGTAGACGGTCGCCTGTTTTGCTCCGGCCTCATCCAGGCCGCATTCACTCATGAGAAATGCGGGCGCCGGCTCGGAATCGGAGACGATCCGTTCGCGGACGTGCGCCACTTCGGCCGAAAGTTCGCGCGAGCGCCCCGGCGCCTCGCCCAGCCAGAACGGAATGGTGGGCGCCGCGCCATGCGCGTCATCCACTCGAACGCGTCCCATCTCCACTCGTTTAATCCGCCAGGAATGAGTTCCAAGTAGAAAAACATCTCCGGCATTGCTTTCGATCGCGAAATCCTCATCCAAGGTGCCGACCGTTTTCCCATCCGGCTCCGCTACAACTGTGTAATTGGCGTTTTCCGGAATAGCGCCTCCGGAAGTGATCGCCGCGAGTCGCGCGCCGCGGCGTCCCTTCACGCGTCCATTGACCTGGTCGCGATGCAGCAGAGCTCCGCTTCTACCCCGTGACGTCGCGATGCCCTCGGAAAGCATCTCGACAATGGCATCGAAATCTTTGCGCGCGAGATTCCGGTACGGATACGCCGAGCGGAACCGTTGGTAAAGCTCATCTTCTTTCCATGACCCGGCCGCCGCTGCGGCCACGATCTGCTGGGCCAGAATATCGAGCGCATTTTGCGGGATTTCGATCCGTTCGAGCTCGCCCTTGCGAATCGCCGAGACCACTGCGGCGCATTCGATCAGTTCATCACGCGTTGTGGCGAACAGGCGTCCACTCGGTTTTGCGCCCACCCAGTGCCCCGATCGCCCGATGCGCTGCAGCGCCACCGCGATCGAGCGGGGAGAACCGATTTGGCAGACCAGATCGATCGTTCCAATATCGATTCCCAGTTCGAGCGACGCCGTCGCGACGATCGCGCGCAATTCGCCGCGTTTCAGGCGCGATTCCGCATCCAGCCGAAGCTGGCGCGAGAGACTCCCGTGGTGCGGCAGCACGACATTTTCGCCCAGGCGGCTCCCGAGAGCGTGCGCGATCCGTTCGGAAAGCTTTCTGGTATTCACGAATACCAGCGTGGTGCGATTTTCGAGGATCAATTCCGCGATGCGGTCATAGATCTCATTCCACATCTCCGTGCTCGAAACCGCCGCCAGTTCGTCGCGCGGCACTTCGACCGCGAGCTCCATCTCGCGCCGGTGGCCGATGTCCACGATGCGCGTATTTTGGCCGAGCAGGTGCGCCACTTCTTCGACCGGCTTCACGGTGGCGGAAAGGCCGATCCGCTGCGCCCGCTTCCCGGTCAACGCATCCAGCCGCGCAAGTGAAAGCATCAGGTGCGCGCCGCGCTTATCGTCCGCCATCGCATGAATTTCATCCACAATTACGGTCGAGACGGTTCGCAGCATCTCGCGCGATTTGTCGGCCGTTAGCAGAATGAACAACGATTCCGGCGTGGTGACCAGGATGTGCGGCGGTTTCTTCAGCATCCGCGTGCGTTCCGGCATCGGCGTGTCGCCGGTGCGGACGGCCGTTCGAATCGACATCCACGGAATGTCTTGCCGGTCAGCCATTCGGGCGATTTCCTCGAGCGGCGCCTCCAGATTCCGATGCACGTCGTTGCTGAGCGCCTTCAGCGGCGACACATAAAGAACCTGCGTCTCATCCGCCAAAGTTTGCGCGCGCGCGGCCCGCACCAGCCGGTCCAGGCAAATCAGAAATGCCGCCAGCGTTTTGCCCGAACCGGTGGGTGCGCAGATCAGCGTGTCGTGCCCGCTCGCAATTTCGGGCCAGCCTGCCGCCTGGGGTTGAGTCGGCTGGCCAAAGCGGTCGCTGAACCATTGCTCGACGATGGGATCGAAACCCGGCAACGGCATGGCTCTATGTCACCACTCTCCGGTAAAACGTGCGCGTTCCGATCGCAAACATAATAATCACCGACACGCCCAACGCCCCCAATATCCAATATAGGTTCAACGTCGGGAAATCCTGTCCATTAAGCGGCGGCACCATGGAATATCGCAGTCCCTCCGCACCATAAGTAAGTGGATTAAATAGCGTGACGACCTGAAACCATCGAATATGGATCAGCGCTCCCCAGGGATAGTAAGTGCAGCCGGTGAAGAGCAGCGGCGTAAAGATCAGAGTAAACATGAGGCTGATCTGTTCCGGTTTGATGATGGTTCCCATCAACAATCCGATGGTTGAGCCCACGCACGCGGTCATCAAGACCATGCCGATCACTACCGGAATGCGGTCGGTTCGAACCGCGAAGCCGTCGCCCAGAATCCACCAGCCGAGCGGGAAAATGACCGAGCTTGCGATGGCGCCGCGCATCGCTCCGAAGAGCACCTTTTCGAGCGCCACGCACCAGATGGGCAGCGGTGAGAGCAGCCGGTCGTCAATCTCGCGGGCGAAACCGAGATCCAGCACCAGCGGCAGTGTCACTCCCTGCATGGCGGCGATCATGCCCGTCAGCGCCACGATGCCGGGCAGCATCAGCGCCGCAAAATTGCCGGACGCCAAGCCGATATTCGGCAGTACTTTGCCAAAAATGAACAGGAAAAACAGCGGCTGCATCAGCGCCTGTAAAAGAAACGGAACAAATTCGCGCCCGGTCACCACCAAATCGCGATGCAGAATGGCGGCGAACGCTTTCACTGCCAATTCGGTGCGGTTCGCGGCCATTAGCGAAGATGCCTCCCGGTCAGAAAAATGAAAACCTCTTCGAGCGTCGGCTGCTTGACGCTGAGATCACGAACCTCGGCGCCGGCCACCAGGACTGTCTGCGCAGCCGGCCCTATCAAAGCATTTGCCGCTTCCGCATAAAGCCGGAAGGTCAGAGATCCAGGCTCGGTCTGTTCTTCGTCGACTGTATCGACCGCATCCACTTTAGTCGCGCCAGGAAGCGCGCTTAGCGCCGTCAGAATGCGCTCACGAACGACCGGCGCGTCTTCCGGCAGCGGCGCACAGGCTCGCACTTCCAACACGGTGCCACCGGGGATTAACTTCTTCAGCTCGGCGGAGGTATCGTTCACCAAAATCTTGCCATGATCCATGATCGCGATGCGATGGCACAGCTTATCGGCCTCGTCCATATCATGCGTAGTGAGCAGGATTGTGAGACCTTGCGCATTCAGCTCCCGGATTCGCTCCCACAGAAAAAGCCGCGATTGCGGATCGAGATTATTCGTCGGTTCGTCGAGGAACAAAACATCCGGTCCATGCATAAGGGCGCGAGCGATCATCAAGCGCTGCGCCATGCCGCCGGAGTAGCGGTTTACCTTTTCATTTTTCCGCTCGCCGAGCCCCAGTTCATTGAGCAGCTTGTCGGCCAACGGCTCGCGCTCTTTGCGTGAAACTCCGTGGTATGCCGCATGGAAGGTCAGAATCTCGCGTACCTTGAGGCTCCGGTCCAAATTACTTTGCTGCGGTACCACGGCGATTCGCTGCTTGACGTCAATCGGGTCGCGAGCCACGTTAACACCCATGATCGAAGCCCTGCCCTCGGTCGGCAGAATGGCCGTGGTCAGCACGCCGATGGTGGTCGTCTTGCCGGCTCCATTCGGTCCCAGAAGTCCGAAGATCTCTCCCCGTGAAACCTCGAATGAAACGCCGTCTACCGCGTTTGTTTTAGCCTTTGGGTACCTCTTAATAAGATTCGAGACACGCAGCGCAGGCGCACTGGCAGATGGATTCATTGCAGTGTGTCCGTCGCCCATTGGCCCTGTTACTTGTTGTACTCCACTGCGACTGCCAGGCAGCCAGTCACACGAAAAGTGTGTACACTGAAATAGTGAAGAACATCACTCTCAGCGCCGACGAAACTCTGATTGAAAGGGGGCGCCTACGCGCTGCTCGGGAAAAGAAGACGCTGAATTCCGCCTTTCGTGAATGGCTTGAGCGATATGCCGGTGCCGATGGTGGCAGCAAAGAATACAAAGAGCTGACGAAGCGCTTTGCGCATGTCAAGACCACACGCAGTTTTTCACGGGAAGAACGAAACGAGCGATGAGCCGAAGGCGTGGCAAGTCGTTCCTCGACACCAACATCTTCGTTTACACGTTTGACTCGAGCGCGCCCCAGAAGCGTGAGAAGGCCCGGTTCCTGGTCGCCCAGGCGCTCGACGACCGAATGGGAGTAATCAGCTACCAGGTCGTACAGGAGTTCCTCAATGTGGCAACCCGGAAATTCGCCCGGCCGTTGTCCGTTTCGGACGCTCTGGTGTACCTCGATCGGGTTCTGATGCCGCTTTGCGAAATTTTTCCTGAAATGTCGCTCTACTCACGAGCGCTCGCCACATCGGCCAGCGCTGGGCTTTCCTTCTATGATGCGCTGATTGTCAGCGCTGCGGCGGTAGCGGATTGTACGGTGCTGCTCACCGAAGATTTGCCGGACGGGCGAAGCATCGGGGGAATTGAAATTCGCAATCCGTTTCTTTAGTGGGTGCCCATAACGTCCAGTAACTCGATTTCAAAGACAAGCGTTGCGCCGCCCGGAATACCCGGCCGGCCGCTATCTCCATAAGCCAGATCCGAAGGACAAACTAACATCGCTTTGCCGCCGGCTTTCATCTTTTGAACGCCTTCGGTCCAGCAGCGTATCACGCCGTTCAGTGCGAACTGCGCGGGCTCATTTCGCTTGTAGGAGCTGTCGAACTCAGTGCCATTGACCAGCGTGCCGCGGTAGTTGACTTTCACAGTGTCCGTCGCTTTGGGCGAAGCCCCCGTACCCGGCCTCAGCTCGCGATAGATAAGACCGGACTCCGTCTTCAGCGCACCCGGTTCCGCAGCGGCCTTCTCGAAATATGCCTTTGACGCGGCTTTTTCTCGTTCCGCTACCAGGGCCGTGCGGGCACGAGCAAGCGGCTCGATCTTTGGCCCCCAGGTACTCAAGTCGATCGCCGGTTTGCCCGCGGCGGCATCCGCGAGAGCTCGCTTCACAATCTCGATCTCCGCCGGGGATAAAGCGAACGGGGATAGCGAGCGTGAAATTGTGAGCCCGAGGGCATAGATCGTTTTTTGATCGTCCGTCACGAGCGCGGGCGCGGCGGGTTTCGGCTTAACGGCCGATCGGGAAGGCGCGCGCTTTGCCGCTGAAGCCGGCTTGGGGTTAGCCGCCTGAGATTTGGGCGCCGGAGTTTGTGCCATCACGACGCCCGCCAGAAGAAACAACAAGAAACGCACTTGTTCAGGCTAACATCGTCGCCGCCCGGAGGATCCGGTGGCGGAAAACTAAGCCTTTTTGCGCCTCAATCCAGCCAAGCCCAAAAGACCTGCGCCTGCACCCAGTAAAGTGAGGCTCGCCGGCTCCGGAGTGGGGGCAAACTGAAGATCGTCAATCGCCAGGTTCTGGCTCGAGATGATCTCGAGAGAAGCCAGGTCGAACGACGGATCGCTAAAAACATAGTAGCCATCGAAATTTCCGAGCGGTGTGGCCGATACGCTGCTGATGGTCTCGGTCGTGACGACGCCTCCGACAGTGGTCGCCTTTAAAGTGACGGAAGTGCTTCCGTCGCTAGCGATGCCGATGCCGATCTCATTGGTTGGCGCGCTCAGAGTAATAAGGATGTCGCCCGCATAGGTGGGCCCGGCAGTGCCGATTTCGTTCGGTCCGCTCATTGAGCTGAATGGTAAAACATTGAGAGGCGTGGACCCTCCGTCGTCAACGATCGACGTAACCCCGACGCTAGAGAACGCGCCAGAGGCGAGCACCGTGTTCGGTGTCAGGCCATCGAAATTCACCGGCGTGCCAAAGATAGGGGAGAGGCCGGAGCCGAAATCATTCGGAGTTCCGGTGGTAAATGCCGCCGCACTGCAGAGGCAGGAAAGGAGAGTGGATGCACTGCATAAAAGCAAAAATGTTTTCATGGTTGAGGTCGCTCCAGCGTAGACATCTCCTAGCCTAAGCTGTAAGTTGCGCCGTTACAAATCACTTTTTAGTTACAAAACGATGAGAAATTTGTGTCTCCCTCAAACCTGCGTATATTTATTCAGATGTAACTTTCGCCAGATAGGCTGACCAGTGGCTACTCCCGGAGGAGTAGTGTCCTACAAAATTTCGACGAGGAACTATGCGCCAATCGCTTTCCATTTCGTTAGTGACAGCACTTTTCCTGGGTCTTTCGATTGACCCGCAGCTAGCGAGTGCCTACCAGAGCACGCCAGTTACGCCGATTCAGCACGTGGTGGTGATTTTCGGCGAAAATATATCGTTCGATCATTACTTCGGGACGTATCCGAACGCACTCAACCCTCCCGGACAGCCGCGCTTCACTGCCGCCGCGGGCACACCGTCGGTGAACGGACTTACTGGCGCTCTCCTGACGGCGAATCCGAACTTCACTAACTCGGCCAATGGCACGGGAGCCGCAAATCCATTCCGGCTCGATAGGTCGCAGGCGCTGACGGCCGATCAGAACCACAGCTACACGCCGGAACAAGCCTCATTCGATCACGGGTTGATGGATCTTTTCCCGATCTCAACCGGTAGCGCCGGCGCTCCGCCCAAGTATTATCCGCCAGTAGTCTTCACGAAGGGCCTGGTGATGGGCTATTACGACGGCAACACCGTCACCGCGCTGTGGAACTATGCCCAGCGCTTCGCTTTGGACGACAATTCTTTCGGCTCGCAATTTGGACCCTCAACGCCGGGCGCTCTAAACGTCATCTCGGGCCAGACCAATGGCGTGAACGCGATGGTTAATGGACCAAGCTCCGCGGTTGTGAGCGACGGCAACGGCGGGACGACACTGATCAATGATGCCGATCCCATCGGCGACACATGTTCCGGATCAACGAAGTTCCAGGTCAGCTTAGGCGGCAAGAACATCGGCGACCTGTTAAACGCCGCCGGAGTATCGTGGGGCTGGTTTGAAGGCGGCTTCGATTTGACGCGTACCAACGCCAACGGAAGCACACAATGCAACCGAAGCACCGTGTCGCCGATCACCGGGCTGACTGAGGCCGACTACGTTCCTCACCACCAGCCGTTCCAGTACTATGCCTCGACGGCCAACCTGGCGCACACCCGCCCGACGTCTGTGGCGATGATCGGCAAACAAGGCGACGCCGGGAACCATCAATACGATATCTACGACTTCTATGCGGCAGTCTCGGCGGGAAATTTCCCGGCGGTGAGCTTTCTGAAAGCGCCGTCCTATCAAGATGCCCACCCGGGAAATTCCAATCCTCTCGACGAGCAGGCGTTCATCGTTCACGTGGTCACCTTCCTCGAGTCCCAACCAGGTTGGGCCAACACCGCGGTGGTGATCGCCTATGATGACTCCGATGGCTGGTACGACCACCAAATGGGTCCAATCATCAACGGATCGAACACCACCGCCGATGCCCTAACAGGAACGGGCGCTTGCAGCAACGGCGCAAATGCGCTCCCCGGGGTTAATCCCGCAACCACTCATGCGCAAGGCCGCTGCGGCTATGGCGTCCGCCAGCCCATGATGGTTATTTCGCCCTACGCCAAGCCGAATTTCGTCGATCACACTCTGACCGACCAGAGTTCGATCATCCACTTTGTGGAAGACAATTGGCTCGGCGGCGAGCGCATCGGCCAGGGATCCTTTGACGGCATCGCCAACTCGATTGCCTCGATGTTTAACTTCAGCCAGACGCCGAATCCCACTGTCACCTTATCTGAAACGACTGGCGAACCGCAGTAAGAAGGAACTATCGCAACTTACAGACTTGTCATGGGGCGGGAGGGCCGCAGAGGCCTTCCCGCTTATTCTGCGTTAAGGAGCTATTTCCAATTACACGCCGCCAGTTCTTTCAAAACAGCGGGCTCATGATGCCCGCTCTCATGGTTCCCGGCCATCAGATGCCAAAAATGGCGCCTCTGCCGTCGATGCTCGATCCAAATACACTAGCTGCCTTCGTCGATCCGCTTCCCTTGTTGCCGGTTGCGAAAAGCGCCGGCATCCGGCCTGCCCCCGATGACGCTCGGGTTCGTCTGCCGTACTACCGCATGCCGATCCGCGAAATTCACAGCAAAATTCACCGCGATGTGAGCCCGACGCGTTTCTGGTCCTACGGATCCAGCGTTCCGGGCCCGGTCTTCGAAACGCGCAGCGGCGAAGGGCTCTTGGTCGATTGGCCGAATGAACTACCGCGCGAGCACTTCTTGCCCATCGATCACAATCTGATGGGCGCCGAAGCGCATCAACCCGCGGTGCGAACCGTGGTTCATCTGCACGGCGCCAAAACTGCGCCGGAGAGCGATGGTTACCCCGACGATTGGTACGTTTCCGGAAAATCGCGGCTTTATCATTATCCGAACCAACAGGAACCGGCGCTTCTCTGGTACCACGATCACGCCATGGGTATCAACCGCTTGAACATTTATGCCGGCATGGTCGGGCTGTTTATCATCCGCGACAAATTCGAAGATGGGCTCAACTTGCCGAATGGGAAGTACGAAATTCCGTTGGTGATTTTCGATCGCCTGTTGACCGCCGACGGCCAGCTCTACTATCCGGTTTCAAACCAGCCGGAGGCGCCATGGGTGCCGGAGGTTTTCGGAAATGCCGTACTCGTCAACGGCAAGCTTTTCCCCTATCTGGACGTCGAGCCGCGTAAGTACCGGTTCCGTCTGCTGAACGGTTCGAATGGCCGTTTTTACACTCTGCTGCTCGGGAACGGCCAGACATTTTTCCAAATCGGCTCCGATCAGGGATTGCTTCCCGCGCCTGTCGAGTCCAAAAGCGTGTTTCTTGCGCCCGGCGAGCGATCGGACTTTATCGTTGATTTCGCGGAACATCGCGGGGAGCAGATCGTGCTGCGCAACGAAGGCTTCAACGTTCTGCAGTTTCGCGTGGCGCGCGCCGCGAGTAACGACACGAGTTCGTTGCCCAAAGCCTTGAGACCGGTTCCCAGAATGCCCGCCTCCACGGCCATCCGTACCCGCAATCTGGCGCTCGAGGAATTCGACAGCATTCTTGACGAGCCCATCACTCATCTGCTGAATGGCGCGCGCTGGCATGATCCCATAACGGAAAATCCGCTGCTCGATAGCACCGAAATCTGGTCATTCATCAATGTGACCGACGATTCCCACCCCATCCATCTGCATTTGGTTCGCTTCCAGATTCTCGACCGCCGTCCGTTCGACGTGACCGAATATCTGATCAAGAAACAAATCCGCTATGTAGCGGAAGCCGTCCCGCCCGATCCCGTCGAAGCCGGTTGGAAAGATACCGTCCGCGCCACCCCGGGAGCAGTGACGCGCATTATCGTCCGCTTCGAGGGCTACGCCGGCCGTTACGTGTGGCACTGCCATATTCTCGAGCACGAAGATAACGAAATGATGCGGCCGTACGAAGTGATTGCCGGGAAGTCGGGCGTTTAGAGGATCCTTTTGAAAACGGAGAGTGACCGAGGCGCTCTGCGAAGCGTCCGTGCCGGCGTTTCCATTGATCTGATCGCCAGGGGATTCTGCTGCCTCAAACCGGGTGTCCTGGCCAGACCGAAAACATTCGCGTCCGCTCCGTCATCGGCCGCTTCCTCGAACACTCGCGCATCTACTACTTTGGCGCGGGCGCCGAAAACCCGCTCAAGAGCGAGTTCTATATCGGTTCCGCCGATTGGATGTTCCGGAATCTCTCGAAGCGTATTGAAGTGGTAACTCCGGTGACGGCGATGCGTCCGAAGCAGCGGCTCTGGGAAATTCCCGAGATCTCAGGTTGCAGCCTCAGTGCTGGCCCATCTCGTTTGGCGTTGCCGGTCGCCACGCAGTGAATTTTCCAATCTCATAGCGATCGCATCGAATGAATGTTCGATCTGCACTCTCAACAATTGCTCCCAGCGAATAGTCTCCGTCCTGACAACGGCAGGAGTGGTCCGACGTTGACGGTCGTATCTGACAGACAGCGCGTGAGCTGCTCTCTGTTCTGGGTTGCTGACTAAACCGAAACACCGCGCCCAGAGGTTTCATGGTTGGTATCCACTCACCCGCCGAACACTCATGTTTGGCCGAGTCTATCCAAATCACTGACCCTGCTAGAAATTGACGACCGTGTGCAAAGCAAACACTTTCTTTATCTGTCGAAGCTATGGCTCCCTGTTTGTCCGCAGACTGCGCTGCTAGGGCAGACGGATGCAGGAATCCAAGGCCCAAGGTAAGAATTGAGGCGGCTCCCACACCAAGAAGGAGACCTGAAATTTGAGAAGCAGAAGGACGTGAGGAATATCTCATTGCTAACTCCGTCAAAATTCCTGAGATATAGTTCTCCGGTTCGACACAGGAGCGGACTGCTAGCTCATTATAGGTCTTTTTGCGCTCCGCGGCGGTAAAGCGTCCTGCGCTAACGCGGGCGCGCCGGAAGCTTCGCGAGCGCCAAACGCAGCGCTGCGGAATCTTGCACTGCCAACGCGCGCCGATACAGTTCCGCGGCTATTGGGTAATCCTGAAATTCAGCCTCGATATACGCGTAAACGGACAAGGCCTCGAAATTCTTAGGCTCAGTCGCCAAAACAATGCGCACCCGATCTCGAGCGGCGTCCAGATGGCCCGTCATCGCCTCCAACCGCGCAAATTCGATTTGCGATTGGTCCGTCAAGCCTTTATCGAGCGAGGCCTGCAGGTTTTGCCGCGCTTCTTCAAATTTGCCTCTCAAAAGATACTGGTGGCCGATGGAAGCAAACCGTAAGGCCGGAACAAGATTCGCATTAAAGGACAACAGCGTTGCCGCGGGAGGAGTGCTTTTTTCTTCGGTCACGATAAACTCGGCGCTTCGCGAGTCGCTTCCCTCATTCGCTTCCAGCGTGTACGTGCCTGCCGGAAATCCCGCGCTCGGCAATTCGACCGTCGCCACTTGCTGGGCATCGGAAGCGCCTTTCCAGAGCACCTGAACACCTTTGCGAATCACCCAGTTCACCCTTCCGGGTTTCGCCGCCGCCACTACCGCGAACCTTCCTTCGGCATTCGGTTCGAGTTGCCTACCGTCGAAGGCAAACGGAGTTCGTGCGCTGCTCGCCGCGCTTTGATCCACCCGCAGGATTTCGCCCATCGGCGTTTGTGATTCGATTCTAAGTGGATACGCGTACGTCTGTCCGTCCACTGCGAACAGCACCCGGTATGAGCCGGGAAGCAGGTCCAGACGATGCACATAATGAATTGCCTCCGCTTTGCGAAACTTCAAGTGGAGCCGGTTCTGATAGACCGCGACCGGCCCTTCGTAGATCGCTAGATTCAACTCGCGTGCAGCGTTGGTCTCGAGCCGCATGTCGACCTGTGACCCGCCATACGTCGAAACAGTCTCAAGAGTGTCGAGCTTGGGGCGGCCGGCAATGAATCTGGATTGAACTTGCGTTTGCGGCGATTTTCCGAGCATCATCCAGGGCGACGTGATCTGCGCCAGAACCTCGTCATTGCCGGTGTTCGTAATGCCACTCGCAACGTTCACCGCCGCCGATACGATCTCATCTTCCGCCGGACTCACATTCAATGTGGTTCGGATGTTGGCTTCGGTAATACCGTCATTCGGACCGAACATGCCGATTGTTCCGGCTTCCGGCAGCAGCAAAGCCCGAATGGTATCGAGCGTCGGCGAATACAATTTGGGAAATCCGAGACTGTTCTTCTGGTAAAAGATCAGACGTAATTCCGTAGTCAACTGAAGAGCCGGAACCGTGTCGTAGTACCAGATCTCCAGCGGTACGAAAATTCGCGAAGAGGGGATACGGGTGATGCGCGTGGGCGGACCAAGCGATAGATACACACGGCCCGGATCGGTATTCACGCCTGAGGCGAGTTTGCCCGATCCAAACGTGGTATCGACGTATTGAAGCCGCCGGTAATACTCTTCCGGCGTAATCGATTTTTCAGCCCAAAAGTTCTCTTCGAATTGCGCCCTGGCCTCCGGCTGCAGCGAAAGATAAATCTTTCGTTCTGCCGGAGTGATGATCGGGTCCACCGACGCCAACCAACCGGAAGCAGCGGCCTGAAGCCACAACGCGGTGGTAATGAAGAGAAAAGCAAACCGCATCTTAAAACTCGATACGCCCCGCAAACTGCAGCATGCGTGCCGCGTAAGCAAGATCTGAATTCTGGACCGGCGCTCCGTAGGAAGCTGCGGTGACAACCGTCTGGTAGCCGCCGAAATTCGAATGATTGAACAGGTTAAAGGCCTCCACAATCGGAATGAAGCGCAGGTGTTCCTTCACCGTGAATGTCTTCGAAAGGCGCAGATCGACGCGTTCAATCGGATTCCCATACAGTGAATCGCGCGCTACGATGTTGTATCCGGGAACGGTTGACGCCTTAATGTTGGCGGATGAAGTATAGTAAGCCGCCGTTGTGGGCAGCAGGCGATTGTCGACGGTAGCGCCGAACGGATTGTATCCCGCCGTCACCTGGTATGCCTGGCCCGATCCGTAATGGAACGAACCGCTGAGGGAAAGCCCCCACTTCCACAGATAAGAACCACTTAAGGTCAGCGTATTTCGCTGATCGTCCGGAGAATTCGCCCATTCGTCCGCGAAGTTAAACGGATTGTTGGGGTAATAAAACGGTCCGGTCGTCGAGTCTTTGAGCCGCGCAAGCGTGTAAGCGGCCGAGGCGGACACGTTCTGTGAAAAGCGATGTTGCACGCCAACCTGCAAGCCGTCATAGATAGACCCCGCGGCGCCAGGCGTGTAGAAAGTCAGGATGTTGGTGAAGTTCGGATTCGGCCGGCCGGCGGTCGTCGGATTCATGTTGTAGCCGGTCGCGGGATTGTAGTAGAGGTTTGCGTCACTGCGGATCCAATCGTGGTAAACACGCCAGTGCAAATAATCGGCGGAAACCACCCAGGTCTTGGTGATTTGCCGCTCCACGCCGATGCTCAACTGAAGCGAGTAGGGCGTGTGCACATTGGGCGCCAGCAATTGGAGCGCCTGCGCGCTGACCGGAACGGCGCCCGAAAGAAATTCGTCCCCGGTGACATTGCCGAACGGCGCGGACAAATTGATGGGATTACCGGTAGAAGCCTGCACGGACGGCTGCAGCGACGTTTGACCGTTGAAGATCTGTTGATCGATGGTCTGGTTGGCCTGAATGTCTCCGTAAAACAGGCCGCCGCCGCCGCGGATTACGGTTTTCCGCGATCCGGTTGGATCGTAAGCAAAGCCAACTCGCGGCGCGAACAGCAGGTTATCGTTATGGTGCGGCGTTTGCAATCCGCTCTTCAAATTCAGCGAAGGATCGAAAATGCCGAGGTCGTTATCGTAGCGAACGCCCAAATTCAGCGTGAGCTTGGGACTCAGCTTCCAGTCGTCTTGCACCCACACTCCAATGGCATTCGTCGGGATGTGGATGTTAAAGTTGCCAAACCCTTGCACGTACGAAACCGCCAGCGGACTGATGGCCGCAATGTTCCAGGTGGACGGATCGTTCCAGGTGGGGAAGATGGCGTTGAAATTCGACGGGTTCGCCGAGAACGACAGCACTGTGCCGCGAATGTTCTGCTGAAACAGACCGGAATACATGGTGTGCAAGTAATCGATGCCGGCCTTTAGGCTGTGGCCCCCTTTCAACCAAAACAGATCGTCGCGATACTGCTGCGTGTTCTGAATAAAATGTTGCGGATAGTTGTAAGGGCCGCCCACGGTGATGGTCGGGAACCGGTATTCCTGGCTTTGCACCAATGGCGTATTTTGCCAATCGAAGTGATTCAAACCGCCTTTCATCTCGTTGACCAGCGCCGGAGTCAGGGTTGACGTCCAAGTCCCAAGGAATGCATAACTGGTCCTGGTGGAATCCGTCGCGCGCGTGGGCGATGAACTTCCGGTCACGTTGTTGAACGGAACCGCCCAGGTGTAGCCCGTGGCTCGTGCCGAAAGGCGATTCTTGCTGTTGATCTGCCAGTCGGAACGCAGCAAATAGCTGTTGGTCCTTAGTTCGTTTGGAAACGTGAACGATTCGCCGGTGAAGCCGGTGGGCGTGGCAAAGACGGTGTTGGGCTGCCGCTCCCCCTCATAGCCAAAAAAGAAAAATAGTTTGTCTTTGAGGATCGGTCCGCCCACCGTGCCGCCGAATTGTTGATCGGAGAACGGCAGCACCTTGTGCGCCACCGGATCGGACGCGTTGAAAGCGCTGTTGCGGAAATAACCGTACAATGTGCCGTGAAATTGGTTCGTGCCCGCCTTGGTCTGAACATTCACCTGCATTCGCGACGATCTTCCCAGCGTGGCGTCAAAACGGTTCGTGATGATTTGGAACTGGTCGATCGCGTCCTGGCTGTATTGCGGCTCGCCGAAGGCATCACCGGCAGCATTCTGCGTGACCTGCTGTCCGTCTACGTTGATCTGCAGCTTTCCGCTGTCGGTGGCGCCCAGCGGCGAATTCGTGACGTCGTTGCTCGTAATGCCGGGCACCATCATGGCTAATTGCAAATAATTGCGGCCGTTTAGCGGCAGTTTCTTGACCTCGGTCGGGCTGACGTCTCCGGAGATGGTGGAGCTCGATGTATCCACCGCCACGGCCGTCTCTTCCACGTTCACCGAAGAACTGGTCGTTGCCAATTGGAGCGTGACATCGACGCTCGCCACCTGCCCGACCAGCAGTGTAAGAGTGCGCTCCGCCGGAGCAAACCCTGGGCTCTCAAACCGCAGAACATATGTCGCCGCCCGGAGAGTAGGAAATTGATAGAGGCCGGTGGCGTTGGTGAGTGTGCTCACCTTCGTTGCGTCTTGACCCGTTGCGGTTACTCTGACGTTGGCAATAACCAGGTTCGATGGATCGCTCACGCGTCCACTGATTCCCGTTTGCTGCGCCAGTAGCGGCGAGCAAACAAGGCCCGCGAGGAGGAATGCCGATTGGTAATTTCTAAACCAGCTCATTTGCCTGCCACCTCGACTAAAGTTTGGTAAATCCATTTCTCGCCCTCATCGAGCGATTTCACCGGAACACGTTCGTCGTTGCCGTGCATCCGGCTTAAGTCTTCGTCTGTAATTGGGTAGGGATAAACTCCATAAACGGGAACGCCGCGGCTGCGCCATGCCACCGCGTCGGTTCCCGCCTGAAACAAATAGGGCGTCACCGGCGCACTCCAGATCGAATCGGCGGTCTTCGCCAGAGTCTGGTAAAGTTTCGTGTCGGTGGGCGATTCTTTCACGCCATGCATGATGTTTCGATACCGTGCATAAAGCGCGCCTTCGGGTCCTTTCAGCGAAGGCGTCGCCACGTCCACGTCCGGATCGTCGATCACTTTCTTGATCTCGGCAATCAAATCCTCTGTCTTCGTACCGGGAATCGTCCGGAAATTGATGGTGGCCGTCGCGGAGCCCGGAATCACGTTGCCCCGAAAGCCCGCGTTCAGAAAAACAGGCGCAATCGTGTTGCGCATGATGGCATGCAGCAAAACATTTTTGCTGATCTCTTTGCTCGCCTCTTCCACCACCGCGGGATCGGTGCTGTTGACCAGGTTGTAGAAGTAGGTCGACATAGGCGGCTCACTGGTCTTCGCCAGCGTCAGGAAAAATTCCTTGGTGCTCGCCGTCAATTGCGGTTTGGTGTCGTATCGGGATAGTTTGGCAAGGGCGTTGGCCAGCCGGAAAATCGCATTGTCGGGCCGGGGCATGGAGGAGTGCGTCGATGTTCCATGAGCAGTGAGCAATAGTGTGACGCTTGACTTATCCGCCGTCGAAATGCTGACGTAGCGAACCTTGCCATCGGGCCGCTCCATGATCCAGCCGCCTTCATTGAGAGCAAATTCACAATCGATCTTGTCCCAATTCTTTTGTGCCAGCCACATGGTGTTGTACTGCGCGCCTTCTTCATCCGCCTCCACCAAAAAAATGACGTCGCGCTTGAGCGGAACCTTGTTCTTGGCAAGCTGCATGACGGCTTCGGCGAAAACGGCCACGCCGCCTTTGAAATCGATCGCGCCGCGCCCGTACAAATAGCCGTCCTTGAGCACGCCCGCGAATGGATCCACCGTCCATTTCTCGCGCTCGACGCCTACCGTGTCGCCATGCGATGCCAACAGCAGCGGCCGCGCGCTCCCATCGCCCTTCAAGCGCGCGATTAGGTGCGATTTCCCGGGTTGCGGAGTCGGAATAATATCGATTTGAAAACCCAGCGGCTTCAGCTTTGCCGCTAGCAAACTGTCAAGCTGGCCTTCGTTGCCCGGCGGGTTGCAATTGTTGACCCGTAGAAGTTCCCGCAGCAAGTCCGCAGTCGGATTTTGGGCCACTGATGCAGGCGCCGCGCAAAGCAATAGGGCGAATAACCAATTACGGTGACTAACCACCATGAACCTCCAAGCCTGGAACAGAGTAATCTCTTACAGGTCAAGAATCGGCTCGGTCGTGGAGCGTACCTTTAGGTATAAGAGCGAGTATCGAAGAAGCGCTGCCCCTTGTCAACCGCCTTTAGTAATGTATTTGAAAAATCTATGGCTCGTAGTAGCCGGTGCGCGCGCTAACTTTCAGCGCCGCATCGCGCGTCCCGACCGTCACCGGATGGAAGCGCCGCGGCTCTTCGCGCACGTTTCTTGGATAGAACCCTAACAAATATTGCGTTCGCAGCTCTCGAATGATGTCCGCAAAGGCGCTATCGAGCTCGGCAAAGCCCTCCGGATAGAAAATCCGGCCGCCGGTGGACGCGGCGAGCGTAGCGAGCGCATGCTCCCCGCCCGTATTACGCCCGGCATCGTTAGCGATGGGCACCACTACGATCGGATAAAGGACCACGTCCGCGCGCTGTGCTGCCGTCAGCGCATCGCCATAATGTTTGTAGCTCGTGGTGTCTCCGCCGTCGGTTACCACGATCATCACGTGCCGGCCCTCCCGATCGCTCAGCGTGTTACTCGCCAGATAGAGGGCATCATATAGAGACGTTCCGCCCTCGCCCTGCAAGCCGCGCAAAGCACGTTCGGCGCGCTTATGATTGCGCGAATAATCGACCTCCAGGTTCGTGTGCCAGTTGAAGCTGAATAACGCGAACGTGTCCTCCGGATTGCCCGCTCCCAACAACGTCGGAATGAAGCGCAGCACGGACTCGGTTTCATAGTGCAGATCGATCCGTGTGCTGCCGCTCGTGTCAATCAGAATCGCCACCGACAATGGCAGCGAAGTATTCCGTTCAAACACGGCGATGTTTTGCATCACCCCGCTATCGAGCACCTGAAAGTCTTCCTTATCGAGATTCGTCAGGATGGCGCCGTTTGCGTCCCGCACCGAGACCAGCAGCCGGACTAAGTTCACCTTGATGGAAAAGGTCGGCGCCTCCGCCGATTGTTGGCGCGCCGGCGGCGGATGATTCGGATTCACCGGCTTAAACTGTCCCCAGCCGGGTGTCCCGGCACATACCAGGACCAGCCCCGCCAGCCAGCGGACCGCTTTACGTTTCGCCATGCCTCGACGAATCTGCCAGCAACCGCTCATCCCACTCTCCGTCGACCCACACCGCGCCATCCGCGAAAAACTCCTTTTTCCAGATGGGAACTTCGCGCTTCAGACGGTTGATGCCCTCGAGAGCGGCCTCAAACGCCGCTTTGCGGTGAGGCGCAGTCGTGACCACGGCGACGCTTGCCTCGCCAATCTCCAGCCGTCCCAGACGATGGATCATGCCAATCCTGCCGACGGCGAACTGGGCCGCGATCTCCCGGCCGATCCGCGCCATGGAGTTCTTTGCCATCTCTTCATAACACTCGTATTCCAGGTGAAGCGTGGCGCGTCCCTTCGTGTTGTTGCGCACCACCCCTTCAAACACCACCACCGCGCCGTCCTCCGGCCGCTGTAAGATCTCCGCCAGCCGCCGGGAATCGATCTTCTCGCGGATGATGGCGAAAAAATGCCCGTCCGCCTCCGGCGAGCCGCAACCACCGCTCACCGGCGGCAAAAAGGCGATCTCATCCTCGTCAGCGAGAGCGGTATCCGGCGCGGCAAACTCCCGATTCCTTGCAAATAGAATCGACGGGCGCATCCGGTTCACGGTTTCGAAGCGTTCCGCGTACCCGGCAAAGACGCTCTCAAGCGTAGCCCCCGCGGGAACATCGAGCGCTTCCTCGGTCCGCCCCACCAAATCCTTCAGCGGCCCGAAAAATAACACCCTCACCCGCATGTCTCAAATGCTAACAAGGGGCGGCTACCTCAAGCGCTACTTTTGAATCCGTTCTTCGATGCGCCCGGAATGCCTCCTCTCTGAACGTTGATGAACTGGCGGAGGCGATAGCCGAGTGCGTTTGGACTCATCCGCACAACCTGCGTCAGTGTAAAGTCGCTGGCATTGCGCGACTCGTCTGACTAGTCACAACCTAGCAGGGGATTGCCGCGGGCAATGCTACCACTCCCATTTCGCAAGCCAACCCGGCAACTGGATTGCCGTGCCACCAGGCGAGGAGGAATCAACACGCAGCGGGGAACCGGTGGAGACTTGGCGCGCATGCATTCAACCAGGATATTCGCGCTGGTTTCGCCGATCTTGGAGGCGCTTTGATCGATCGTGGAGAGCGGCACCCGCAGCAGATCGGAATAATGAACGTTGCCGGCGCCGATAATCGCCATATCTTCCGGAATCCTCGCGCCGCTCTCAAGTATCGCCTTGATAGCGCCTGCCGCCACTGGATCGTTATAGCAGAATACTCCGTCCGGCCGGCGTTTCAAGCTTAGAAGTTCCTTCATCGCGCGATAGCCGCTTTCATCGCCAGTCCCGCCTTCTACCACCGATTGCGAAAGGCGTTTCCGGCCGCTCTTTGCGATGGCGCGCTGAAAACCCTCCAGGCGGCGTGCTCCGTTCGGGTTGTCGGGGCCTCGGATGTGAGCGAGGCGCGTGCACCCCTGCTCAAGCAGGTGCGCGGTCGCCAGCTCTCCCAGGTCTTCGTCGCGGGTGCCGACATAGTTGACATTGACTCCCGCCGGCATCCGGTCAATCAAGACATATGGCGTGTCATTGTTTTTTAAAACGTGCGGGATCCCGCGCCGCCAATCGCGTTGCGCGGAAGCCACCACCAGCCCGTCCACGCTTCGCGCCAACAGCAGCTCGATTTCCCGCCGCTCCGTCGCCGCATCTTCGTCCGAGTTCGCGAGTACGATCTGGTATCCGAGCGGCCCTAACTCCTTCGTCAGGCCGTTGGCTACCTCGGCGAAGAATGAGTGCATCAAATCCGGGATGACCAACCCGACGATAAATGTGTGCCGGCTTACCAGACTGCGAGCGATCCAATTGGGTTGGTATTTCAACTGTTTGGCCCGCCGCAGAATGCGCTCACGCGTTTTCTCGCTGATGTCCGTATGGCCGCGAAGCGCCTTCGACACCGTCATCAGCGACACGCCCAGATCCCCCGCGATGTCCTTCATCCGAACAGCCAAGAAAGAAACCTCCTCTCGAAAGCCTACCTGGAATAGTCCTCGATAGCAAGCGGACGTAATTCTCCTTTACCGCTACAATTAGCGCTAAAGAAAATATAAAATACTCTTGACAAGCACTCGTAAAGTTATCGAATTGAAGTCGCGCCGGTACTTTCTGGTAGACTCCACGTTTGAGAACGGTTCCGTCCGTCGTCTCGCCATCCACTCGCTAGCCGGCGCACTGTGCCGAATCGCGAATCCGTGGGAAAGAGCGCGCGTTACCATCGAACGGGATGGAATCCGCGCCGAAATGCTCGAGGGAGAAACGTTGACATTTCGAACCAGGAAAGGCGAACAAAATCGCACTGCTACATGAGGCGTTATGAAGAAATTGCTAATCGTTCTTTTGTCGGCCCAGACCTTGTGCCTGGCGGCCGATTTGACAGGCAATTGGGTGGCTCTCGATCCTCGGCCCGACGGCACCGTCCGAAGGACCTATTTCAACCTCAAACAGGACGGCTCGAACATTACGGGCTACATTCGCGGCAGCCAGTTCTACTACCAGATCACTGAAAGCACCGGAGGCCCGGATGGGTTCACTCTCACCGGCAGCATGCCGGATGGCAGCAGCACGCGGCACGCCAAGTACGAGGGAAAGCTGGTTGGGGACGAACTGCAAATCAGTACCCGCCGCCGGCCGGATGCGCCGATCACCGAAATGGTCGCGCACCCGGCGCCGGCCGGTGAAGGCGCGCTGCCCGCTCGCTTGCCGCTTCCCGCGCTGCATCGCGTGCCCTACAACGGCCTCGCCAAAACGCCGCCCATGGGCTGGAACAGTTGGAATAAATTTGCCTCCAAAGTAGACGATGCCGCCGTGCGCGCGGCCACCGACGCGATGGTCTCGACCGGGATGAAGAAGGCCGGCTATATCTACGTCAACATCGACGACACTTGGCAAGCCGGCCGCGACGCGCAAGGAAACATTCAAACCAATAAGAAATTCCCGGACATAAAGGCCCTCGCCGATTATGTTCATAGCAAAGGTCTCAAGCTTGGCATCTATTCGTCTCCAGGCCCCAACACCTGCGCCGGCTACGAGGGCAGCTACGGACACGAAGCGCAAGACGCGAAGACCTACGCTTCCTGGGGAATCGATTATTTGAAATACGACTGGTGCGGCGCCCGAACCATCTATAAAGACGAGGACATGCAGGCCGTCTATCAGAAAATGGGCGATGCACTCGAAGCCTCGGGCCGGCCCATCGTGTACAGCCTCTGCCAATATGGCCGCGCCGACGTGTGGAAGTGGGGTCCCGAGGTCAGTGGAAATCTCTGGCGAACCACCGGCGACATTCGCGACACCTGGGATTCCATGACCAAGATCGGCTTCAAGCAGGGTGAGATTGCCCAGTATGCCGCGCCGGGTCATTGGAACGATCCGGACATGCTCGAAATCGGCAATGGCGGCATGAATGAAACGGAGTATCGCACCCATATGACGCTCTGGTCGATGCTCGCCGCCCCACTGCTTGCCGGCAACGATCTCGAACATATGTCACCGGAAATATTGGCGATCCTCACCAACCGGGATGTAATCGCCCTCGATCAGGACCCGGCCGGCAAGGAAGCCACTCGTATTGCGAAAGCCGGCGATTCCGAAGTATGGATGAAAGAGCTCGCGGGCGGCGCGAAAGCGATTGCCCTCTTTAATCGCGCCACAGAGCAAGCCAGCGTCTCCGTAAAATGGACCGATGCCGGCTTCACGCGCGCGCCCAAGCGGGCACGCGATCTTTGGCTTCACAAAAACGTGGCCTTACACGGGTCGGAATATTCGACGGCGGTTCCCGCACACGGTGTGGTGGTGCTTCGTGTACCGGCCGCCTAAATGCGGCGTTGGAGAATGAAGAAAAGATGCGTCATTCAAGGCTGATCCGTTTCGAGATAATGCTGGTCTTTGCGGCCGCCTGCGCCTGGAGCCAGGAGCCGCCCACCGCTGGTGCGGGCCAGACCCGACCCGGAGGCGATGACACGGTTAGCGCTGCCGCCCTCGCCGGGTCCAAGCAGGATCCCGCCGCAGTCGAGCGCGGCGGCAAGGTTTTCGCACAATACTGTGCTGGCTGCCACGGTGTCGCCGCTAAAGGTGGCCCGGGCGCGCCGGATCTGGTCCGGTCTCTGCTTGTTCTGGACGACGAGAAAGGGAGCTTGATCGCGCCAGTCGTTCGGGAAGGACGCCCCGACAAGGGGATGCCGAAATTGAATCTCAGCGAGGCGCAAATTTCCGACGTCGTCGCCTGGCTGCACGTCCGAACCTACGCCGCCGGTCATCGTGGAACCTATACCTTCCGCAACGTCGTGACCGGCGACCCGAAGCAAGGCGAGATCTATTTCAACACGGCAGGGAAGTGCAACACCTGCCATTCGCCCACTGGCGATCTCGCGGGTATTGCCAGCAAATATGATTCGCTCTCGCTGCAAACCCGCTGGTTGGAACCACGGGAACCCAGACGCAGAGGCCGCGGCGCCTCGGCGCATGCTGCGTCCGCGAGTCCCGCGACGCCTCACGTCACGGTCACCCTCCCTTCCGGAGAATCGTTTTCCGGCACCTTGGATCACATCGATGACTTCACCGTCTCCTTGCGCGATTCCAGCGGCCAATTCCATTCGTTCACGCGCGATGGCGCGACCCCCAAAGTCGTCGTGCATGATCCGCTCGAAGCCCACACCGAAATGCTCCGCCACTACACCGACGCTGACATCCACAACGTAACCGCCTATTTGGTGACGCTGAAATGAATATCCGCTGCCTCTTCCCACTCGCCTTGCTCGCCATCCCTGCCGCCGCTTTTGGTCAGGGTCTCGATTCGGCCGCTCTGTTGAAATGGCACGCCAACAGTTGGCCGACCTACAACGGCGATTATTCGGGCCGCCGCTTCAGTCCTTTGGCGCAAATCAACAGCGCCAACGTGCATGACTTAGCGCTCGCCTGGGCAGCGCGTTATACCAGCAGCAACGCCGGTCCCGGAATTCAGATCAAGGCGACGCCCCTTCTGGTAAACGGCGTCCTTTATTTCTCGTCGCCCAACAATGTCTGGGCTGTCGACGTGCGGACCGGCCGCGAGTTATGGCACTACACCTACCCGCCCAATACCGGCAGCACCATCGGCAACCGCGGCGTCGGCATGTATGAGAATTGGTTGTTTTTCGAGACCCCGGACAGCCACCTGGTCAGTCTCGACGCAACTACCGGCAAAGAGCGCTGGAAAGTGGAGATCGCCGACCCGAAGCTCGATTACACTTCGACCGTCGCGCCGGTAGTCGTCGGCAATCACATCATCGTGGGAATTGGCGGCGATCATCTCGATAATCCTGGCTTCCTTCAATCGCGCGACCCGGAAACGGGAGCCCTACAGTGGAAATGGTGGACCACGCCGCGCAAGGGCGAGCCGGGTATTGAAACGTGGCCCGACGAATATTCTTCCGCCCACGGCACCGGACAGACCTGGATCCCCGGCACGTACGACCCGGAACTCAACCTCTACTATCTCGGCACTGGCAACCCGAATCCGGTCATGGCTGGACAAAGCCGCGCCGGCGCTAATCTTTTTACCTGCTCCATTGTGGCCCTCAATCCCGATACCGGCAAGCTTGTCTGGTATTACCAGGTCTCGCCGCACGATGTACACGATTGGGATGCGGGCGAGACACCTGTGCTGATAGACGGAACAATCGACGGTAAGCCTCGCAAATTACTCGCCCAAGCCAGCAGAAACGGATATTTCTTTGTGTTAGACCGGACCAACGGCAAACACATACTGACCCGCCCGTTCATCGACACCCTCAATTGGGCAAAGGGTTTGAACGCGGAGGGACAACCCATCGCAAACGTCGAGAAGTACCCGGCGACCGATGGAGTACTGGTATCGCCTTCCGCGGGTGGAGCCACCAACTGGCCCCCGCCCAGCTTCGATCCCGCCACTGGCCTGATGTATGTCGGCTCGAACCGGCCCTACAGCATGTTCTACCTGATCGATACGGATCCACGCCCGGAAGGTTGGGGTGGCCTCGATCGCGCGGCTGGCGGCGATGGCGGGGCGCTGCTTGCCATCGACTACAAGACCGGTAACATCGCCTGGCGGCACGATTGGCCGAGCGGCACGGGCGTTGCGTCGATGTTGTCCACCGCCGGCAAATTATTGTTCACCAGCAATGAAAATTATCTGGTCGCTTTCGACACCGTCAGTGGCAAAATCTTATGGCATGCCGGCCTCACCGCAAATCCCACCGGCGGACCCATCACCTATGCGGTCGACGGCAAGCAGTACGTCCTCGTAGCCGCGGGCGACACGCTATTCGCCTTCACGGTGAATCCGGGTTCTGCAAGCCATTAGCATGCAGCCAAGTCCATTTCTCTTGTGCGCCCTGCTTCTTTCGGCGCCGTGCCTCCACGCCGCTTTCAGCGTCAAGGATTACGGTGCCGCGGGAGATGGCAAGACGCTCGATTCGGCTGCCATCAACAAGGCGATCGATGCCGCGGCCGCCGCGGGTGGCGGCACCGTTTACTTCCCGGCCGGCAGTTGGCTCTCCGGTTCTATCCATCTCAAAAGCAACGTTACGCTTTTCCTTGAACAAGGCTCGACGATTTTAGCCACCGCCGATCCTTTGGCCTACGATGAGGCCGAACCTAACCAGTGGGACAAGTATCAGGACTTCGGCCATAGCCACTTCCATAACAGCCTGATCTGGGGGGAAGGACTCGAAAACGTTTCGATCATCGGTTCCGGCCGGATCTACGGCCAGGGCCTCACCCGCTCGGCCAACAAGCGCGTCGGCAATAAGGCCATCGCTTTGAAGCTCTGCCGCAACGTAATTATCCGCGACATCTCCATCCTCATGGGCGGTCATTTCGGAATTCTCGCCACCGGCGTCGACAACTTGACCATCGACAATGTAAAGATCGACACCAATCGCGACGGAATGGATATCGATTCCTGCCGCAACGTGCGAATCTCCAATTGCAGCGTGAACTCGCCGTATGACGACGGCATCTGCCTGAAGGCCGATTACGCGCTGGGCTTTTTCCGCGACGTGGAAAACGTAACGATTACCAATTCGGAGGTCAGCGGCTTCGACAACGGGACATTTCTAGATGGCAGCTATCAGCGCAAGGCGTTCGACAAACCGGATAGCGCCGGACCAACCGGTCGAGTCAAGTTCGGAACCGAATCCAGCGGCGGATTCAAAAATATTACGATTTCTAATGTCGTTTTCGACTACTGCCGCGGTCTCGCGCTCGAGACGGTGGACGGCGGCGCCCTCGAAGACGTGACCATTTCGAATATCACCATGCGCGACATCGTGAACGCGCCCATCTTCCTGCGGCTCGGCAGCCGGATGCGCTCTCCGGAAGGCACTCCAGTCGGTGTATTGCGCCGCGTCAACATCGCCAACGTGGTCGTCTACAATGCTGACCCGCGCTACGCTTCCATCATCAGCGGCATTCCAGGACACGACATTGAAGACGTGAAGCTGAGCAACATTCGCATTTATTACAAAGGCGGGGGCACCAAGGAGCAAGCCTTGCTCACGCCGCCCGAGGACGAACAGAAATACCCCGAACCGCGCATGTTTGGCGAGATTCCGGCTTATGGCTTTTTCATTCGTCACGTAAAAGGAATTGAGCTCGACAACGTGGACGTCCGGTACCTGAAGGAAGATGCCCGGCCGCCGTTTATTCTGCAAGCCGTCACCCAAGCGGAATTCGACAACGTAAAGGCGCAGCATGCCCCCGGCGTCCCCGCCCTCGTCGCAAAAGATGTCGATGGTTTGGAAGTACGCAACTCGCCCTGGATGCCCGACACAAAATTACGCGTCGTTAAAGACAAGCAATTCTAAAAAGCGCGTTAAAACAGTAGCGAAAACCAGGACGCAGAAGAAACGGGCGCATGTCAACGCCCTGACTTTATGGATGCCTTCCGCTCCTGATCCACTAGTATTTCCGCAGGAACGCGTCGACGCTTGGCTCCTGAGCCGCTTTGGTCGCGATGCAGACGTCGATTCGCTCCAAGGTCTGGGAAAGCATGCGGGAGCCGCCGAGCAGGTTGGCGATGCGCGGTTCGAAAAAGCTTTCCAATTCCTGTTTCGACTGGGCATCGCAGTACGACTGTCCCACTCTGGGCAGCTCCGCGGCGAAATCAAACCCGCCGCCCGTTGGACGCTTCGCCAGGATCTCGTCATAGTGCGCCTTGAGGAAGGTCAAGGGTATCTTGCGGGTTTCCGCGAAACCCTGCCCCGCGAACAACAGCATGGCGCCCTCGATAAACGGAATCTTTCCGGAGAGCAGCGCCTGCATCCCCTCTTCGAGAGCAGCCGGATCCCGGAAGGCAGCGAGTGCCGCTCGAAGGCTTCGGCGTTCCGAGCGGTCCTTCGTCTTCTCCAACTCCGCCAGTAGCCGGTCGAAAAACGCTTTATCGCCATAGTAGGCGGCAGACTCCAGCACCGCCGTCACCAGGTTCGGATTTACTGAGGAGTGGTCCTTCAACCATTCTTCGGCAAGCTCGCGCGCCTGGTGCGCCAGCTCCTCGTCTTGCGCGTAGGTTGCTACGTCATGCAGTAGAGTTGGCCGCAAGAGCCGGATATCGTCCGGCTCGCCCGGCTTAGCAACCCAACCCAGCTCGCGCGCCCGCGCGTCAAAATTCCTCCGGAGAAAGCGCTCATAATTCGCCATGAGGTTGGCGGGTATCAGATGCTCACGCGGGGCGAGCGCGAGATCCAGGGCTTTCTCAACGACGTGCCGATCCGGGTCCGCGTGGAAGGTTTCCACCAGCTTCAAAGAATCGCCCTCGGCGAGCCTACCGGCATCGGACAACGCTCGCGCGTCGCCCATGAAATTCACTCGCTCCGGCGCCCGCAGCCGCTGCTCCGCATCACCGTCTGTGAGGTCGGCAAGCAACTGCCCTTGATAACGAACTCGATAGTATCCAACGGCGTTCGCGTTGCCTTCCACCCAAGCCGGACAATTTTTGGCCTTCAAGGGCCACGCCTGCTCCGATTGCGTCAACATCGTGCAGGCGTTCTCCGCCGTTTCTCCGCTTCCATAACGAATGCAAACGGGAATATTCCATTGCTGACCGACAGGAGCCTTGGAGCCGAGTGGAAGAGATCGCTCCTGATGCAGGCGCAAAGTAGGTGCGTTCTGCTTGCAATCGAGCGAGACCGAGACCAGCGGAACACCCGCCTGGTTTAGAAATGTCGAAAAAGCCTTCGTAACCTCTTTCTGGCTGGTGGACCCGATGGCATCGAGGAATTCAGGCGCAGTGGCATTGCGAAAAGCGTATTGTTTGAGATATTTCTGCACGCCTTTACGGAACTCCTCGGGACCGACCCAATTTTCGAACATGCCGATGACCGCTGCGCCCTTATCGTATGTAATGCTGTCAAAGGCGTTGCCAATATCGCCTTTGGTCACGATTTCCTGTCGAATTTTGCGCGACGATAACAAGCTATCCGCTTTTTCAGCGTTCAGCTTGGAGTCCACATCGGCGACCCGCGTGTTCCACTCCGGCTTCCATTCGGCAATCAGCTTCTGTTCCATCCACGTTGCGAACGCTTCGTTTAGCCAAATGTCATTCCACCAGGCGGTAGTTACTAAGTCGCCGAACCATTGATGCGCAAGCTCGTGCGCGGCGACCGACGCATACAGACGTTGACGTGTCGTCGTATCGTTCTCAGGCTTGGCCAGGATATAAGACTGGCCATAAGTCACCATCCCGGCATTTTCCATCGCCCCAAAGCCAAAAGTAACCGGGATTGCGACATTGTCCGACTTTTCATATGGATAGGGAATGCCGAAATAATCTTCGAGCCGGGTCAGGATGGTGGCAGTAACTTTGGCCGCGTATTGTGCTTCATCCGCATGACCTTTGGGAGTTACAATGCGAACCGGAACATGATTCCTGCCTGCCGTGCCCGCATCCACATACTCAAAAGGACCTACCGCAAACGCCACCAGATAGCTGGGTAACGGCTTGGTTTGCTTGAACACATAGACCTTGCTTCCAGCGCGCTGCTGTTGCTCTGCAATCGGAGTATTACTGATGGCGGTATCCTGCGCTGGTACAGTGAGCGTCAGTTGCCACGGCACCTTATAGGACGGCTCATCAAAGCACGGGAACGCGCCGCGCGCGTCGGTGGATTCGAACTGCGTGAAGATGTATTTGTTGCCGTTGTCTTCCATCCCGAAGATGCCCGAGCTGTCTTGCTGACGGACCTTCCCCGTGTAATGAATCAGCAGCTCAGCCACCTCCGCGGGAACCTGCTTTTCGAACCGCAAACCAATGAAATCGTCACCCGCGGGGATGGTTTTTGCGCGATACGTTCTGCCGCCTGATGTTAAGGAAGCATCGATAATACCGATCTGGGTGGCATTCAGCCAAATCGTGCCAGTTGGTTGAGCGATCTTGATTTTTATCGCAATCGTTCCACTGAAATCGTCTTTGCTGGGATCAAGTGTCAACTCGGCGCGATAGCTGATGGGAGCGACTGTATCGGGCAACCGCAAGGTGGGAGGCCGTTCATCGGCGAAAGCGCGGGGAGAGCCCAGCGCGCAAATCAGAGCCGCGGTAGCAACTCCCATCTGTAACTTCTTCATAAACCGCTATCGTGACACAGCGAATTTGAATCGTCGCTAGCCAGACAACCGCATCCACTCCTCGGCGCGGCGCGCGAGCGACTTGCGATCGCACGACTCCGGTAATAGGCCTGAAATCACCGCCACCGAATCCGCCTTGGCTTCCAGGACTTGAGCGGCGTTTTCGATCGCGATGCCTCCGATCGCAACCAACGGCTTCGTGGTAAGAGGCCGCAAAGCCCGCAGGCCATCGACACCCACCATCGGATCGGGCCGAAGCTTGGTCGAAGTAGCAAAAATCGGGCCCAAAGAAAGATACTCCACCGGCTCCTGTTCGCCGCGCGTGATCTGCAGCGCATTATGGGTCGAAAAACCCATCACTTCGTCGCTGATAACCTGCCGCGCGGCCATCGGAGACAAATCGTCCTGCCCTACATGGAGAGCCGTTCGCAGTAACCGTGCAAAATCGGCGCGATCGTTTAGGACAAAAAGAACGCCCGTGTCCTGACAAAGGGCCGCTAGCTCCTTCACTTCGTCGAACTGCGCTTGCGTCCAGTTCTCCTTGTGCCGGTACTGCAGGATCCTTACCCCCGCTTCGACCAAGGCCCGGCCGGCGGTAAGCACCGGACACTTTCGCGTCGCCAGTAGGGCGGTGTCAAGGATCGGATAGAAACGGGGAAGGCGGAAGGCAACGGGCATGCACGAAAATGGCTGGCTAGCGCGCGGCCAAGCTTGCCTGACCTTCTTTCAGATAACGATCAAAAAAACGGGCCGCTCGTCCGAAAGCATCTTTCAGCGTTTCGTCACGCACGTACGCGTGGCTTTCTTCCGGATAAAATGCTTCTTCAAACTGTTTTCCTTCATGGATCAATTTCTCGGAAAGCTGCACAGCTTCCTGGAACAGTACGTTATTGTCCACGATACCGTGGAAAATGAGTAAGTGATTCTGTAACTGCCCGGAAAAATGGATCGGCGAGCTGCGTTGATAAGCCTCCGGATTCTCCGCCGGCGTGGTCAGCCGCTCGTCCGTGTAATTGGCATTGTAATTGGCCCAATCGTAGACACCCGAAAACGCTGCACCCGCCTTGAACGTCGTGGGCGCTTTGAACATCGCCATGGCCGTCATGAAGCCGCCATAGCTCCAGCCCCAGATACCCACACGTGCCATGTCGATATTCTTAAGACCGCGAAGATATTCCACGCCGCCCAAAACATCCTCTAAATCGGGGCCGCCCATGTTGAGATACACTCCGCTGCGCCAATCGCGGCCATAATTCGTACTGCCGCGATAATCCATTTCGAGAATGACGTATCCCTGCTCAGCCATGTAGTTGTTAAACACAAAGCGAAGTTCCTGGTAGCTTCCCCATTGCTTGAGGACGCTCGTGGCGTATCCCGAACCATGTATATAGATGATCGCCGGGCGTGGCTTCTGATTGGGCTGTTCGGGGACATAGCCAGGCGGAAGGAGAAGCCGCGCCGAAACAGGCTTGCGATCCTTCAACGATGGATAGGTCACGAATCGCGCCGCCGCCCATGGCAGCCGATAGAACTCAGGAAGCGGCGACTTAGTAACTTGCTCGCCGTTCACATAGAGGTCGAACGGATTCTTCATGTCCGCCTGCAGCATGGCTCGCGCCTGGCCATCTTTCGACATCCAGCCAATATTGAGTCCTTCCAGTTTCGACAAACGCTCGGGTGCCCCCGAACCATCCGCCTTCGTCCGGTAAAACTGGCGTTCGGCGGTACTTTCGGCGGTCGACGAATAGTAAATCGAATCGCCGATCCACTCAGGGCTATGCGAGAAAGGATCGTTGTGAATCTCCCACGAGCCGTGGGTAATTTGCTTGAGACCGCTGCCGTCGATCGCAACCGTGTAGAGATGTTGAAAGCCCGATTGATCGCTGGTAAACCAAATGCGCGTGGAAGCCGGGTTCCAACCAACGTCCGAAACCTCTATCCAGCGGTCGTCGGTTTGATGAAAGACAGCTTTCGATTTTCCCGAATTGACGTCAACGATCCGGATTTCCTCGCTCTTATAGTTAGCCGCTTGGCTCGCCAGCGCCAGATACTTGGAATCTTCCGACCAGTGCGGCGGCCGCGCGTCGAGCCCATGCCCGGTATCGAGAAGCCGCGGGGGGTTGTCCCCGCTCGCTTCCGCTACATACCATTGGCGCGCAATCGGTACATCCCCGGCCACCGTTCTGGGAAATGGCGGCGTTGTGACGAACTCACCCGAGTAGTTCGGCAGTGGCACGGTCCGCCCGGCCCGCGGCTGTACTGAATACGAAAGATAACGGCCATCCGGCGACCAACTGAAGCCGCCAAGGCTCGCGGGAGGTCTCACATCGGTGCGTTGCTCGAGCGTGCCGCCGTCCAGCGTGAGAATATAGATCTCGCCTGCCTGCGTGAACGCAACCCGTTTGCCGTCCGGTGAAAACTGCGGGCTCACTTCCTGCGCTTTCGTCTTGGTTAGGCGAAGCAGCGGCCCGCCGCTCGCCGAAGCGATAAAGAGATCGCCGTGATACGAGAAAACAGCTTTGCTGCCATCTTCGGCAAGATCGAACGAAGTAAGTCCCGCCTCGGGAGGCAGGTAGTCTTTGCGGTGAACATCGCGCTCCGCGTCCGTCTCATTAATCGGATCTTTCAGCCCTTGCAAATCCGTTAGCCGCACCAATTTTTTCGAATCGGAGTCGTAGACGTACAGGTCCCGGAATGTTTCGCCCTTGGCGTTCCATAGAAAACCAAGCAAATGCGCATGCTTCGCCCAGGCAATTTGAGAAGGCCAAGTCCCCCAAACGTACGGCCGGGAAAACAACTGGTCGAGCGACCAGCCTTGGCCCATCGCGAGGAACGCGGCGGCAAAGAACGCAACGATCAATCGAAGCATGAAACCGACCATTGTACTTGTGACGGCACGCTCAATAGCGCCAGCTAGTCAAATCGGCGCCCGGCGGTGCGGTAGCAGCAATGCGCTCCATGATCTTCGGCAAATACATGGTGTTGTAGTGCAGCCGCGATAAATAGTTAGGTAGCGTCGGGTCGCCGTTCCAGCAATGCTCGGCGCGGTCGCCATACCTCACCTCGCCGCGATAAGGCGGGTTCGCCGTCCGTTGCAGGAAATCGTCCATCTTATAAACGGCATCGTTCAGGAAGTAAGTGTCCGCGCTGCCGACATAGATATGTATCTTGCCGGTAAGCTTCGGGCCAAGCTTTGGCCAATTGCGCTGTAAGTACGCCCGCAGATCGTAGTGATCGCGCCAATACGCCGCCACCTGATGATCAATCTCACCGGTCCGCTTGTTAAAGATCGGCTGGGGATAGCCATCAGCCCCCACCGGTGAATACACTGCCTGCCAGATATCGAACTGTTCGCCGGAGCGCCCATGGTCACCGAGCGCCAGCTCATAGGCTTGATTGTCTTCGAGCGTCAGCAGCGTGTGTCCCAAATAGTCGCGCATCGCGGGCTGCGCAATGCGTTTGTGCGCGCCTTCGAGAAAGAGCGCGTTCTTCTGCGTATAGAGATCGATGACCGTGTAGGCGCTGAAATCAATCGGATCGGGACACGCGGCAAACGTGCCGTTATAGTGATCGGGATAAAAGAGCTGCACGGCGAGCGCTTCCCAGCCGCCCGTCGAGCCGCCATACAGAAAGCGCGCCCATCCCTGCCCGATGCCGCGAAACTTTTTCTCGATGGCCGGTATCAGCTCATTCTCGATCGCCGTGCCGTAAGGCCCTACATTCGCGGAGTCGACCGCGTACGAATCGTCGTAGTAAGGGTTGGCGTGCCGGATCTTGACAATAAGAACGCGCGGAAAATGCGGTCCGGTCCATTGCCGGTAGAACTTATACGCTTCTTGCTGCTGAATGCGATTGTAGCCCGAAACGTGAAAGCGCTGGCTGTAGTCGGGCTTCAAGTTCGGGTCGGGCGGCTCCGTGCGGAAGTCCGAAAAATCCCGCACGAAGTGATCGTGAAAGATAATAAGCGGATAATGCGCTTCGAGATGCGTATCAAAACCCTCGGGCACCAGCACAATCGCCGATAGCGTCATCGGCCTGCCCCAAAACTTGCTCAGCACCGCACTTTGAATTTTGATGTGCCGCACATACTTGGTGTCCGCCGGAATCGGGATCGGAGGAATTTCCCGGTCGAGCTCAATATGGATTGCGGCGCTATCTTCGGATATCGTGATCTTGCGTGGCGTACTGTACAGATTGCCGGGCGCGAGGTTCCAATGCTGCCCTTCGCCGCGGTCCATCGGCAGCTTGACCACCTTGCCGTCCGAACGATGAAAAGTCTCATACAGGTGGAGCACCGCCTGAACCGTATATTCACCGGGCTTCACGTCCGGCAAGCTCCGCACCGGATAGCCCGCCGCGCTCGCATCCACTTTCATCGCCTGTCCAGGCCGCCAGCCATCTACCGTTACGCCGAAGACCATCTGCGAATTCGGCGTGTCGTTGATTTGCATGCGCGGCTCAGCCGACGAGTCCGTGGAAAGCAACAGCAGCAGTCGGCCATCCAAAGGCTTCTGGCTTCTTTCGCGTGAAAAAGTGACGAGAAATTGCGGACTAGCGGCGCTGCTCGCGGCAGAGAGCGAGAGCAGCAAAACGAACCACCGGAAGATTTCCATAAGTGGCAGTGTAGTTCATCAAGGATTCTCTTGGAACCGCCGCGCCATGGAAGCGGTGAATTGAATAGGAGCAAAACGGGTGAGAAACGCCATCAGCCGATTCTTGCCTCCCGCGATCGCGAGCGGTTTGCCCGCTTTCATCGCAGCGAGGCCAAACTGGGCAACGCTGAGCGCGCTCATCGCGTGCCCGCTATTGAAGAGTTTGGTGAGACTGGCGCCGGCGCGCTTATCGAATTCTGTTTTGGTGGGGCCGGGGCAAAGGCACGTCACTTTAACGCCGTACTCGCGCGCTTCGTTATGAACAGCCTCCGAGAAGGAGACCACATATGCTTTACTCGCGTAATACACCGACATGAGCGGACCGGGCTGAAACGCCGCCGTAGACGCAACATTCAGAATGGAGCCGCGCCGGCGTTCAATCATGTCCGGAAGGAATAATCTCGTGAGATGAGTCAGGGCGCCGATATTGAGATGAACCATCTGCATCTGTTCTTCTTCATCCAGTTCCCAAAAGCGGCCGAGCAATCCGAATCCGGCATTGTTGATGAGCATGTCAACCTCGATGCCCGTGCAAATGATGTCATCGTAAAGTTCGTGTGCGGCGGCCGGATTCGATAGATCTTTCGCGAAAATATACGCGGTCCGTCCGGTTTTTTGCTGAATATCCGCAGAAAGGGCTTGCAGTTGTGGCTTCGAGCGGGCGGTCAAGACAACATCATGACCGTCCTGCGCGCACAGATAAGCGAATTCGCGGCCAATGCCGGTAGAGGCACCGGTGATCAGGGCTGCTGCCATAGTGCTTTGATTTTGTCATTGCCGCTAAAGACTCCGCGATTTTCGGCCCGAAGACCCGAAAGCGCCGCTATTCTTCGCGCAACGCTTTGAGTGGCTCGATCCGCGAAGCGCGCCACGCCGGCAGATAGCTGGCGGCTAGAGCCACACTGGTTAGTAGCGCAATCATCGTCAGATAAGTCGCGGGATCCTCCGTTGAAACGTGAAAGAGCTGCGACTGTAGCAAGCGCGTAACAGCGATGGCTCCGAACCCGCCAACCACGATGCCAATACCGGTCAGCTTGAGCGCCTGCCCCAGCACCATGCGCAGGATCTGTTCCCGAGGCGCGCCTAGCGCAACGCGCAAGCCGATCTCCGCCGTACGTTGCGTCACCGCATAAGCCAACACGGCGTAAATGCCGATCACGGCGAGCAGCATCGCGAGACCCGCGAAGACCGAGATCAGCTCGCTGCTGAAGCGCGGTGTGGAAACCACGGTGGCCAGATGATTCTCCATTGTGCTGAGCTTTAGAGAGGCCTCGGGATTCATCGTACGCACCTTACGGCGAACCGCCGCAGCGAGAGAAAGCGGATTCTCGCCCGCCCTCACAATTACGCGTGCATTCTGGCGCGGATGTTGCAAGTACGGCATATAGATTTCTGCACCGGGCGCTTTGGCTGGACCGTCCATATGAACATCGCGCACCACCCCCACGATTTTCATCCATTTCATCGATGTAAGGTCAAGGCCGCACAGGATGGTCTGCCCAACGGGATCGCGCCGCGCAAAGGGCCGCCGCGCCAGAGCCTCGCTGATGATGGCGACAGGCAGCGCGCTCGCGTCATCGCGGTCTGAGAAGGTGCGCCCCTCGGCTAGCGGGATTTTCATGGCATTGAAATAGTCCGCTGAGACGACGCTAAAACCCGCTTCCGGACCGCCGAGTCTCATGTCATTCAGGCTCTGGCCGCTAATTACGTAACTGCCGTCTGAGCGCGTGTCGGTTTCTCCGGGAAGAGTTTGGGTCAAAGCGGCGGCTTGCACACCCGGAATCGTCGAGAGGCGTGCCAGCAGCGGCTTATAGAAAACTTCATTCGCCCGGTCTGAAGAAACGACAGGCACGCTCAGTTCCGCCACCAGCAGACGGTTCGGCCGGAAGCCCATATCCACCGAGGTCAGAGCCGAGAAGCTCTTGAGCAGGAGTCCGGCTGAAACAAGCAGGATCATGCACAAGGCAACCTCGGCGGTCACGAACACCCGGCGCAGCCGGCCCGTGACGCTGCCAAGAACTCCGCGGGCATTCCCGCGCAAGCCTTGACTGGGATCAACTCGTGAGGCCTGAAAAGCCGGAGCAAGGCCGAACAGGAGGCTGGCGGCAAACCCGCAGCCAGCACAAAAGAGGAGCACCTGCAAATCCACCGTCACCTGATCAAGACGCGGAACAAAGCGCGGCGCGGCCGCAACCAGCAGCGGCAAAACCGCTTTGGCAAGTAGCACGCCCGCGCCACAACCAGCGGCCCCGAGCAACAGACTCTCTACAAGCAACTGGCGCACGATGCGGGCACGCCCGGCCCCCAGAGCGGCGCGGATGGCAAGTTCACGGACACGTCCGGCTCCCCGCGCCAACAGCAGATTGGCTACATTGGCGCACGCAATGGCCAGCACGAGCGCCACAGCCGCGAGCAAAACATACAAGCTGGTTTTCACATTGCGGACCGTGAAGTTCACCAGCGGCGTCACGAAAGAGCTGGTGCCTTTGTTGGTGCCTGGATAAGCTTTGGCCAGGCGCTCGCCGAGAGCCGAAAGCTGTACTTGCGCCTGCTCCACCGTCACTCCACGCTTCAGCCGGCCGACTACCCGGTAATTGTGGCCGCCTCGATTGGTGCTTGCCAGGTTCTCCGAAAAAGGCAGCCAAATCTCGGTCCCGGATTCCTCCGGAAAATGAAACCCAGCCGGAAGAATTCCGACGATCTCGCTCGCCCCGCCCCAGCTCTTCACCGTATGGCCGCCCGAGAAAGCGGCGTCGCCAAAATGCCGTTGCCAGAAACTGGCGCTAACCAGCGCGGCATGCGCCTTGCCTGGTATCCACTCCTCCCGGGTAAAGGCGCGTCCCTGGATCGGCTGAACGCCCAGGGCGCGTAGGAAATCTTCGGAGATTTCCGCCACGCCCGTAAACTCCGAGTACGAGTCCGCCCCTGCTGTGGTGACGACGCTGGTCACGCCGGAACTGTAAGCGGCCATGGAGGCGAAGGCGCTCGTCTGGCTTCGCCAATCAAGAAAATCCGGGCCGGAAACTTGGCCGTAATTACTCCGATTGCGGAACACCGTGCTGATGGAGACCAGCCGATCCGGGTCCGGATAGCCGAGCGGCCGCAGAATGACCGAGTGCACCACGCTGAAAATGGCCGTATTGGCGCCGATGCCGAGGGCGAGAATAGCAATCGCCAGCAGCGTGAAGCCCGGACTGCGGGCGAGCGAGCGAAGAGCGAATTTGGTGTCCATTTGTCTGGTTAGAGAAGCACTCGACCTTCCCTGCCCGCCCTTGGAACGAAAGGTGTTTGCCGCGCCAGCTGTGCGGCTATGGGAAGCGACTGGTCGATTTCATACCCGCCAAGGCATGTTATTTTGAAATCTGCCTCTTAGTGGGCTCTTAGCTCAGTTGGTTAGAGCGCTTCCTTGACACGGAAGAGGTCGGATGTTCGAGTCATCTAGAGCCCACCATCGCACCGGGATCGAAGTAGAATCCGCACAAGCGGCACGACATTTCGAGAAGCCGCCTTCAGTCTCTATTTGGCCAGAAGGCAAGGTTAAGTGAAAGCTACCAAGTTAGGCAGAACGGCCTCTGCGTTCAGCTTGTGTTCTGAAACCATTATTAACATTACGGCCCGGATCCGTTCATGTTAACTCACCATCGCACCTGAATTTACTTGAGAGCCTATTCAGAGATGGGATAGCATCGAACCTCCAGGGAGGCCACCATGCTGCGTCTGCATCGGACCGCCGGTTTACTTCTTTGTCTATCGCTCGCAATCAGCCTTTGCCGGGGTCAAGCCGGTCGCGGAGGAATCAGCGGAATCGTTACCGACAAGTCCGGAGCGGTCGTGCCGGGGGCGGCCATGAAACTGACCGACGTAGCGACCGATGTTTCCCGCACGATGGAGACCAGTTCAAGCGGACTCGATTCATTCACTGCGCTGGTTCCCGGCAGCTATGCCCTCACGGTCACAATGACTGGTTTTCAAGAGGCGGTCAACCGAGCCGTACCGGTCGAAGTAGACCGGGTCTCGACAGTCAATTTCGTGCTCAATCCAGGGAATCTCGTCCAAAGCGTCGACGTCACCGGATCGTCGGGAACGCTTGCTCAATACCAGCGATTCGACGGTGGGCGAGATTATCGATAACAAAACGCTCGAAAGCGTGCCCCTGAATGGCCGTGATGTCTTCCTGCTGGTCCAGCTAAGCCCCGGCGTAATTCCGGCGGATGGATCGCTCAACTCCACCGGCGAGTGGAACCGGCCTGGAATCGGCGTCTCGGCGTTCAAGATCAATGGCGTGCACGAAGGCAGTCTGGCTTATGTGTTGGACGGAAGTCCGTTGACGGTGGCGGGTTATGGCACGTCATCGACCTCACCGGCGCTTACTCCACCGTTGGATGCCACGCAGGAGTTTCGTTTGGTAACCAGCAACATGACAGCCTCGGTCGCCAGCTCGGGATCAGGAGTCCTGAGCCTCGTGAGCAAGTCCGGCACGAACCAATTCCACGGTTCGGCTTTCTATTTCCGCCGTCCTGACGGCCTGGATGCGAACGACCCCTTTACCAAGGCCGCGCAGATTCAGGCGGGCGAAGAGAACACCCCGCCGCCGTTTCACCGTAATCAGTGGGGAGGCAGCATCGGCGGGCCAATCAAGAAGGACAAGCTGTTCTTCTTCGGCGACTACGAAAACACCAGAGCGCGAGGACTGTCGACGCTGACAACCACGCTGCCCACGGAAGCCGAGCGGAAAGGCGATTTTTCCGGCGTGCCCACCATCTACAATCCATTTGACGTAAGCGCTGCCGGAGCGAGAATGCCCTTCGCGGGAAATCAAATTCCGGCGAGCATGTTCAATCAAACGGCACTGAAGCTGCAAAATGTTTACCCGTCACCCAATCAGGCCGGTAAGGGCGCCTACCATAACAACAACTACTTCGACGCGTCCACCACGCCGAATGACGCCGACAAGTTTGATGTCCGCCTGGATTACTACAAGAGCGAACGCCAGCAGATTTTCGGCCGTTATTCATTCGCGCAGATGGTCTACGGAACAGCCGATCACTACCACAACGGCGCCGATCCAAGCTATTATGCCGACCATACGCGCGGGCAGAACGTCTTGCTCGCCGACAATATCACCATCAATCCAAGCACGCTTTTGCAGATGCGATATTCGTTCACGCGCCATGCCGAAGCACAATCCGCTCCTCCGATTCCGGATGGATATGACCTGGTCTCGCTGGGCTTCCCGAGTTTCATGGCATCGGCTGAATCCACGCCCGCGATTCCCAATATCGGTATCGGCGGGTTGAATGGCGTCGGGTCTGCCACCTGGGCCACGGGATTCAAATTCATTAGCATGAATCATGATGTGACCGTGTCCTTGGATGCCCTTCGCGGCCGTCATGATTTCAAGTTCGGCTTCGAATACAGAAAGGACTTGGAAAACATAGGGCAGCCGATCGCGCCTGCCGGAGCTTACTATTTCGACAACACAGCCACCAGCTCCACCACCTTTGCCAACGATGGATATGGATACGCATCGTTCCTGTTAGGCATGGGAAGCCCCTACGAGGGAACCAATTTCACGCAGGATCCATTCGTTGCACAAGCCAGCCCTTACTATGGATCGTTCGTGGAAGACGTATTTCGAGCGACCGACAACTTGACGCTAACTTTCGGGCTCCGATGGGACATTTTCGGAGGCCGCACTGAGCGCTACAACCGGCTGGAGTACTTCGATCCCAATGCCTCCTATACCGTCAATGACGTGACGATGAAAGGTGGTGAGGTGTTCGTCAAGGATGGCGCGAGCCCCTTTGACGCGAACATGAGGAACTTTGCTCCGCGCTTCGGCCTGGCTTGGCGGCCCTTTAACAGGTTGCTGTTCCATGGCGGCTTCGGGATCTTCTAGCGCAATCGGGGTCGGGTTGCCGTTCGACGATACGGACTCCTTCTCGAGCTCGAATTATTGGAACGCGGTTAGTTATGACCAGTTCGGCAATACGGTAATGCGCAGCCCGCTCAACAATCCGTTCCCGAACGGACTGGTGCCGTTGAGTGCGGGATCCGCCGGGCTCGCGACCAATCTCGGCAACTCGATCACGACGGTCATGAGGAACCGCCCGGACGCGACCGTCTACAACTGGAACACCGGATTCCAATACGAATTTCCCCATGGCATCCTGGCTACAGCCGATTACGTTGGCAGCCGCGGTCTGCATTTGATTTCGGGTAACGGCGGCGCCAGCGCAAATCTGAATCAGCTCTCTCTCGGACAAATTGCTCAGTATGGGTCGAGTTTGCTAAATCAGGTGCCGAACCCCTATGTAAACGCGATCACCGATCCCACCGCACCGTTCTATGGCCAGGCGACGATCCCGCTCTGGCAGGCTCTTGCCGAATATCCGCAGTATGCCACTGGTGCCCCGAACGGCGGCGCGGGCATCAGTCTCATGCCGCTCGGCGACTCGATCTATCATGCCGTATCCCTCAAGCTGGAAAAGCGGCTGACCAGTCACTTCATGACAACCGCCTCCTTTACGGGCGGAAAAGTGATTGGCGTCGGGACCGGCCCCTACGCCTACGTGCTGCAGAGCGCAGGCTTTCAGGATACGAAGAATATAAACCTCGATCGCTCTGTGGATCCGCAAGACGTGAGCCGTGCATTCACCTGGGCCATGTTCTATGATCTGCCAATCGGCCACGGACGCTTCATCAGCCCTGGCAACCGCTGGATGGATCTTACGGTTGGAGGATGGACCGTGAACACTGTGCTCAGCCTCAGCACTGGCACTCCGATCGTCACAAGTGGAAGCTTTCCGAATCAGAGTCAATTCTTCAGCCAGCGGCCGGACCTGGTCTGCGACCCGTCTACTGGAGCTCTCCATACAGCTCAGCAATGGTTTACTTCGAATTGTTTTGCGGCCCCAGCCAGTCCCTACATAGCGGGGACGGCCCCTCGCACCCTTTCGCAGGTGCGTGCGGATGGCATTCATAATCTCGATCTGTCCCTTTTCAAGAACTTTCGCTTTACGGAGCAGATGAATGTCCAGTTCCGGGCGGAGTTCTTCAACTTCACCAATTCTGTTCAGCTAGGCAAACCAAATGCCAATTGGAATCCGAATAATCTTGCGACATTCGGCCAGATCACTTCTGCGGCGAGCACACCGCGACAAGTGCAGTTTGGGGTACGATTCGAATTCTGAGGTGAGAAGTCCGAAGCTTTTTGGATCGCGCGCCATGGCGGCGGCCGTCTGTCTCGCGTGCTGTTTATTTTGCGGACAGGCCGAACTCCTGGCAGAGAACGCATCGTCCGCCTACCGGGAAGTTCGCAGACTCATCGACGAAGGGCGCTACACCGACGCGGAACGTCTGATCGGCGCGCAGCTTCAGCAGCACCTCTCGGACCCGGTCGGCATCGGCGTGCTCGCACTCATTCTCGACTTCGAGGGGCGCCATGGGGAGGCGGAGGTCTGCTTTCAAAAGGGCCTCAGGATGGCACCTGATTCGATCTTCCTGCTCAACAATCTTGGCCGTCATTACGTGTCCTTGAAGCGCTTTCCGGAGGCGCGGGATGCCTTTGCGAAAGCTCTGGCGCTCGATGCTTCGAATGCATTCGCGCTGCTCGAGTTGGCGCAACTCGACTTGAATATAGGGAAACCCGGAACGGCTCTCGACTATTTGAATCGCCTCCCGGGTTCGGTGGCGGAGCAGTCCACGACGGTTCTGTTGCGAGCGCGGGCTTTGCATCTTAGCGGCGACGATACCACAGCGGCGAATCTTCTCGACAAAATGGAGGCGTCCGGCCCGAGCCGCGCTTCGCTGTACTTTTCGGCCGGGCTCCTGCTGGCGGAGTGCCGGCGCTATCGCGAAGCGCAGCGAGCTTTTGTGCGAGCTCTGGATGCGGATCCAGCCAGCTTCAATATTCAATACAACCTGGGCGTGGCGTCGGCTGAAGCGGGCGATCTTGACCGCGCTCGCGAGATCTTCGAACATGCCTTGGCGCGGCGTTCCGATGACGTCGATTGCATGCTGCAGTTGGCCTTGGTCTATCAACAAAAGCTGGATTTCGATCGCAGTCTCCCCATCCTCATGCGCGCGACTGTCCTCGCTCCCAAACGGCTGGACATTCTAGCCGCAATTGCGTTCGCCACGGAGAAGCTTGGCATGTATGGCGACACCGCGCAGGCTTGGGACCGCTATCTTCAGATTCAGCCGGATGACGATATCGCGCGCCGTGAAAAAGGCTTTGCCCTGGCGAGTGGCGACGATCATCCGGAGAAAGGCTTGGAGGATTTGCGCTGGTTTCAGCGGAAGCATCCCCAGGACGTGAAAGGCCTCTACGAATTGGCCATTGCGGAAGCAGTCGAACAGCCGGATCGGGCGCTCGAGCACCTGAACACGGCAGTTCAGGAGAAGCCTGACTCCCTGCCGGCCCGTTATGCGCGCGCCTCGCTCGAATACCAGGATGGGAAGCTGCAACAGGCCGAAGAAGACGCCGAATACGTTGTGAAGAGCGCGCCTGACAACGTTCGCGCGATCACTCTGTTGGCGCGTATCGATCTGCGCGCGAACCATGCCGAACGTGCTCTCAAATCCTTGGCCGAGGGTTGAAGAGCGCTCCGAATGATCCTCAATTGCTGCTGCACTATAGCCAAGTGCTGCGGCGGCTCGGTCGTGCCGGCGAGGCCCGACAGGCAATCGACAAGCTGAAAGCTGCGGAAAGCAAGATCGAGCAACCTTCCTCGGAAGCCTGGGCCTTCGACCTTTACCGGCAGTCTCCTGGCGAGCAACGCACTCGATATATCGAAGCCTTGCGAAGGGAGCTTGTAGCTGATCCGGAAAACCCGCCGCTGCACTTGGCGCTTGCCTCAGCGCTGCTTTCGGAGAGTCATACCGGCGAAGCTGTTGCGGAATTGCGCAGCGCATCGCGATCGTCCGGCGATCCGGCAATCCAGGCGCGCTGCGGGCGAGAACTTTTGAAAGCCGGACATCCGGCTGCGGCAGCGGAGTTCCTCCGCTCAGCGGCTGTCGCAACGGTGCCTTCCGATGATCTGCTGTATGACCTCGCCGTAGCCGAGTTCCATGCAGCCGGCGCGGGCGAGGCGTTGGCGGCCCTCGATCGAATTCCCGAAGGAAAGCGGAGCGTGGAATATTATCTGCTCCGAGCCGAAATCCTGGACGCCTCCGACCGTTCTGCCGAGGCTGTCGCCTGGCTGGTCAAAGCTCAGGCCTTCCAGTGTCCCGGAGATGCCCGGCCCGAATTCTATCTGGAGTGGTCGAGTATGCTGCTGCTGCACGAACGCGGACGGGATGCTCTGGAAGTGTTGCTGCTAGGCGAGAAGGCGTTCCCGCGGCAGCGGGAACTGCTCCTTGGGGAGGCGGTCGTTAACTTATCACAGGGTGACTCTGGAGCCGCATCGAGAATTCTCGCCGGCCTGGAGCGTCAATGGCCGGAGTGGAGCCGCCTCCATCTCGTGAAGGGAGCGATACTCGCCAATCGAGGCAATGTGCCCGGCGCGTTGAATGCGTTCAAGGTCACGACGACCATGGCACCCGCGATGGCGGGCGCGGCCTGTTATATGGCTGCCGCCCTGTTGCATGGAAACTCGGTGGACCGGGAAAAATGGTCCGGAACTGCGGCGGAGTTGATCGGAGTGGAACCGAATCATCCGTTTTGCCGGCTGCTTGCCGGCACGATCGCTCATTCCAGTGAGGATTACAAGGCGGCATTACTGAATTTGGCCCCCATTGTTGCCACTCACCCCCGCTGGAAACAAGGCCATATCGCGATGCGTGACCTTTACCGTGCCCTTGGCCGGCCGCTGGATGCGGCCAGGGAAGAAAGCGCGGCGAAACAGGCTTCGGGACCCTCTCTACCAGAGATCGGCGGACCACTGGCAGCGGCGGGCTTGATGGGCGCAACGCTGAGGATTCCGTCCGCGGCCGGCGCCGTGCGATAGGAGCTTATAAGAACCGGCGAAGCCGAGCCAGTCCGCTAGTAGCGCAAATTGCGCAAGTAAGCCCTGGTAACAAGCACCTGCTGCGGCGCCTTCGGGCTCTCGTCTTCGATGTAGTAGCGCTTGACACCGGCAGTCTTTGCCGCGCGGAAAATCGCCGGCCAGTTCAGCTCGCCGGCGCCCAGGGCTACGCTGATTTCGTCCGGTGCTCTCCCGCTGAGATCCGGCTGAAAGCCCTTGGCAATATCCTTGAGATGCATCAGTTGAAAACGGTTTGGATATCGCTCGAGGAAAGTAACGGGATCCGCGCCGCCGTGCGCGAACCAAAAGACATCCATTTCAAACGTGACAAATTCGGGGTTCGTCTCTGCCGCGAGGACGTCGAACAGCGTCCCTGTGGGCGTGTGCCCAAATTCGAAGCCGTGCGGATGATAGCCGAATTGCAAGCCTTGCGACCTGAGCTTCTCGCCCCAGGTATTGAAATCGCTAGCGGCCTTCTTTACGTCGTCCGCGGTGAGTTCACCGTGGCGCGGAATTTCCGATGTGAGCACGTAATGCGCACCCATCACTTTGGCGTCGTTTACTACGCCATCCAGATCCTTGCTCAGACGATCGTAGCTGGCGATTATGCTGCTGCAAGTGAGTCCTTCTTTGTCGAGGATGGCTCGAAATTCAGCCGCCGAGTGGTCGTAAAAACTGGCCGTCTCCACATCTGTGAAGCCCAATTTCCGCAGCTTTGCGAGCGTGCCAGGCAAATCTTTTTTCAGATCCCGGCGATAAGTCCAGAGTTCCATGCCCACCGGTTCCCGGAATGGCGTCCGATGGACGCTTGATGCAGTTTTGGGTATCCATCGCTTGACCTTACCCGTTCCGTTATTCAGCCAGACATCGACTCGAGGCGCGCTCCAGGCATACGGCTTTTGGAGAATATCCATATCGCCATCGCCGTCAAAATCCGCGATTTTGCCGTCGTGCCAGCCTTCTCCTTTATCCAGCAGGGTCGTGCGAAAGTTTCCGCGGCCATCTCCATAAAGAATGAAAGCCGAGGCATCCGGATTGTCGAGCGCGCTCTGCTTGGTCGTCCATTTACCCTGTTCCGCCGCGAGGATGTCCAGGTTACCATCGCCATTCACATCACCGATCGCGAGCGTGTGTCCGTGGATCAGGTCTCGGTCAAGCAGCTTATGTCCGACCCAGGCATTGGAGTCCTCCGGATCGCCCTGGCACTCGTACATCATCAATGGGCCGCTGCCATCGCCTGGACCGATGATGATCTGGGGATACTTGCCTGGCTTGAACTTGCCGGCCCTGATGCGCCCGCCGAAAGCGCCCACTTGAATCGCCTTGAAATGATTGCCGCCTTCGTACTTGAACCAGTAGTTTCCGGCAAGCAGATCGACGCGGCCGTCTCCATCGATGTCATAAGTGTCCATGCCTTCTGCGTAGAGAGCTGCGCCATGCGTGCCTTCGCCAGCGTTACCTGAAAAGATAGGCGTATAGGGCCAAGGCTCCGTATGCCGCGGATCCTTGGGGATCTCCGCAAGAAAAATCGTTTTGGCTTGCTGGTTCCAGAAGACTAACTGAGGTTTGCCCAAGCCTTTCAAATCGGCAAATATTTGATCGTGGTGCTGGTTTGCCCCACCATCCTTAATCACATGCCGTTTCCAGGAAACATTCGGATCGAAGTTGGGATAGGGATTCTCCCACCACCAGAGGTGGTTGCCTTGCCAATCGTTGCCGAAGACGATGTCCAGATCGCCATCGCCATCGATGTCGTAGGCGGCGCCTCCGGCCTCGATGGGCAGAAATTCTTTCTCGACAACGTAGCGATCCCAACCGGTAGGAGTGCGCCGGTACCAAACCAAGGCAGGAGCGACGACCCGGAAACTGAGCACGAAGTCTGCGGCCCGCGAATCCGGATCGAAGTGCCCTACCAGATCGCCGGTTTGCTCGCGTGATGTGCTGGGTACAGGCAGGTCTCCCTGGCTACTCGATTTGCGAACCCAGTGAATGTCGTTTCCCTTTCCAATCACGACCGGGAGCAGAATCGCACCGGATGCCAACACCAACAAGCTGCTGACTGTGAGGGGCCGGAGCCGGAACACGCGAAAGTATCTAGACATAGAAATGAGGGCAGACTACTGGTTACCTGATCATAGATTGATGCCAGGCAGGGACGAAGTAAATAGAAGTAAATGGCCATAAGCGGGCGTCACGCGACGCACAGGTCCCTCTCACTTAACGCTGGCGGCTTCTCACTTAACCTCTTGTTACCGATTGTTCACTAGAGTGACGGATTATTCTCGCCTAGACTCGGCTTAGGGAATGGTGTCGGCGAAGCACCAAACGAAGTTCATGCTTGATCCTGAGAAACGGCGATTGCTGCAACGAAAGGCTCTGGAAATTCGAAGAAGCATCGTGTCCATGGTGACGCGGGCGAATTCGGGCCATGTCGGTGGAAGTTTAGGTGCAACCGATATCGTGGTCGCCCTCTATTACCACCTCATGCGGCACGACCCGGCCAATCCAGGATGGCCGCAACGCGACCGTTTCGTTCTTTCGAAGGGTCACTGTACGCCAGTGATCTACGCGGTGCTTGCGGATTGTGGCTATTTCCCGGTAATTGAGCTTGACAGCTTCCGCAGGGCCGGTTCACACCTACAAGGTCATCCCTACGCACCGAAGACTCCAGGAATCGATGCATCGACAGGAACGCTCGGACTTGGCCTCTCCACAGCCGCAGGTATGGCGCTCGCGGCCAAATTGCGGGGGGACGCGCATCACTATTACGTGGTTTGTGGAGACGGTGAGATTCAAGAAGGGCAGATCTGGGAGGCCGCACTGTTTGCGAACAAATACAGACTGGAAAACCTCATTGCATTTGTGGACCGGAACTACCTTCAGACGGACGGGAACTCCGAGGACGTCATGCCGCTCGATCCGCTGCGCCCGAAATGGGAGGCGTTCGGCTGGCTTACGTACGAGATCGACGGGCACGATTTCGAACAGATTGTAGAAGCCGTGGAACTGGCACGCAGTCAAACCGGGAAGCCAAAGATGATCATTGCCCGCACCGTGAAGGGCAAGGGCGTATCCTTCATGGAAAACGATAATAGATGGCACGGCACACCGCCAACTGTGGACGAATGCGGGAGAGCGCTGCTGGAGCTAAGCAGTGGAATCTAGGCAGACGCGTCAGGGCTATGTCGACGCCCTGATCGAACTGGCACGCGAGAACCCACGCGTGGTGGTGCTCGATTCAGATGTCGCCAAAGCGAGTAAGACCTGCGATTTCGCTGCGCTGTTCCCCGATCGATTCTTTAATTGCGGCGTCCAGGAGCAGAACATGATGTCCGTAGCGGCAGGTCTCGCGATCGAAGGATTTTTACCGTTTGCCACAACATTTGCAGCCTTTGCGGCTTTTCGTGCCGGCGACCAGGTGCGCAACTCAATCGCATATCCCAAGCTGAATGTGAAGATCGGGGCAACGCACGGAGGTATTTCCACGGGAGGCGATGGCGCCTCTCATCAAGCGAACGAGGATCTGGCCGTGATGCGCAGTTTCCCGAACATGACCGTGATTGTACCGGGCGACTACGAAGAAGCGCGACTGGCGACGAGAGCGGCGGCAGAGCATAGCGGGCCGGTGTACCTCCGTTTTGGGCGCGATACCTACCCGGTCGTCAAGCAGATCGATGCTGGCTTCTGCATCGGCAAAGCCAAGCTGATCCGGGAAGGTATCGACTTGACGATTATCAGTACGGGGATCATGGTTAGCGAAGCATTGCTTGCCGCAGAGGAGCTGCTGAATTCGGGTATATCCGCCCAAGTTGTCCATATGCCAACAATAAAACCGCTAGACACCGAAATTGTTCTACAGGCTGCGAGACAAACGCGCGGCATAGTGACAGCCGAAGAGCATTCCATTCTGGGTGGCCTGGGAGAAGCTGTGGCGGGAGTGGTGTGTGAAAGCTACCCCGTTACCGTCAAGCGAGTTGGCATCCGGGATACGTTCGGTGAGTCCGGAACCGCATCCGAACTGCTGACGCGCTACGGCCTTCGCGCCAGAGACATTATCCAGGCAGCGCACGCGGTCTGTGCCGGGCAAGTATGCGAGCGTTAGTTAAAACAGCATCTGGCGCCGGTCATTTGGAATTACGGGAGTGGCCAGAGCCCTCACCAGCTCCAGGAGAAGTGAAGCTGCGCGTTGGATCCGTGGGAATCTGCGGGACCGACATTCACATCTACAAAGGCACGTGGGGATGCGATCCGCCGGTTGTTCTGGGGCATGAATGGTGTGGAACCGTTGCTGAAGCCGGTTCGGGTGTGACGCACTTGCGTCCCGGAGATCGAGTGGCCGCCTCAAACCCGGCACGAAGCTGCGGCAATTGCATTCACTGCATAGCGGGCAATTCCTTCATGTGCGCGCAGCGGGTTTCGGCGGGGTATATGATTGACGGCGCTTTCGCGGATTACCACTGTATCGACGCGCGGCGGTGTCACAAAATTCCCGATCATGTCAGTTTTCGAGCGGCCGCCCTGGGGGAGCCGATTTCGGTTGCGGTCCGTGCGGTTATCGAGCGCACCACGGTGCACGCAGGCGATCTTGTACTCATTTCCGGACCTGGCTGTATCGGCCTTCTGACCTTGCAGCTTGCAAAACTCAAAGGAGCCAGAGTCATCGTCGCGGGTCTCAATAAAGACAAGGTGCGGCTCGACTGCGCGCGGCGGCTTGGAGCGGACGTAGTTGTCGATGTGGAAGAGCAGGATCTGTTGGAGATTGTTCTGGCCGAAAGTGGCGGCCTTGGCGTAGATACGGTGTACGAGTGCGCGGGGAGTCCCTCATCGCTCGATGCCTGCTGGCGAGCCGTCCGGAAGGAAGGCACTCTCGTTCCTCTGGGAGTGCAGTCCGGCCCGATTCAAACAGACATCAACAACGTGATGATGAAGGAGTTGCGTGTCATCGGGTCCTATGGCTATGTATGGACCACGTGGCGGAGGACGGTTCAACTGCTTGCCGACGGCAAGATCAATATAGATGAAATGGTGTCACACGAATTTCCACTTGAGTCTTACCAAGAAGCCTTTCGCGTGACACAGGACGGATCAGGCATAAAGGTGATTCTCAGCCCGGAATACAATGGAGCTGCGAGCCTTAGATAAAAAGTACTGATCGAGTTCGTAGATGGGCTGGGCCGCCTGTGGCCCCCCACCTTTGTCCATATCCCGGCCGAAATTGGCAGATCGCCAATATGTTAGCGTTGGATCGTTCCTTAATGTCGCACAAACGCGAACACGCAAAGCATGACTCCACAGCAACAGGCTCTTGTCCGGCGGATTCTCGAAAGCCGCTACTTTAGCAACACGGTCATCCTTGGTAGGATTCTGCAGTTCGTATGTGAAAACACTGCCAACACAGACCGGTCTTTGAAGGAATACGAAATCGCGTTAGAGGTCCTGCAGCGGCCGGAAAGCTTCGATCCCAAGCTGGATCCGGTGGTTCGCGTCAGCATGAAGAGCATCCGTGAACGGTTGCACGCGTACTTTGATAACGAAGGACTGCATGAGGATGTGTGCGTGTCCATTCCCAAAGGACACTATCGCGCCCAGTTCTCCCGAACGGAACGATCGCCGGCGGCGCCTGCAACGGAAGAAGTCCGCGCGAGCAGCTTGGAGCGCTTTTGGCGGCCTTACCTGGCTGAGCGATCCAACCTGCTGCTCCATACCGAGCCACTATTCTTTAGAGACGGACGCGGAAATTACATCCGCAATCTGTATCTGAACGATCCGTCCATGGATTCGCGCGAGATAGCAGATCGTCTTGGCTGTGAAGCGGATTCAATACAGCCATGCTTTCATTACCTTTCAGCGGGTGAAGTCCACTGCGTATTTTCGTTGATGCGATTGTTCCACGATCTGGGAAAAAATCTGCAGATTGTAAATTCACGCCTCTCGTCGTGGAACGAAACACGCCATTCCAATTTAATTCTCATCGGGAGTACGCGGACGAATAGGTTTATGGACGCGCTGCAGGAACAAAGTGATTTTGTCCTGACTGATGAAGAGATCCGCAATCTTTCGCCGCGCGAAAACGAGCAGAACTGTTATCGGGGCTATCGGTACCGCGATGGTAAGCTTCACAGGTTCAGTGAATATGCCTTGATCACGCGCAGGCAAGGCGCAACTCCTGGGTCGTCGGTCACCGTGATCGCATCAAATCATGGCCGTGCGATTGAAGGTGTTGGAAATTTTCTGACTTTGGGCGGCGAGATCGCTAAGCTCCTGGCGCGCATGGAGCTGGATCGCGCACCTGTTCTGCCGGACAGATTTCAGGTGCTCGTACGTGTTGACATGATCGACCTGGATGACGAAGTCGTGAACGTCGAGTATGTTAGTCACCGGACCGGAGCGTCCGCCGGCACGCTGTCGCCCGCTGCCGGCAGAGCCTGATTAAAACTAACGCTTTTCGTGCTCAGCGGGCCACGGCGGACGGGTGAACAGCCCGCCGTCCACATAGATCGTCTGGCCCGTTATAAACGAACTTGCTTCGCCGGCGAGAAACACGACCGCCCTGCCCACATCTTGCGGATAACCGATGCGGCCGAGCGGAGTCAGCGCGCTCCAGGCGCCGGCGTAGTCGCCAAGTTCCGTCTTGGTGCGCTCGATTTCGATCGCGCCTGGCGCGACGCAATTGACACGAATGCCATAGCGCCCCAACTCAACTGCCGACACCTTGGTCAGGTTCTCGAGCCCTCCCTTGCTGGCACTGTAATCCACCAAGTTAGGAAATGGCCATTTATTGCAGCCCGAGCCTATATTGATGATGGAACCATCGCTTCGCACTTTCATGTGTGTAGCTGCGGCCTTCGTGCACAGGAAAGAGCCCTTCAGGTTCGTGTCGATGACCCGGTCCCAGTCACTTTCGCTTAGATCAAGAAGCGAGCTCCAGGTCTGCACACCAGCGTTGTTGACCAACACATCAATCCGCGCCACAGTCTTTAGAGCCTGGTAGAACAACTCCGCCACTTCGGTCGCTTCTGCCACATTGCCTTTCAAAGCAATCGCATTTCGTCCGAGCGCCTTGAGTTCCGCCACAGTTGCCTCCGCGCTCGTGCGGTCCGAGTTGTAATTCACGATAACGTCGCAGCCGGCACGGCCCAGTTCGATCGCGATGCCTTTTCCGACGCCCTTACCGGCTCCGGTGACCAGCGCCGTCTTGCCGTTCAACTCATACATTCGTTAGAGAGTACAAGCGCTCGCTTCGGATTGCAAGTTAGTTGCCTTATTAACGTCAAATCGGAGCTACGGTGGTCCCGACTACATAGCTTAACTTCCGCAATTTGCGTTTGGACCCCACACTGGCCGTATATGCTCGCTAGTCTTTGTCTTATGGCTGAGCGTAAAACTCGCATCCGGTGCGGGATCGTTGGATTCGGTTTTATCGGCCCCCATCACCTGGAAGCTATCCTACATCTGGGCCAAACGTCGAAGTGACAGCCGCAGCGTCCAGAAAGATCGATAAGACGAGGGCCAAAGCGTGGGGTTCGGAATCGAGAGGGTGCGCGGGTCATTTGAGGAGCTGGTTGCGCGCCAGACGGCGCCGTTCCTCACTTCGATGCTGGCGGTCGCCGTTTAGTGCACGGCGGGTTTGTGCGGCTTGCTGGCGCTGCGCTATGAATGACGGGTGCTACTTCCAGAGAGCGAAAAAGGACGGTTTTTTGGGCGGCGCGGAAACGATAGGCTCGCCGGTGAGGACGGCGGCCGGATTGTGGATAAAGAGCGCGTCAGCCCGATCGACGCCCCAGCGCGCGTGGACGAACTGATAGGCAGCGGACAGGCCGGGCGGGCGGGCGGTGCAATCATGCGCGTCGCTCGCGACGAAATGCACGAGCCGATCAGTGAGAAGAGCCTCGGAAGCGCGCCCGGCGGCGGGCCCGAAGTCCCCTAATAGCGATTGAGCGGTCAGTTGCAGGAGACAGCCATCGCGCACCCAGCCAGCCAATTCTTTGGAATGCGTTGGCGTCTGTAAAGAGAGATTTCGCTCGGGGTGGGTGATGATGGGCGTAATGGCGGCATCGCGAAGGCGAAGCAGGGCGGCGCGGACGGCTGGGGGAGAGAATAGCTCGGGCAATTCCACCAAGAGATAACGCCTATTGTTAATTGTGTACTTAGTGGGATATTCTAGGGCTTCCATTAGGTTATCGAAGCTGAGGTGAAAGTCGCAGCCACGGTGCAGGGTGATGTGTTCGCCAGCGCACGCCGATAATTCGGCCAGCCGTTGTTCGACGACCGCCGCATCGAACGCATATTGGGAATTGGCGTGGGGGGTGGCAACGATATCGGTGGTGCCGGCAGCGGCGGCGAGCCTGAGCATTTCGAGGCTTTCCTCCATGGTTCGAGCACCGTCGTCGAGGCCGGGAAGAATGTGGCTGTGAATGTCGACCAAGGAGAGACTCCCTTGCATTATAGGGACACGACGTGCTGGTCATTCGGTTGCTGGTAGAACTACGATGAGCAAGGGAGCCAAGTGGCTCATGCGGTAACGTCGGGTCCGTTGGGACGCGGCCTTGAAGCCTCCGACCGGTTGGGGTTGGATGGCTGGTCGCCCGGTCACAATCCGGGGGCACACAGCTTGTTTTTGCATCCGGCCGAGCTGCGGCGGCGGCGCGAGCGATGCCGTGACATCGTCGATCGGTTGCAGGACCGCGAGCGCGAATTCGTGGCCGTCTGCAACATATGTGGATCGGAGCGGAACGCGGTAGTCGCGCAGCCCGACCGGTACGGTTTTCCGTCGCGTACGGCGATGTGCCTCAACTGCGGGCTCTTTTATCTGGTGGATCGTTTCAGCGACGCCGACTATGTAGCATTCTACCGTGATGGGACGTACCGGCGGCTTACGTCGCTGTTCAGCGGCACGGGGCAAGGCATAGGCGATCTGCAAGCCGATCAGGCGCAATATGCCAAAGAGTTGATCGGAAGCCTGGCCGGATATGTAAGGTTTGGGGCGGGGGTGCGCTTCCTTGATATAGGAGGCAGCACCGGACGGGTGGCGGCGGAGTTTCAGAACCGGTTCGGCATGAAGGGGACGGTGATCGATCCGGCCGAGGCGGAGGTGGAAGCCGCGAGGAAACTGGGATTGAACGCGGTGGTGGGGTCCGTCGAGGAATGGCGCACCGAGGAACGGTTCGAGTTGATTCTGCTGTGCCGGTCGATCGAGCACGTGCAGGATTTGCGCAGAGCGTTAGAGCGAATCCGGCAGTTGCTCGATCCCAACGGACTGCTGTATTGCGACATTGTGGATTTCACCGAAGCCTGCCGGTTGGTGGGCCATCCGGAAGCGGTGACGAAGATCGACCATTGCCATTGGATGACGCAGGAATCCGCGCCGGGCATCTTTCGCTCGGTGGGACTGGAGGTGGTTTCGATGAATCTGGCGGTACGCCAGCCGCTGGCGGGTTTTCTGCTGCGGGCGGGCGAACCCTCGCCCTGCCTCCCGGTGGATCCGCTGCGGAGGGAGCTACAGCTCAGACGATTGCAGCAGAGCGCGTCGGAATGGCAGGCGGTGGGTAGAACGCCACGCGATGCCAAGGATTGGCTGCGGCGGAACGCTTACCTGGTGAAGCGCAAATTGCGACGCCTTTTCTGAAGGGCGGCGGGCTGCAAGCTAAGGATGGCGATGCAGCACGTGGGTGGCGATATCGGGCCAGAACTCGCGGAAGACGTTGGTGAGCGCATCGCGCATGAGGGAATAGCCCAACTTGGTAGCAAGCTCGCCGGCGGTACGGTCCGCACTGGGATAGTAGGTCGAAGAAATTCCCTGCGCCATGGCGCGGCCCAATAATTCCGAAGCGTTTAAGCTGGCGTGGCCGTGATAGTTCGGGGTGATGAGGATGCGGCTGGCCGCATAGATAGCGCGTTTGCCGATGCTGCCCTTTCCCAGGGCGTAATAACGTTCGTCCTGGTGAAAGAGAGTGGGGAGGGCGAAAATCACCAGATAATTTCCGTCCGTTTTGTCCAGATAGCCGCGCCAGTAATAAGACCAATAGGCGGTGATGCCCACGCCAAGCTGTTTGTGGGCCTGCTGGCCATCGGCGATCGCCGAGGTGAAGCCGGTGAAGAGAAACGCCGAATAATCGAAGCTGTTTTGCGTGGCGATTTTAAAAGCTTGTTTCAGGGTGGGGGGCGGCGGGATGGCGCCAGCGCTGACGGCGCGGTAATTGGGCATGACGCCGAGAATGCGCTTGGGCTGGCGCTTCGATTTTGGAACCGCCTCGTCGCCTGTTTTGGGCTGATCGGGCGCCGGCGGGGTTGGTGTTTGCTGGTCCGCGTAAAAGGAGGCCACCAGATGGACGGCGTGAACCGCCGCGAAGGCGCTCGAGCGATAGCCGCTCGGTTGGCCGAAGGAGCTGGTCGCCATCGATAGAAGGGCGAGCGACAATACGAAACGCATACGAAACGAGACGGCAATATTGTGAGTGCGCGGGATTTTTAGCCTCTTTGCAATGGCGTGAAGCACCATGGTCGCATAGCGAGGGTGGCCGCCCCCGAGGCACTACAATTCTTGACCTAAATTTTCGCGGCTAGCGTCTACAGATGACTTTATTCGACTGCGAAGCAAGTGAAGATGCGTTTACCGATTTTTCCGCGCGTGGCACTGTTGGCCGGCACCGCTCTCTTACTCGCCCGGCCGGCGGCTCTGCAGGCGCAGACAATCAGCATCGATTGCGGCTCGTTTCAGAGCTATACGGGCGCCGACGGCACCGTTTGGCAGGCGGACCGCTACTATACAGGCGGTCAGCAACTTTACTCAAGCTACGGAGTTGGCGGCAGCGCTGACTCGTTGCTTTATCGCACCGGGCGAGCCGGCTATTACGGCGATTTCAGCTATTCCATTCCGGTTTCGAACGGCCAGTACAGCGTCAGCTTGAAGTTTGCCGAGACACAATATTCGGCAGCCGGGCAGCGGGTATTCAATGTCACGATCAACGGCACTCAGGTATTGAGTAATTTCGATATCGTGGCGCAGGGCGGGTATTTTTCGGCCATCGAACGGACGTTTTCGACTACCGCGACCGCGAGTGCGATTCAAATAACGGTGCATGGCGTGGTGAACCTGGGTCTGCTGAGCGCGCTTCAGATTACACCTGTCGCGTCGGGCGGAGGCAGCCCGCCGCCGGCGGGGGGAACGCAGGCGGTCCAAATCGATTGCGGCGCATTTCAGAGCTATACGGGCGCGGACGGAACGGTCTGGGCGAAAGATCAGTACTACGCGGGCGGAACGCCGTTTTATGCGGGATATCCGGCGGGAGGCACGGCGGATCCGGCCTTATATGGCACAGCGCGCACCGGCTTTGACGGCAATTTCAGCTATGCGATTCCGGTTGGAAACGGGGCCTATAGGGTCACTTTGAAATTCGCGGAAATTCAATATTGGGCGCCGGGCCAGCGAATTTTCAATGTTTCGCTGAATGGCACGCCGGTTTTGAGCAACTTCGACGTCGTGGCGCAGGGCGGCTATTTCAAGGCGATTGACCGGCAATTTACGACCACAGTGGCAAACGGTTTGGTGCAGATCGGCGTGACGGGCGTGGTGAATACCGGGCTGCTGAATGCGATTCAGATCGTGCCGGCGGGCGGGACGACGACGCCACCGGTGTCGACGCCGGTGCTGCAGATTTCTCAAACCAGTTTGACGTTTGCGGGGGCGCCGGGAGGAGCAAATCCGGCGGCGCAGAGCGTGAACATTACGAATACCGGCGGCGGGACGCTTAATTGGACGGCGGCGACGAACCAGGGATGGCTGACGGTTGCGACCGGCGCGGGGACCGCGCCCAGCACGCTATCAATCAACGCGGCCTCTTCGGGTCTGGCGGCGGGCACTTATACGGGTACGGTAACGATCAGCGCGACGGGAGCGAGCGGATCGCCGCAGACGGTCGGGGTGACGTTGAACGTGACGGCGGCGCCCGCGGTCTTGACGCTTTCGACGCACGCGCTTGGCTTTTCGGGGCTCGCGGGCGGAGCGGATCCGGCGGCGCAAAGCGTGAACATTACGAATGCGGGTGGCGGAACTTTGAACTGGACAGCGAGCAAGACGCAACCGTGGCTTACGTTATCGGCTGGATCGGGGAGCGCGCCGGGCGCGCTGTCGGTGGGCGTTTCGATTGCCGGGCTAGCGGCGGGGAGCTATAGCGACGTGGTCACGGTTGCGGCACCGAGCGCGGGCGTGGCGGCGCAGGCGGTGAGTGTTACGCTCGCGATTGCCGGCACCCAGAGCACGAGCAGTCAACATTACGTCTCACCGAGCGGCTCGTCGAGCGGCGATGGCAGCATCACCAGGCCGTGGGACTTACCGACGGCGCTGAGCGGACCGAGCTCGGTCCACCCAGGGGACACGATTTGGATTCGAGGCGGGACCTATGGCAACGGCCGGGGCGTTTTCTACAGTTCGCTGGTGGGAACGGCGGCGGCGCCGATCATCGTCAAGCAATACCCGGGTGAACGGGCGACCATCGATGGCTGGCTGCAAGTCGGCTGCTGCGACCAGAATCCGCATCCGAACCAGGGCGCTTATGTGTGGTTTTGGGGACTGGAATTCGCCAGCTCGATTACCGACCGTACCGGACAGCCGGACGGGCCGCCGGCGTACGGGCAATCGGCGGTGCTCGATTCGATCGATACCTGGGCGCCGGGTTCGAAGTTCATCAACAACGTGATTCACGATACGCGCATGGGCCCCGCGATGTGGAAAGAGGCGACCGGCGCGGAAGCGTACGGCAACATTGTTTACGACAACGGCTTTCAGGCGAGCGATCGGGGGCATGGGCACGGCTTCTATCTGCAGAACAACAGCCCGACCATGAGCGTGAGCGACAACTTCAGCTTCAATAATTTCGATAACGGGCTGCAGGCCTACGGATCGGATGCCGCGATTGTGCGGAATATCACTGTACAAGGGAACATCATGTTCAACAACGGCATCATCGCGGCGGGCCGGCCGGTGGCGGACGATGTTATTTTCGCCTGGACCGGAGGGCTTTCCGGCATGCAGTTGCTGAACAATTATTTTTACAACACGCCGTCACGGGACCTCGGCTATAACGAGCTTGGATGGGCCAGTCCCAACGCGGATCTGGTGGCACAGAACAACTATTTCATGGGCGGGTTCGAATCGCTCGCGCTGAGCGACTGGCAGTCGGTGAATTTTCAGAACAATACGGTGTACTCGCAGGACAAATTCACCGTCGTGCTGAACACCAACAGTACGGCTTCGAACTGGGCGTGGGACAACAACACGTATTACGGGTCCGGCTTGTTTTTGGATAACGGCAACAGCGGAACGTACGCCAGTTGGCCCGGATGGACGCACTTCGACGTGCACAGCGTTTACCGGCCGGGCGCGCCGACGGGGATTTGGACGTTCGTGCGGCCGAACAAGTACGAACCAGGACGCGCAAACATTGCGATCTACAACTGGGATTTGGCGAGCTCGGTGGCGGTGGATATCAGCTCGGCCATGGCGGCGGGCACGCGCTATGAGGTGCGCGATGCGCAGAACTTCTATGGGAGTCCAGTGGCCATGGGCACGTATACGGGGACGTCGATTCAGATTCCCATGACGGGACTGAGCATCGCGGCGCCGAACGGCAATGTGCCGAGTCCGCCGATTCACACGGCGCCGCAGTTCGGCACGTTTGTGCTGCTGCCTCTGCCCTACCGGTCTAGATGAAGCCCAAGCGCGCTCGAGAGGCGGTGCTTCCAACCGGCGCGGAAGCGGATCAAGCCAGCCAAAAAACCGGCTCCGTAGGCGACGTGCAGCACGGCGAAGGAAAACATGATTCCGGGACGGAGCGGCTGGTCCGGCGGAGGAGCGATTTTTACGGCGGCGAGGGCGGCTGCGCCGGTGTAGGCGACAGCCACGGTTCCTAGCAGCACGCGCGGGAGACGGAAAAAGGGCGCAGCGCCTAGCAGAGTCGCCAAGCCGAGCACGAAGCAGGCTGGAACGAACTGGCGAGGCTGCATCTGCCTGGGATGCTTCTGCATGACGCGCACTTTCCAAAGGCCGTATTCGTAATACTGGCGCCAGAGAGACGAGACGGTGCCGCGGTTGAAATATTGGGAACGAATGAGCGGAGTGAGCAGGACACGGCCGCCGCGCTCGCGCAAGCGATAATTCAGCTCGTCGTCCTGATTGCGGACTTGCTCCTCGTCGAAACCACCGATCCAATCGAAAACGGCGCGCGGCCAAGCGCCGAGATAGACGGTATCGACCCATTCTTCGCGGTTTGAATAATGGAAGCGCGCGCCGCCCACACCGAAGGGCGATGAGGTGGCGAGCGCGACGGCTTTACCGAAGGGCGTCGTGCCCACGGGAGACATGCGGCCGCCGGCGTTGTGAGCGCCGCTGCGCTGTAAGGCTTCGACGCATTGCCTGACGTAATCGCGCTCGACGACGGTGTGGCCATCGACGCGCACGATCACATCGCCGCGGGCGTGCGCCAAGGCGATATTCAGTCCGGCGCTGACGAAGCGTTGGGGATTATCGAGGATGGTAACGGCGGGCGAGGGGGAGGCGGCGGTAGCGGCGGCGATTACTTGGCGGGTGGCATCCTCCGATTGCCCGTCGGCGATGAGAAGCTCCATGCGATCAAGCGGAAAATCCTGCTCGAGGATGGCGGATACGGTTCGTTCGATGAAGCTTGCTTCGTTACGGATCGCGAGGATCACGCTGACAAAAGGGGACTCTGGCAAGGACGGAATCATGCCTAAAGGAATTATCGGGAAAAGAAGCGTAAAGCGGAAGAAAAAGAAAATGGGCGGGGGAGAGCCCCGCCCATAAGATTAAAAAGCGAACAAATTGAAGAATTAGCTCCGGCGACGGCGCAACGTGGCCAGACCTAATAGACCCATCCCGAGAAACGCGATGCTGGCCGGTTCCGGGGTCGCTACCGTGGCGGGCATGATGTCAAAGTTCGCGATGCGGTTGTTGCCGCTCCCGCCGCCTACGGGCGTTGAATCGACGAACAAGTCGAGGCCAATAGAGGCGCCGACATCAATGCCCGGGAGAGTGAGAGTCAGGGTTGGGACCTGGAGCCATTGGCCGTCGGTTGGAACGGTAATAGCAAAGCCCGACCCGATGTCGAGGCCATTTGCAGTGAAGTACAGGATGATAGTCCCTACTGGCGCCGTCGGGGTAGTGTTGTCCGATGGCAAGGTGCTAGGCGTACCAACCCACAGATTACTCAGCACGTATGTATTTGCCGAGCTATAAGTGCCAAGTCCAGTTTGCGTCAAATGGCCCGATCCCTCTACGTTGGTTGGGCTGGTTGCCGCATGGGTCCCGTCGGGAACAATCTTGCCGCCGGTCAAGCCGTCCGAACCAGCGGTATATTGAGCACTTGTGACCGTGTAAGAAGTGAATCCCGGGGTCGGGCTGCCGGTGCATGTCCAGCCAACCGGACAACCGACGGTATCGCCGGGCTGGACGGGTTGGTTTCCTGCCTCAAAGGAAGGATTGGCTACCAGAGTGCCTAAATCGATAGTGGCGCCGTACGCGTTTGCCGAAGCAAAGAGGCATGCGAACGCGACGGGGAGCATCAGAGCTCCCCGTACAGAGATTATTTTTTTCATTTTTCCTCCTGAGTAACTACCAAAGCTGTTGCGACAAAGTGAAGGGATCCAAGGATCAACGCGAGTATTTCCAATCGTCGATGGGTTTGAGTCCGACAAAAAGCAAAGTTCCCCGAGCCCTTAATTCCAGAGAATTTCGGGCAGTATCGGGTCGATTATACTAGCAAGGAGACGCGTTTGTATCGGGGGAGAAGTGCTGGTACTGCCATGACTTAGCTCCAGTTAGCGAAGTACCAGGATCTATCACGCAGGGCAGAAAAACTGTTTACGTTTGACTCGCGCCGATGCGCTGCCTGGCAGTGCATTCGACCTGCGCCATGGTTTCGAAGGTTAGTTTGCCGTGCGCGCGCTCGCGCTCGAAGGTAGCGAAAAAGCGGCCCAGCAGCTCGGCCGATTCGACATTCGGGGTAGCGTGCGCGAGGGCTTGGTTCGGATGGGCGTAAAGGACAACCAAGCTGTCGGTATCAAGGTAGCGGCGCACCAAGCTTACGGCGGTGTCGCCGAAGCCGGTGGCATGCAGCGGGACGGCGACCAAGCCATGGAAGAGAAACGGCACGGGAAGGTAGCCGTTGGTCATGCGGAGTTTGTCGGCGATTCCTCGAAAGGTATTGCGAAAGCTGACCCGGCACCAGCCGAAGCCCAAGCGCTGGAGGGTAGTGAGCAGGGTGCCGATGCTTTGGCGTCCGCGTCCGCGTCCTTGCAAGCCGAAGCATTCCGAGAAGCTGATGGCGCCTTTATGCGGGAAATGGGACGGCCGGTTAAAGGGTGGAATGTAGCCTCGAATGCTTTTGCCGATACAGGCTTCGAGGGCCTCTTTGCTGGCTTTTGTATCGTCGAAGAGCTGCTCGCTGCGCATGGGCGGGAGGAAGCGATGATACATGGAATGCGAGGCGATTTCATGTCCGGCTGCATGCAGGCGGCGGATTTGATCGGGACAATGATCAGGCGGCTCGCCGGGTAAGGCGACCAACCCGACCACGGCGAAGGTGGCTTTGACGTCTTCGGCGGCCAGCACTTTGAGAAGCGCTTCGGTGCCTTCAAGGTCGGCGGCGGGGTGATAATCCTTCTTGCCGAAGGATTCCCGATAGCCAGCGGGCGAATCGTAATCGAAGGAAATGGCGACCCGCATTGCTAGATGATAGTGCTCATCGCTTGGTGGCGACAACACAATACTGCGCGCCGAAGGGTAGGTGGAGTAGGGCGGGCTCCAGCACGCGCAAGGGCGCCAGGGCGCGGGGAAAATAAAAAAGGAAGCGAACGGCGTGGGAAATGGCGAAACCGCCTTCGCGGACTAATGCTTTAGTTTCGAGATAGGAGAGGGTTTTCGCATCGCGATCGAACGGGATGCGGCGCATGACCATGCGGGTGCCTGGATTCCAGGGATTGTTTTCGAATAAGGCGAAATAGCCGCCGGGCGCCAAGGCGGTATGGATGGCGCGTACGGCCTCGAGGCGGCGTGGGAGCTCGATGTGATGAAAGACTCCGTTCACGTAGCAGAGCTCGAAGGGCGCTTCGCCAGGGAGCGATTCGATGGCGCCGAAACGGACATTAGAGGCGCGGTGCCGGCGGCCGGCCAGCTCGATGGCGGGGGCGGCGGTATCGACACCGACCACCGTAGCTCCCGGAAACGTTTGCGCCAGATGAGCGGAAGACTCGCCGGTACCGCAACCGAAGTCGAGAATGCGCGAGGGTTTGAAGCCGGAGGGCAGACAGCGGGCGAGATCGGCAATACGGGCGCGCATGAAGTAGGCGGGATCTTCGCCGGAGAGGCCGACGCCCATGCGCAGCATCTCCTCATACTGCTCGCTCAGGTCGAACAGGTCGTTGGCGTTGCCGGTCATGCGGCCACCTTTGCCAGGCGCTCCTTGGTGCGGGCGCGCAGAAACTCGAGGCGGTCTTCGAGAAGATCGAGAATGTAATCGCAAGCGCGGGTAGTCAGCAGGATGATGGCGACTGAGAACAGGAACGACATGGCAATGAAGCGCGACCAGTGCTCGTAGGTGGCGCCGGTACGGGCCAACTGCACGAGGCTCGGCAGAACGAGCAGGCCGCCGGCGGTCATCAGCAGCAAGGGAAGAAGCCAAAAATAGCGGCTTTGGAGGGTAGCTTGGGCGACCGAGGTAAGCGACCGCCGGCCCGCACCGTTTTGTAGCGTGATGCCGACGATACGCGCGGTGACGTAACTCGCCGAAAACAACAGGCAAGCGCAAATGCCGGCCAGATGGCTGACTACGAAACGATAGATCATCCATTCGGCGACCGAACGATGGGCTAGGTAATAGAGCGTGGGATTGAGCATCAGCCCGATTGCCACCAGCAGACAACCGAGGCCGAGGAGGCTCAAGGGGCGTTCCGGCCGGTAGAGAAAGGCGGCCTCGAAGATCACTTTGAGGAAGCGCAGCCCGTCGCGCACGACATTGAGTTTGGAATGGCCTTCGCGCTCGGCGTACGGCATGTCGATCTCGCGCATTTTGAGGCTGCGGTCGAGCATGGCGCGGGCGCTCATGGCGGGAGTAAAGTGCATGCCGGTGGGGAGCGGCTCGAGTTTATCGAGGCTTTCGCGGCGGACCACGCGCATGCCGCTTGCGGTATCACGGACGCGCGTCGAAGAGAAGACGCCGAGCAGCAGCGCAAAGATGGAATTGCCGAAGCGGCGCAGGGCGGGCATTTTGCTCTGCTTGTTCATGCGGCAGCCGATAACGACGTCGGCTTTTTCGGCCTCGATGGCGCTGCAGAGGGTGGAGAAAAAGCGGGGATCGCAGGTGCCGTCGGCGTCGAGGAAGCCGAGCAGGTCGGCATCGGACTGCTTCCAAGCTTCTTGGATGGCCGCGCCATAGCCGCGATTTTTGTGAAAGGCGATTACTTTGATTTCGTGGTCGTGGGTTTGGGCAATTTCGAGCGTGCGGTCGGTAGAGCCATCGCTCACGACGGCGATATCCACCTGATGAACCGGCGAGGTAGCGGTAATATGCGCGCGCGCAGCGAGCGAGCGCTCGATAATCGGCTCGATGCTCTGCTCTTCGTTATAGGCCGGGATGGCAATCAGCAACTTCATGGCAAAATCCTCCAAAAAAAGGGGCGGGCGGTCATTAGCCGGCACCCGAAAAACGATGGGCGGCAGAAAACAGTAATTCGCGCCAGCGTGGAAGAATCACCGACCAGTCATATTCTTCAACGGCTCGCCGGGCGTTTTGCGATAGGGTAGCGGCCAATTTCGGCTTTCCGAGTATTTCCGAGACCCCTTGGGCGAGGGCTTGGGCATCGCCGGTAGGAACCAGCAGGCAATTGAGGCGGTCTTTGGCGAGATACGGGATGCCGCCGGGCGCGGTGCTGACGACGCAAGCGCCGCACGCCATCGCCTCGAGCAAGGTAACGGGATGGTTGTCCACGGCCGAGGTATTCATGAAAATATCACCCTGGTTGAGAAAGAGGGGGATTTCGGCTTTCGGGAGGCGGCCCGAAAAGTCGATGCGGCCGGCGACGCCCAGGGCTTCGGCGAGCGAGCGGGCTTCGATGAGACTGCCATCCTGTTTGTCCGGCCCCGCCATGCTGAGCCGGACATCGGGAAAGTCGGCAGCAAGCAGGGCGAGCGCACGCACGGCGGTGGATGGCTGGTAAATCCGATGGAAGGCGCGCAGCCAAATGAGGCGCGGGGCGGCGGTTTGGCGCGCCCGGAACGGATAGGCCGGGAGGTCGATGGCGTTGGGAAGAATCAGAATGTCCGAGCGAAAGCGCTGAAGCGCTTCGGATAGATAGCCGGACGGGGCGGTCACGGCCGCGGCCGAGCGGAGCAGTGCGCCGAGAAATCGCGGCCAACGAGCGCTGAAGGCCGGCAAGTTACCCCCATGTAACGTGAGGATATACGGTTTCTTCAGGCAGCGCAGCAACCAGCACACAGCGGCGGCCCAGAAGAAGGCCGGTCCGCTGAACAGATCGATTTGGGCGACTTGGTATTGTTTACGGGTTCGCCAGGCGGCGACGAGCATGTCGAGGAGACGCGCGAGACGACCGGTGCGGTGCGAGGTGGCGACGACGGTCCACCCGGAGGCGGACAAGCGCTCGGCTAAATCTTCGCAGACGCTGCGATTGCGCCCGGCGGACGAGAGAAAGTTGCCGACGATGAGCACCGAGCCGGTGTAGGGGGTGGGGGCAGGCGCGTGATTTTCCGTCCCGGCGGCTAAGGCGTCGAGCGGCGCGAGGGGTGCCATAAAACTCTTATCGATTCTTCTCAGCCTTCATTTTGTCGTGCCGCCGGGGGGCGGAAGCAAGGGGAGAGCTTTACTGTAAATCGTTTGTGGTACTTCCGGATAGCGCCGGAGATCCTGGGGGGAGCGGTCGGGTTGGAGCAGCCAGAAGTGACGGTCTTTGAAGTAGGCGAGCAGACGGCGGTCTTCCTGGGGGGGCATGTCGTCGCGGGCCCAGACGACCTTGGAGGCGTCGATATCGGCGCGGTTGTAGACCCATTCCTGGATGGGATTATGGGTGGCGGAATAGCGTACCAGGACCACCTGCCCGCCGGGTTGGGCTTCGAGGGTGCGTTCGATCGCGGCGCGCTCACGGGGAAAGGCGGCGGTAGAAGGTTCGGGCTTCAGGTGTTCGATGAGGCTGACGGCGCTACAGAGGATAACGGCGGTAGCGCAGGCTTGACCCACGCGGCGGCCGCGGAAGCGGAAACAGGCAAGACGCCGGAGCGAGAGCAATTTCAAAGCGGCGGCCAAACCGATCACGGGAGCGAAATAGTGAATCTGGCACCAACCTTCGACCGAGAGAGCGGCAAGGAAGAGGGCGAGGACGGCGATCAGGAAGCGCGAGGCCGGAGCGCGCCACAGAAAGAGCCCGGAGGCGAGGCACAGCAGCAGAAAGAAATTGCCGAACAGTACTTCTTTGGCCATACGCAGCCGGGTTTTCTGGATGGCGATCCAGCCGTGGAGAGTTTTGAGTTGATCGACGGATTGGTAGTGAGGCTCCCATTCAGTGTAGAAGCGCTGCATGACGGCGTGACGGTAATGCGGAGCGGGCGTACTCGATTGCCAGACGAAGAGCGGGACGGTCGAATAGGTTTTATGGACCGCTACATAAGGAAGACGTAAGGGATTGCCGGTGATGCGCCAGCAGTAATAGAGCATGCTGGCGGCGGTAACGGTGAGTAGCAGAGAGCACGGGACCAGGGCGGAGACGAAGCGGCGGCGGAACGCGCCGGCATGGTCACGGAAGAACGAGTAGAGCAAGCTGACGGCGACCGGAAGCATGACGGTCATGCCCTCCCAGGGACGGCTGTTGAGCAGAATCGCGACGCCGACGGCGAGCAGGATGCCGTTTGCGAGGGCGCTCGAAGAGAGCGGCCGGAACTTTCGCAAGCGGCCGTACGCGCCGAGCACCAGGCAGCCGCCGATCGCGGCCGGCGCGCCACCCCAATAGGAATTCATCCAGTAATGAGTGACTCCGAACTGCAGTCCGACGGCGAGCGCGCCGAATAGCGCCCATTTTCCGGGCAGCCAGGCCTGGAGCATCCAACACATGGCGCCGCACATGAGACCCACGCTGAGAAACACGCCCCACCAGGGATGCCCGAAAAGCACTTGCCCGGCGGCCATGAAGAGGCCCTGCGCGGGCGGGTATTTCGACATGTAGGAAGGCTGCTGTAACACATGGAAGCTTTCAAAGAACTCCCACAGCGGATGGGTCAAGTTGGTGACGCGTCCGTGAGCGAAGGTATCGGCGGCGAGGAGATAGCTGAATTCGTCGTGGATACGCGGCAACGGGATGGGGAGCACGGGTAACATGCAGAGGCGGATCAGCAAGGGGAGGGCGGCGGCGCTGGCGATGGCCAAGGCGGCGTGCCGCGCGAAATAGCCGAAGACCACACGGACGGGGCGCACGGCGGCGCGCAGCGCTTTGGGCCGGAACCAGAACAGCGCGAAGACGGCGAGGAAGATAGCGAGATTGAGCAGCATCAATTTTTCGCCAAGCTATTGACGGAGGTCTCCGCGGAGGGGCGGAGGCGATAGAAGAAATAGCGCGTATTGCCGATTTGTTCCCAGCCGGAGGGCGGCGTTACGCTCGCTGGAACGTTTGAGGCGACGACAAGCAGCGCGCCGGTTTGGGCAAAGGCGGCGAGGGAGCGGGCTTGCGCCGCCGGGTCGAGTTTCCAGTAGGGATCCTTGGGGGCGAAGGCGTTGGTGTAGATTTCGGCGACGATCCGGCAGCGGGCGAGGCGCGCCCATTGCGCATTGCCGTGATTCGCGTATTCGAGCGAAGCGATCTTCGAGCCGGGTGGGAGCTCGACTTGTTGCGTAAGCGCGGAAGCGACCTGCCAGGCTTCAAATTGCGAGGCGCCTTGCGGAAGCGAGCCGCGGAGGGTGTAAGCGGCGAGACGCGCGCTCGAGACGCCGACTGTAAGCGTAAAGGCCGCGACGACGGCGATCGCGAGGGGCTTCAGGAAGAGCTGGTCTGTGCCGATGGGGAAACGGATGGCCGAAAACAGGCCGAGATAGAGCAGCACGATGAAGGGCGCAAGATGCCGCGGCTCGCAGTAGACGAGGGCGTACATGGCGAGCGCGGCGAAGGAGAGCAGCAGCAGCGGCCGGGCGGCCGGACTAAATGGGGCAAACGCCCGCCGGGTGCGCCAGAACAACACGAGCCAGGCAGCGAGTAGCAGCGGCGAGAAGAAGCGGAACCAACGGTCTTCGCGATAGAGCTGAACGACGTGCACGTTCAGCAGCAGGCTGTACATGAAGTTCAGATTGACCAGAATTTTACGGACTTGCTGGGCGGGATCGAAGACCGGGGCGAGACCTTCGTTCCAATAGCTCGGGTCATACCAGACCGGATAGGTGCCGGCGACCGGCCCAGCGAATTCATAGACGGGAGGCGCATCGAGTATTTTGCGCGTGGGGTGAACGGGGACGCCGCTCGAGGTGGGGCCTTTCGACCAGCGGGGCGCGACTTCCGAGCGGGTTCCGAGCGGCTCGCCTTGCCAGTGACGGTAGCTCGCGCCATCGACGTACCAGGCATAGTTGAGCCGTCCGGAGTCGCCGAAGGTGGGACGCTGTTTGCTTTTCGAAAGCGCGATGACGTAAGGGCCGGCGACGAGCAGAAAGGCGGCGAAAGCGGCCAGCGTTTTGGGAAGCAGCTTCGGCCATTTCGCCGGAGCGAGCAAGGTCAGGGCGAGGAATACAAACGCTAAGAGGAAGACGGGAACTTTCGCGAGGTAACCGCAGCCGAGGAGCAAACCGAGCACCAGAAATTTTTGCAAATCGAGGGCGCCCGCAGCGATTTCGAGCAGAAGGCCGGCGGCGAAAAAGACAAACGCCGCAACTTCCATGTCGGGTGAGGTGGAGCTGACGGTGACCAATTCGAGCAGTGCCCAGACGGCGATCGTGTAGCCGGCGGCGACGAGCAGCCAGCCCGGCAGCGGTTCCGCCGAGGCGGCTTTGGTCGCGGGCCGGGCCCGGCGCACGCACTCGACCAGCCGCTCGAGAAAGAAATCGAAACCGGCGAAGGCCGCGAGATAGATGGCGAAATTGACGGCATGGACGACGGCGAATTCGTAGAGCGGGCCGGGCTTCGCAATCGCGAGCGCAAGGGCGATCGCGGCCGGATAGAGCGGGCTCCAATAGCCGTTGACGGCGGCCTGCCAATCGCCGTGCGCGAGGCGGCTCGCGATATCGAGATAAGAAATGCCATCGCTCGTGATGGTGTTGCGAGAGGCCCAGGCTTGGAGCGCGCCGGCGAGAATGGCAAACAGCCAGAAGAAGAGCCGCAGGCGGCGCACGTTACGGTCGAACGCCTGGGTAGTTTTTAGCGCGTAGGCCACGTCGAAGGTGCTGGTGGTCATGTGAGGCTTAAGACGGCAGCAGAACAAAAGCACCGAATTCCGGCGCCGAATGTTTCGGCGGAGTGGGAACTTGGCCGTTGGGAGCGGCTACGGCGAGGCCGGTCATGGGAATTTCGAGCGGACCGCCCTGATAAAGACCGGTGCAGACCGGCGGTCCGAAGAAATTTTGGACATCGCGGACTTCGAAGCGCTGGCCGCGCGTTAGGACGCTTGCGGCATTGACCGGAACCGGACTCTTGCGGTCCCAGTTATAGATGACGATGTTGGCGCGGCCTTTTTCGTATTTATTAGGACGCACAAAGGCCCAGATACCGGTGGGGCGTCCGGGCGTGAACTGGCTGTTGGCGTCGACCTTGGCCGAGGAGCGCCACAGCACCCAAGGCATTTGCCGTCCACCGATGGAGAAGATGCCGGAGCCGAAATAGCGGTTGTGGTCCCACTGGTAATTCGCAAAACTTTGATTGGCGAGCAACTCGACGTTCACCAGGATTTTGGAGTTCGAGAACACCATGTTGTGGTTGAAGGTTACTTTGTTCCAGCGGGCGAGGAACAGCGCAATGTCGCCGCCAATCCAGTAATTGTTGACGATGTTGGCGGAGTCGTTCAGCGGGCTGAATTGCCAGCCGATACTCGAATGGCCCTGGTCGTCGGCGGGGGTGTGATAGGTGAAGTTTTGGTCGAGGGTGAGGTTGTCGACGCCGGTGCCGACACCGAAGAGAATATTGTCATCATGCAGCCCGCGGCGCGAGATGGTGCCGTTATTGAAGACGATGTTGCCGCGCAAGACAATATCGCGCACCCAGGCGGTCGCCGAGCCATAGCCATGGATACCGAGACCGAACTGATCGAACACGATATTGTCTTCGAGGACTTTTGTGCCGCTTTTGTTCTGCACGTAGATGCCGTGGCCATGGCCGCGGTCGGGCCCTTGAAAACCGTTGTAATAGACGATGTTGCCGTACGCCTCGCCGGCGCCGGCTTCGGTCCACCAGCCGATGCCTTCGCGGGTATCGTGAATCACCAGATTGATGAAGCGCGTGCCGGGCGCCCAGCTATCGATGGCATCGGGGACGGCGGACTTCCCCCAATCGGGCGGACCGGCGGCGCCGCCGGTGCGATCTTTGATGGAATTGGCGAACTCGAGTCCCCAGAACCAGACATAGCCGCCGGAGGCCGGCTGCGGATCTCCGTTGCAGCAGCCCACCTGCACCCAGCCGTCGATGGTCGCCCGCTCATGCGGATAGGCACGCACGACGATGGGCGCGTCAGGCGTGCCGAGCAAGCGGGTGCGAAAGATGGTAGAGCCATTGCCGTAGTGCCCGGCGCGAATCCAGATCATGCTGCCGGGCTTCACGCCCTGCGATTGATAGAGCGCGGTAGCGAGATCCCAGGGGGCGGACAGGCTGCCGTTGTTTGACGCTTTGCCGTTGGGCGATACATAGAAGTCGGCGGGCCCGGGCCCACGCATGGGATCGGCCGGTGGGCGGCTCGATAACGGAGGCGAGGCGATCAGGAAGAGACCGGCGACGAGAGCGAGCAGGCCCAGGGCCGGGGTGCGGGTGACGATGTTTTTCACGGGATACGGACGACTTCCCGCTCGGCTTCGCGCTCACGCGGCAGCCGGCTGATAACGGCCTGAAATTTGCCGCGGCTCGAACGCGGAATGGACGGGACCGGCTCGACCTGGACGGTGACGGCGGGGCCGAGACGATTTTTTACGCGCTGGATGACATCGCGAATGTCGGGCTCGCCGAAGCCCTGGGCGGGAACGATCTTGACGTGGATGAGATCGAGCTTTTCCTGAATGATCTGGCCTTCGCGAATATGCGGCTGATCGACGAAGATGCCATGAAAGCGCACCAGACGGCGGCCATCGGGGCCAACGACGACATCTTCGGTCCGGCCGAGAACTTCCTGCATGACGGGCATCGACGAGCCGCAGGGACACGGCTCAGCAGCCCAGGCGGCGACGTCGCCGAGCCGATAGCGGATAAAGAGCTGATACTCGCGGAGCAGCGAGGTAGCGACCACTTCGCCCGGCTCGCCGGGATCGCAGGCCGCGCCATCGGGCCGGAGAATCTCGACGATCGCAACATCCGGACTGAGATGCAGGCGGCCGTGCGCGCATTCGCTCGCAAACAAAGAGCTCTCGACGGTGCTGTACTCTTCATAGACGCGCGTGCGGTAGGCGCGCTCCATCACCTGGCGCATGGCGGGCGTGAGTTTTTCGCTGGTAGTGATGATGGCGCGCAGCGCGGGGACCTCGAGCTTCTGTTCGAGGATCATTTCGGCTAGCAGGTAGTAGGAGACGGCATAGCCGGTGAGCCATTGGACGCGGTGTTGGCGCAGCGCCTCGACATACAGTGGGGCGTTTTCGGGACGCAGGTGAAATGGCGACAAATAGACCTGGCCTTCGACCGCGTTATAGCGGTGGAAGGGACCTGTACTTTCGGGATCGGGCTCGGCCATGCGGCCGGAAAAGGTGGCGCGCCGTAGACGGAAGGAGACGCCCGCCCAGCGATTGGAGCGCACTTCACGGAGCGCGAGCGAATTGCGGATCTCGGACGCTTTCCAGATGGTGCGGATGGGCGTGCCGGTGGAGCCACTGGTGTGGAAGGAGAAGTCCGGCCAGGCTGTCACGTCGGTGCGGACAAAGGCGCGGGCATCGGCGCGGATCGCGTCTTTTTCAAGCAACGGCAGGTCCGCCAATTCGCCGGCGAGCGCGGCGGCGGTTTGCGTTTTGGTCCAGGTGTCGCGGTAATGCGGAATGTGCTTGGCCGCGACCGGAAGCAAGCGGGCGAGCCGTTCTTTTTGCCAATGGGACCATTCGCCCGGAGTAAAGCGTTCGCGCTGTTCATAGCCGCGGACGTATCCGCGGTATCCCGGGCCGAAGCGCAGCCAGTGCCAATAGGCGCCGTAGGTGGTGACTGCACCATGTTGCGCCCAGACGGGCAGCCGCTTATAGAGATCGAGTGCAAGGCTCATGGCGCAATATCGGGGCGGTCGACCATGGGCCTCAGCGAGACGAGCGGTCCCGCGCGTTTGCTGAGCACCTGGCCGTAGACTTCAGCCACTTGCGCCACGATGCGTTCGGCTCCATAGTGTGCGGTGACGCGCTCACGCAGTTTTTTGCCGAGCGTGGCGCGGCGCTCGGGAGAGCCGAGCAAAGAAAGTAAGGCGGCAGCAAGCTCCGCGGGCGAGCCGGGCGGGACCAGGATGCCGGCAGCGCCTTCGGCGAGCACTTCGGGGCATTGCCCGACATTGGTCGCGATAGCGGGAAGACCGGACATGCCGTACTCGAGTAGGGCGAGAGGCAAACCTTCCGAACGGGAGCTGAGGACGGCGATATCGCAGCCTTCGATGATGGCCGCGACATCGTTGCGGCGGCCGAGATAGGAGACCGAGGCCGCGAGACCGAGCTCCCCAATTTGCCGCAGGATGGAATCCTTGTACGCGGCGTCGGCGAAATCGCCCACCAGCAGCAGATGCGCTTGGGGTGCCTGGGTTTTGAGGAGGGTCATGGCCGCGAGCAGCGTGGGATGATCTTTTTGCGGGCGGATATTAGCAACACAGACGATGCGGCTGCCGGGGACGCCGGGAAGCTCGACGGCCGAGCGCCCACCCGCGGGCATTTCGACCAGATTAGGGATGTACCAGACGCGCCCGGCGGGAATGCCGAGCGTCCGGCGCGACCATTCGGCGAGTGGATGATTCACCGCGATGACGCCGCCCACTCGCCGGGTGGCGGCCCGATAGAGCCAGGCGGGGCGGTCATTGAAGGTGTAGCGGCCATAGTGATCGTGCCAAATGAGCGCCGGATGCGGCGGAAACAGCGTCGCCAACCGGGCGAAGAACAATGCTGAGCCGTGAGCATGCAGCAGGCGGATATCGTGCTCGCCGATGAAGCGCGACAAGCGGCGCAGAGCGGACAGATCGAGCAGTCCGCGCCGCGTGAGCGACAAGCGGCCGACTTCCGGTGCGAGCAGCGAAGCAAAGGGTCCTTCTTCGCGCGTGGTGCAGAGGAAGGTTTCGTAGCCCGCGCCCGGGAGGAGGTTCGCGAGATTGACCGCCACGCGCTCGGCGCCGCCGACCCGGAGCGCATCGAGCACGTGCATGACGGCAATACGATTCATTCTTCCAAGCCTTACTTACTTTTCGTCCGCCGCGGCACGTCCGGCAACGGGCGGGGCGGCGGCTTCGGACCAGTGCGAGAGCAACAATTTGCGGATGGCTTCCTGCAGTCCTTCGAGCGAATACTGCTGCGCCCATTCCGCGGCGCAACGCCGGGCCCCTGCATACTTTTCGGGTGCCGCAGCGACATTTAAGAGCAGTTTCGAAAGCG
>DASYAX010000408.1:0-16423 GCA_036501045.1 Bryobacteraceae bacterium
CGACGCGTTTGCGCGTTTGCAAGCGTTGGCGCGGAGGCAGCAGGAACTCGCTGCGCAGAACGGGCAGCAGCAGGCATTCGAACAGCGCTGGCAGGAAGAACAGTTGCGGCGGGAAGCGGAAGAGCTGCGGCGCCAGATGGAGCAACTGTCACAGAATTCGCAGTCGGGCTCATCTCAGCAGCAAGGGCAGCAGAGTAGTTCTTCTTCCTCTTCGTCTTCGTCCAAGGGCCAGCAGGGCCGCCAAAGCGCGAACGCGGAGCAAAACGCACAGCAGAATCGCGAAATGGCGGAGGCGATGCGGCAATCCATGAACGCACTGCAGAGCGCTCAAGAAGAGATGCGCCATGCGGTGAGCGAACACGATGCGACGGCGCAGCGCCGGGCGGCCGCCGATCTTGCCGAGGCGCAGAATTTGTTGAACGACGCACTGCATCGGCGGGCGGGTAGTTCGGTCGGGGACCTGGCGCAAAAAGCGCAGGAACTCGCCAATGGACAACGGTCCATTGCGAATCAGATGAAACAGCTCTATGGCGATCGGCCTTCGAATGACGGGTTAAGGGAGCGCTTCCCCGGTTTATCGGATGGCCCGACGCCGGGATCCGACGGGTTGCCGCAGATGAACGATCCGAATTACCGGCGGTATTACGGATACGGACGGCGCAACTGGCGACAGGAAATGGAGCCGGAACGGCCAGCGACGGAGCAAGAAAAGGCGTTGGCCGGAGAAAAGGAGCGGTTAGCGGAACAGTTGCAGCAATTACAGCGCCAGATGCAGCAACAGGAGCAGAGTATGGCAGGAACGCAACCCGATGCATCATCGAAAATGCGCAAGGCGCTGTCGGACATGGAGCAGAAAGAGCTCGCGCTGCGCCTGCAGAAGAATGCGGAGTGGATGCGGCAGGGCTTCGGCGATCGCAACATGGACATGGAAGATGGCGTGACCGCCGGATTGGATCAGCTCGCCAGAAATTTGCGCGCGGTTCAGCAATCCCTCAAACAGGCAGGCCCGGGCGATGGTTCCGGGCAAAACGATAAACAGGCCGAGGCCCTTGCTCAAGTGCGGGGTTTACGCGAGGCGCTCGAGAGAGCGCAACAGAACGGACAGCAGAGCGGCCAGGGCTCGCGGCCCGGTGGACAGCAGCAAGGCGGACAGCAAGCAGACGGACAACAGCCAGGTGGACAACAGGCGGGTGGACAACAGGGCGGGCAAGCGCGCGCCGGGCAATTCAGCCCTTATGGCGGCGGCGATGCCGGGGTTGATCGACGTGGGCTACAAAGCGCTATCGGTGAATTGAACGCGCTACGCGGGCAGATTGATCCCAGAGACCGAACCTTGCGCGGATATGTGGAGGATACGCTCGGTTCCTTGCGCACGCTGTACGCCGATCCCGGAATTTTGCAATCCACGATCAGCCAGGATGCGGTAACACGGCTCGAGCGGCTCGAAATCGAGCTGAGCCGGCGGGTAGGGGAGTCGCAGGCGGAGGGCGCGCGAACGGGCGCTCCCGAGGCTTCGCCGGAGAAATATCGCGACGCTGTGGCGGAGTATTTTAAGAAGCTGAGCCAGCCGAAGTAGAGAGATCACTTCACCAATCGCATGAGCGCGCGAAGATCCTCGTATTGGTCGGTGGCGATGAGATTGACTCCTGCCTGCACGGCGGCTTTCCAACGCAGCCGGACGGCTTGCGCCGATCCGAAATTGTAACCCGAGCCCCAGCCCTGATCTTGTCCGGGAGGGAATCCGTCCAGCGTGTAGAAGCGAATCCAATAGCCCAAACGATGTGCATGGTCGACGAGCGCCCGCAATCGGCTGGCGTCGGCCGGAGTCCAGTCGCCGGCGCGCGGGGCTCCGCCTTCTTCGACCACATACCAGGAGTTGTTCCACCAACGCCGGTAGTTCGTTGGCGGTTCGGTGAGAAGCTGCTCCGGGGGCGTGGTGACGAGCAGGTGATTTCGCCCGCGCTCATCCTGCGCATGCACCGGCGCGGTATGTGCCGAGCCGAACAGACGCAGCCGTGAACCAACCGGAACTTCATCGAAGAATACCTTCTCCTGGGCATCCGAGTCTTCGGTCAACACGAGCAGCGGCTTTGGATCGAAAGGCATGAGCTGATGCGGGTCGGCAGTTTTCGGCGCCGTGGTGATCCAGCTTTGATACTGGCCAAGCAGGTTCCAGACGGCGTGCAGCAGCGGCGCTTGATTGTCCTTGAAATCGAAATGCAGCACGATCAGCGGCCAACGATTACGCTGGTTTTCGCGCAGAGCTTGCTCGACAATGGGCCTGACGCGATCAAAGAAATAATGATCGAGCGTAGGCTCGGAGCCATTGGTTTTCGGGGTGTGCGTGACAACCACGCGCCCTTTGCCGGTGGCGGGGTCGACGTACCAAGCGAGATCCTGTTCAATGGCAACCGGAAATCCCGTACCCAGCGCGCGATCGATCCGGTCGGCCCAGCGGCCTTCGTAGGGGTAGCAGTTATGGGAGTCGAGAACCGGATGGCTTTCGTTCAGAAAATTGAATTGAGCGGGAAGATAGGCCGCGAACAGAAGAAAGAGAGCCGGTAGATTGCGCAGATTTGACACCATAAGAGAAGGTTCATTTTAACGCTCAACATATTCTTCAAACATGGCAGTATCCATCAAAGACATTGCACGTTTGGCCGGCGTCTCACATTCGACCGTGTCGCGCGCTCTTCGGAACAGCCCATTGATACCGCCGCCTACGGCCCAGCGCATACAGCAGATTGCGGCCGAGACAGGTTACAGTGCAAGCGCGGTGGCTCGCAGCCTCGTCAACCGGAAGACCGAGGCGATCGGAGTGGTGGTCACGTCGATCGCCGATCCTTTTAACGGCGAGGTTGTGGCGGGCATCGAGGAAATCGCGAACCGCGAGGGCTATTCGGTTATCCTCGCGACTTCGCAAGCCGACCCGGAGCGCGAGATGACGGTGGTGCGCTCGTTCCGGGAACGGCGGGTGGATGGAATTCTGGTCGCCTCTTCGCGCTTGGGCGCGAACTATCTGCCGCTGCTCTCCGAACTCGAGGCGCCTATCGTTTTGTTGAACAATCAACATCCGAGCAAGTTCGCACATTCGGTGACGATTGACAATGTTGACGGCGGGCGCCAAGCGACACGGCACTTGATCCAACTGGGTCATCGACGGATTGCCTATCTGGGTGATCAGTCCGGTTTGCAGTCCGATGCGGAGCGCTTCAAAGGGTTCCAGGCGACCATGGTCGAGGCGGGCTTGAGGGTGGTGAAAGAATATGTCGTACGCGGCGATGGCAAACCGGATGGCGGGCGCAAAAAAGGTGCGGAACTGCTACTTCTGAAGAACCGGCCGTCCGCGATCTTCTGCTACAACGATATGACGGCGCTGGGCGTGATGGAACAAGCGGCCAAGATGCGGTTGAGCGTGCCCCGCGACCTTTCTATGGTTGGCTTTGACGACCTTTTTTTCGCAGCGTTGCTCCAGCCGCCGCTCACTACGATTCGTCAACCGAAGAAGGAATTGGGGCAACGGGCTATGCAACTGCTAATTGCCTTGCTTAAAGGCGAACAAGCCGAAAGAACGATTATGATCCGAGGCGAGCTTGCGTCGCGCGGCTCCAGTACAAAACCTCGCCGTTACCAATCGATCTGATCCGGGAAGAACTCAGCCACCAGATCCTGATAGTAAGGCAGGAGCTGCTTTACGTTGGGACGTTCGAGGCCCTTCGAATAAAGATCATAACGGTTGAACTTTTGTACCCAATCGAACATTTGCTCGTCCTGATCATTCATGAGGTGGCGATAGGCGCCGTGACGGTGAGCCGGGTAGAAAGAGTGATAGCGGAGCATGTACTGCGCGGGCTCGGGGAGGTACTTGCGCGTCACGTTGTAAATATATTCGTCGTGACCCCACGAGAGATGCACATTGTCCAGTCCGCAATTCGGCTGGTAGATTCCGTACTTGGTTTGATAGTCGGGAACACGGCTGTCAGGGTTGGCGGAAAAAAACTCGGGAAATACGATTTGATCGGAATAAGCGCAGCCGGTTGGAAACGTGTCCCCTACCACGGCCCACTGCGGCTCGCCGTATAGGCAAAGGACCTTTCCCAAATCATGCATGAAGCCGGTGAGGATGAACCAACGCGGATGGCCATCTTTACGAACCGCTTCGGAGGTTTGCAGAAGATGTTCGATTTGACTCACGTCGGTGTCGGGATCGCTGTCATCGACGAGCGTGTTGAGGTAATCGGCCATCTCCCAGATGCCGGTTTTGCCACGGGAGAGCGATCCGTATTCGGCCTTCTTCTTCAGGACAAAATCGAGCGTCTGGTTGGCGTGATTTTGGCGGTAGAATTCGGTTACGCCGGGATTGGCGTCCGCTTTGTAGTTGCGGAACTCTTCTTCGGACTTACCTTGTTTGTAGCGATCGGCGACGAAGTCATCCCATTCGTCCAATTCGTTCATGGGAGCGTGCGCGGTGGCGGTGGTAGCAAGTTGCATGGCGATTCCTGGCCTCTGTCCTATTATGCACACGTGTGCACTGCCTGCGCAAGCGGCGGTTAAAATGCCTGCAAGCTAGGCTAATGGATTAAGCAATGAAATATCTTGTGGGTGCCTTGCTGATGGTGGCCGCCGTTGGTTTGACGCAGCAGACCACGACAGCGGCGAATTCCATTGAAGAACAGTTACTTCGGGTTGACCCCATCGTCGACCAGGCGGTGGGGAGCGGCCTGATTCCAGGCGCCGTATTACTCATTGGGCACAACGGAAAGGTGATTTTCCGAAAGGCGTACGGCTCGCGAGCGTTACTTCCGGTCCGCGAGCCGATGACGCTGGACACAATTTTTGACGCAGCTTCGCTGACCAAGGTAGTGGCGACTACGCCCTCTGTGATGAAGCTCTTCGAAGAAGGGAAGATTCGAATTGATGACCCCGTCACGAAATACTTGCCTGAATTTCAAGGCGGCAAGAGCGACATCACCGTCCGGCTTTTGATGACCCACTTCTCGGGTATGCCGCCAGATGTCGATTTGGTTCCGAAGTGGAGCGGCTACACAACGGGCATCGAGAAGGCGTTGTCGGCGAAACCGATTGCCCCTCCCGGCGCGCGCTTCATCTATAGCGACATCAACTTTCTTCTGATGGGTGAGATTGTCAGGCGCTTATCGGGCGAGACGCTGGCGGAGTTCGCGCACCATCAGATTTTCGCCCCGCTTGGCATGAACGACACGGGATTTCTGCCGGCGCCGTCGCTCATTCCGCGTATCGCCGCGACGGAGATTGACGAAGAGACGGGAGAACCGTTCCGCGGCGTGGTGCACGATCCGACGTCCCGCTATATGGGCGGGATCGCGGGACATGCCGGACTCTTCACGACCGCCGCCGATCTGGCCAAGTATGCCGAGATGATGCTGGGAATGGGCGAGGTCAACGGCACGCACATATTTTCCGCGGCGACGGTCAAGAAATTCACCGAGCCGGCCAGTCCCGCCGATCAACCGATTTTGCGGGGGCTTGGTTGGGACATCGATTCGCCGTTTTCGAGCAATCGAGGCGAACTCTATCCTATCGGGTCGTATGGCCACACGGGCTTTACCGGTACGTCGGTGTGGCTTGATCCTTCAACGGATTCCTTTATTATTTTTTTGACTAACGGAGTTCACCTGAAGCGCGGCAACTCGCTCAGCTCGCTTCGCTCCCGACTGGGAACTACCATCGCGGCCGGTTTTGGGCTGAGCGTTCCAAATAATGTCAGGCTCACCGGCTACAACGAGACGATGACTGGGGCGGGTGTTCATCGCGTGATCAATCGCGATGTCGAAACGTTGACCGGTCTCGATGTGCTCGCGGCGGACGGCTTCAGAGAACTCAAGGGCAAGCGCATTGGCCTGATCACGAATCAGACCGGCATCGACCGCGCTGGACGGACCAATATCGACGCCATGCTGGCGGCAGGCGTGCGAATTGTCACTCTGTTCTCGCCCGAGCATGGCATCAGCGGAACTCAGGATTCCAGCGTGCCGAATCGCAAGGACGAGAAGACGGGACTTCCTATCGTGAGCCTCTTTCAACCGAATCAGCGGCGTTTGACTGCCGATGAAATGCGAGATGTGGACGCGATCGTCTTCGATATTCAGGACGCGGGCGCGCGCTTTTACACCTACTCGTGCACGATGCTCTACGCGCTCGAGGAAGCCGCCAAGGCGAAGAAGCCGTTCTGGCTACTGGATCGCCCCAATCCGATCACCGGGACGCACGTGGAAGGTCCGCTAATGGACAAGGATCTGGAATCGTTTGTGGGCTGTTATGACATTCCGCTGCGCCATGGCATGACATTTGGGGAATTGGCGACAATGGCGAACGCCGAGCAACATTGGGGGGCGGATCTGCACGTTGTGAAGATGAATAACTGGCTACGCGGCGATTGGTTCGATGCGACTTCTCTCGTCTGGACCAACCCTTCGCCCAATATGCGAAGCCTGAATGCGGAATTGCTTTATCCGGGCCTGGCGATGCTCGAAGCGAACACGAATTATTCGGTCGGCCGCGGAACGGACGCGCCGTTCGAGCAGATCGGGGCAGACTGGATCAAAGGGCAAGCGCTCGCGGCCTATCTAAACTCACGCTATATACCGGGCGTGAGAGCGTACGCCACGAAATTTCAGCCCATGGCCTCCCATTTTGCAGGGCAGGAGATTGAAGGCGTGCGGTTCGTGATTACCGACCGGGAGGCTTTCGACAGCACGCGACTGGGTATCGAGCTGGCTGCGGGTTTGCAGAGCCTTTACCCCGGCAAACTGGATTTCGAGAAGTGCAGATTCCTGATCGGGAATCGAGAGACGCTCACGGACCTGGAACAAGGGAAGGATGCGAGTGAGATCTGGCTACGCGCGCAGCAGGAAGCGGCCAGCTTCGACGAACGGCGGAAACCGTACTTGCTTTATTAGGGAGCCCGATTTAGCCAAGTATGGAAAACGTGCTTTTCGTCAGGCCGTCTTCCAGGTTCGCCACCTTCGCGTTGGCTTCGAAGTCCAAGTGAGACTTCAGCAGGCCGGCTACGTCGGTGCTAAGGTCGACGCGATCCGATTGCCCGGAGGCAGCGCTCGATCCACCGACGGTGGTTCCGTTGAACGCCTGTACGATAGCCGCGGCGGACGATTCGAAGCTGGTATCGGCGTTCCGCAGCCCGGCGAGTGGTGTGGAAAGGTCCATCAGATTGCCTGTCAATCTTATCGGAGAGCCAGGAATAAATTTCAGGATGAATCGTTTCGAAGGACTGCTCACCTACTCCGCAGCAATAAGTGTTGCTACGTCAGGACGCCGGCTTTATCGGTTTCGGCATGGGCAGGCGCGGAATCATTTGATCGAGCATGGCGGTGTTATAGACGAACCAGGCTTCGATGGCCGCCGCTTGCATCAAGTCGCCGGGTTGCGCACGGTCGTAGAAGTCCATGTTGGAGTGATGGGTGCGCGTCGAGTATTCGATCGGGTCCTGCAAAAAATTGAAGCCGGGCAAACCGATCCAGGTGAAGGAAGTATGATCGGTGCCGCCGGGCTTGACGGTAGGCGCGGCGGTGGCGCCGACAACGACGGTAGCGCCAAGATCGTGTAACGGCGCGAGCCAGGATTCGAAGAGCGGCTTCACCATGTCATTGCCGCCCACGCTGATGCCGCGGAATCGACCGGTGCCGCTGTCGTCGTTGTAATAGGCGGAGAGCTGGTGGTATTCCGGGCCAAGCTGCATGGTGTCGCGACGCGCGAAGTGCTCCTGCACGTAGGCCATGGACCCGAGCAGCCCCTCCTCCTCGCCGCCCCACAGCGCGATGCGCACGGTGCGCGCCATGGGCAGATTGAGCGCTTCGAGGATGCGAACCGCCTCAATGGCGACGGCCGAGCCGGTGGCATTATCGGTGGCGCCGGTAGCGCCGTGCCAGGAATCGAGATGGGCGCCGAGCATGACCAACTCGTCTTTTTTCGCGGCGCCGGGAATTTCTCCAATTACGTTGAAGGAGTCGGTATTGTCAGCGAGAAATTCGGTTTGAATATTGAATTCTAGCTTTACCGGGATATGGTGGGCGACCAGCCGTGCGATGCGGTTGTAATGTTCGGGCGTGAGGGCAACGATCGGCGGGGGAACGGGATCTTTGGGATCGCGCGAGCCGCCTCCGGTAACAAACACCGTGCCACCATCTCCGGAGTTGCCGTATTGCAGTACGACCAGTGCGCCTTCGTCTTTGAGAAACTGATTCATTTTTTTCCGAAAAGCGGCGGCTGCCTCGCGCTGCGCGGGCGTTAGAAGCGCGGGCAAACCGGGGCGGCCACCGCCAAAGACGCCGAGGCGCGACGGATCGAGCACGGTCTCGCGGGCCAACAGTTCCGCGTCGCTCAGGCGGTGCGCGAGAGGCTCGGTCAGCATGGCGATCGGCTTCGGCTCCATGATGAGCACGACTTTGTCTTTCAGTTTGCCTTTGAAGGTTTCGAAGTCGGCTTCGCTGTGCATCACGGCCAGGACCGGTTCGCCGGTAACCACGCCGTTGGTGCCGGGAGTCCAGGCGAGCGGCATGCCGATGAGCGGCTGGTACTGCGGTTCGAGAAGATGCGCGGAGAAATGAGTGAGCCGCCAGCTCTGGCCGAAGGGTCCCCATTTTTCCGCCTTGACATTCTGCAAGCCATATCCACGAAGACGCTTCAGCGCCCATTCGGCGGCGGCACGATGGCCAGGCGAATTGGTGAGGCGGGGGCCATACACGTCGGTGAGGTAAAACAGATGATCCATTACCTGCGAATTCTGAAATGCTTCGGCCTTGATGCGGTTGAGGACCGTGAGATCGACCTGCTGCTGAGCGCTGAGAGCCAGCGTGGACGCGAAGAGTAAGAAAGCGAACCGGCGCATTAAGAGTCTCCTGGGAATTACTCTAGTGTAATTGGAGGGCATGAAAGGCCAAGAATGAAACCCAGAAATTGGTTGCCCATCGCGGCAATGCTAGTGACGGTCGGGTCGCCGGCGTTGTGCGCCGAAGATCCGTGGACTCCCGCCGATTTGCTTCAGCCGAGCGAACTGGCGGCGCGGCTTGCGACGAAGGAACAGAGCAAGCCGGAAATTCTGTTTGTGGGTTTCCCGGTTTTGTACCGCGCTGCGCATATCCCGGGGGCGGCTCTCGCCGGGCCTTGTTCGAAAGCAGAAGGGCTAGATTTATTGAAAAAGACGGTGGCCGATCAGCCGCGCGACCGTGAACTGGTGATCTATTGCGGCTGTTGTCCCTTTGTGAAATGCCCGAACGTGCGCCCCGCGTTTCGTGCGCTACACGAGATGGGTTTTTCGCGGGTCAAAGTGCTCGTAATCGAAAATAATTTCCATGCCGATTGGGTGGCAAAGGGCTATCCGGTAGAGAAAGCGGCCGAAGCCGTGCACGTGGAAGCGCAGCGCATTTCGCAGGAGTCGCTGTTGGGGCCGGGCAAAACCTGGACAGAACTCGGGCTCTTCAATCCTACGGCGATCCGGGTTGGCAGCAAGACCGTTCTGCTGTTTCGCGCGCAAGACCGCGCGCACACATCGCGGATCGGCTATGCCGAAAGCGAGGACGGCGTGCATTTTGTGGCGCGGCATGAGCCAGTGCTTTCTCCGGTAGCGAACTATGAACGGCGCGGCGGCGTGGAGGATCCGCGCGTGGTCGAGATCGGCGGGATTTATTATCTGACATACACCGGTTACGACGGGCGTGCGGCGCAATTATGTCTGGCCACTTCGTCCGACTTGATGCATTGGAATCGCAAGGGCGTGATCTTGCCTGCGTATAAAGGTACGTGGAACACACAATGGACGAAATCCGGCGCGATCCTTCCCGAGAAAGTAAACGGCAAATGGTGGATGTACTATCTCGGCACACGCACGGATGCGGATGGCCAGCCGCGCGACTACATGGGCCTCGCCGTGTCAGACGATTTACTGCATTGGAAGGATGCGACCAACCAGCCGGTACTCGAGCGCCGCCCGGGCGCCTTCGATTCGCGCGTGATGGAGCCGGGCCCGGCGCCGATCCTCACCGATGCGGGCATTCTGCTCCTCTACAACGGCGCCGATGACCATCTGGTTTACGGTCCCGGTTGGGTGTTGTTCGACCGGCAGGATCCGCGCCGGGTGATTGCTCGGGCGGATGGCCCTTTCGTCGTGCCTACACTGCCGTGGGAGAAAGTGGGCAACGTGCCGAATGTGATTTTTCTGGAGGGGGCAGTAACTCAGATGGCCGCGCGGGATCGCCTCCAGTTGACCGGCTATTATGGGGCGGCCGACAAATTTGTTGGTGGCCTGAATATCCGGCTAACGCTGCCGCGCTAGAAGTCGTTGGTTCTTCCGCGTGTTGGTTCTTTCGCATTGACAGCTTAGGAAAGTGGGACTATACTCCTGATTAGCTTAGGAGTGTGCATGTCAGGCCAGGCCCAGCTTCTTCCAGGAACTCTCGACCTTCTTATTTTGAAAGCAGCTTCTCTCGGGCCTCTTCATGGCTACGGGGTTCTTTTGCGCATCGGACAAATCTCAGGTCGAGCGCTGCTCATCGAGCAGGGAGCCCTCTATCCGGCGTTGTTTCGCTTGGTGCGCCAGGGACTGCTGAAGGCAAGTTGGGGAGTCTCGGAGAACAATCGACGCGCCAAGTTTTATGAGCTCACCACTGCAGGCCGCAAACGATTTCGCGAAGAGAAGGAAGGATGGAATCGCCTGGCCACTGCAATGGCCACTAGCCTTGCCGCCCAACCGGAGGAAATATGAAAGTCCTGGGCTACTGTCGTTGCGTTGCCGCTAAGATTTTTCATCGTTCTCAAGTTTCCGACGACATGGAGGAAGAGCTTCGCTCGCACATCCAGCATCGCGCGGATGATCTTGCGCGTGGCGGCCTGGATCGTGCTGAGGCAGAACGTCGCGCAGGCATCGAGTTCGGCGGGTATGTGCGGTTCAAGGAGGAGAGCCACGAAGCGATGGGCGGCATCTTCTTTGAAATCCTCGTGCAGGATGTGCGGTTCGCTCTCCGCGTATTGCGCAAGTCTCCCGGTTTCGCACTCGCCGCCGTTTTGACGCTGGCATTGGCAATTGGCGCAAACGCCGTGGTTTTTAGCGTTATGAACGGGCTGATCCTGCGCCCGCTGAACGTACCTCAAGCGCAGACTCTCTACGGAATCGAGCGCACGAGCGATAAGGACTCGAGTCAGTCGTATCCCAATTATGTCGATCTGCGCGACCGCAACCGCAGCTTTGACGGTCTGGCAGCTTTCAACGTCGCTCAGGCAGGGCTGGACACGGGCAAAAATCCATCGCTCGTCTGGGGCATGGAGGCGAGCGGGAACTACTTCGATGTATTACGGATTCAGCCGTATCTTGGCCGGCTCATTCACCCGTCCGATGAGCATGGCCCTAACAGCGCTCCGTATATCGTGCTCAGCTACGCGTATTGGCACGGGCATTTTCAGGAAGATCGTGGGGTGGTGGGCCGTATTGTTCAACTCAACAAGCATCCTTTTACTATCATCGGTGTAGCGCCGCCAGGCTTCCGCGGGACGGTAGTGTTCTTCTCTCCCGATTTTTTTGTGCCGATGGTGAACCGGCAACAGGTCGAGGGGGCGAACGACCTGAACGCGCGCGGCAGCCGTTGGCTTTTTATGGTGATGGGACACCTGAAGGCGGGAGTCACTCCGGCACAGGCGACTGCCGATCTGAACTCGATTGGCTCGTATCTGGAAAGAACTTATCCCAAAGACGAACGCCAAGTAAGCTTTTCCTTGGTGCGTCCAGGTCTTTTGGGCGATAATTTTGGCCGCCCCGTACGAGAATTCGTAACAGCATTGATGCTGCTGGCGGGGTTGATTCTACTGGCCGCATGCGCTAACCTGGGCAGTTTGTTTGCGGCACGCGCCGCTGACCGCTCCCGTGAAGTTGCCCTGCGGCTCGCGCTGGGATCGAGCCATAAACGCGTTTTGCGCGGGCTGTTTACCGAAGCTCTACTGATTTCGCTCGCCGGGGGCGTTGCCGGAGTGTGGGGCAGCGTCCTGCTTTTGCAGTGGCTGAGCGTGTGGCAGCCATTTCCGAGAAATTTTCCCGTGCACACGCCTGTAAACCCAGATGCAAATGTTTATGGAATAGCTTTGCTGCTGACTTTAACCAGTGGATTGCTCTTTGGCGGGGTTCCGATAAGGCAGGTACTCCGCACGAATCCGTATGAGGTCATCAAGTCGGGATCGGCCGGCAGAATTGGGCGTCGGATTACGGCCCGAGATCTGTTGCTGGCCGTGCAAATTGCGATCTGCGCAGTGCTGGTCACTTCTTCGATGGTTGCCGTGCGCGGGATGGCGCGCTCGCTGCGCAGCAATTTCGGTTTTGAACCGCAGAACGCCATGCTGGTAAGTACCGATCTGCGCATGGCGGGTTACAACGGAGATCGAGTGCCCCCGATGCAAAAGCGCATGGCCGCCGCTCTGGAGACGATTCCTGGCGTAGAGTCTGTGGGATTTGCCGATGCGGTGCTATTAGATCCTGACGGAGGCGATTCGATCGTCTTCACCGGCGATACTATCGATCTGAGGCCGGCGAATGCTGCCGCCGACGCCGCCATGTACCACATCTCTCCCGAATACCTTCATGCGGAGGGCACTCCGTTGCTGTCTGGAAGGACTCTTACCTGGCATGACGACAAGAACTCGCCACGCGTAGCCGTGGTGAATCGACAGTTTGCGCGCAAAGTCTTTGGCTCTGTAAGAAGCGCAATGGGCGGTTATTACAAGATGCCGGATGGAATTCGCGTACAAGTGGTGGGCATTACTGAAGACGGAAAATATGGGAGCCTCACCGAAGATCCACGGCCGGCGATGTTTCTCCCGATTTTGCAATGGCCATCGAGTCAGACCTGGATGATAATACGGTCGGACCGCGATCCGCGGCAACTGGGGCCGGCCATAAGGAGCACGCTGCAGCAACTGGATGCAGGGCTGCCTGTTTACATTGGCACGCGGTACAAAGAACTGGACGCAGCTCTGCTTGGTCCGCGCATGGCGACGATTTCGCTGGGTGTGCTGGGCGTGATGGGCGCAATGCTGTCTATCACTGGAATCTTTGGAATGGCCGCGTACACGGTCAGCAAGCGGCTTAAGGAATTGGGAATTCGTATGGCCCTCGGAGCACAACGGAAGGAAGTGTTGCAGGCAGCGTTGGGACAGGCTTTCAAATTGCTAGCCTTTGGTTCCGCGGTAGGATTGGTTCTCGGAATTCTGGCAAGCCGAGTGCTGGCTTTCATCGTCTATCAGGCAACTCCCCGTGATCCGCTGGTATTGGCTGGCGTTGTTCTGACGATGACGTTGCTGGGGCTGCTGGCTACGTGGATTCCAGCGCAACGCGCGCTGTCGCTTGATCCTTCGACGCTGCTGCGCGAGGAGTGAACGGTTTTTCTCTGGCCGGCATAGAATCGAGACGTAAGCGTCCGGTTCAAACCGTCTAGCGACTGACTGCAAAATTCGATCATTCTTTGAAGAGGCGCTCGAAGTGAATGCCGACAAAGGATGATGAATAGCACGAATCAGAAGGTGAATGGGTCGGAGCCAAAACCGCGACGGCGGATGAGATCGGTGGAAGAGAAACGGGAGATAGCGGAAGCGTCGATGAAAGCCGGGGCGTCGATTCCAGAGGTGGCGGAAAGATACGGAGTGCATTCGAGCCAGGTCAGGAAATGGCGGCGTTTATACCGGAACGGCGCTCTCGGCAACGGATCGGCACCAGCGTTATTGGCCGTGCGCCTCGATGAAAGCGTGAAGCAAACGGGCAGTCGGTCGAAAGCTGCCGAGCGGGGGATCATTCACATCGAGTTAGCCTGTGCCCGAGTGAGCATTGAGGGAACTGCTGATGCGGCGGCGATGCGTGCCGTGTTGGAGTGCCTGGCGAGATGATCTCGCTGCCGGCGGGAGCGCGTATCTGGATTGCTGCCGGAGTCACACGGTCTGCGACGCGGTTTCACCGGCCTGAGCGCTATCGCGCAAACCGTGCTCGAGGAGAATCCGTTCTCCGGTCATGTATTTGTGTTTCGTGGGCGGCGCGGTGATCTGATCAAGCTGCTGTGGTGGGATGGTGACGGTCTTTGTCTGTTTGCGAAGCGGCTGGAGCGAGGACGCTTTATCTGGTCGAAGGCCGAAAGCGGCACGATTTCGTTGACCCGTGCGCAGTTATCGATGTTACTGGAAGGCATTGATTGGCGCCGGCCAGCGCGCTCCGTAGCGCCGCTGCCCGATCTGCATACACTGGATGCGGCCGCGTTAAGGGACATGGTTGTAAAGCAGCATGCGCAGATCTCGTCGCGTGATGCGGAACTAGAACGCCTCCGATTGATCATCGCGCGATTGCGGCGACTGCAGTATGGACGCAAGTCGGAGAAGATTGAGCTACAGATAGAACAACTCGAACTGCAGTTAGAGGATCTGGAAGCACGCACAGGGCAGGAGCAGTTACAGACGGAGCACACGCTGGCGCCCGCGACGGCTGCAGTGTTTGCTGCTGCGACACGCAAGCCTGTGCGGCGGCCATTGCCGGATCATCTTCCCCGGGAAGTGAAGAGGCATGAACCGGAGCACGAAGGTTGTCCAGCATGCGGCGGGACTTTGCGCAAACTCGGAGAAGATGTATCCGAAGTGCTGGAGTATGTGCCGGCGCAGTTTAAAGTCATTCGCCATGTGCGGCCGAAGCTGAGTTGCACGAAGTGTGATGCAATCGTGCAGGCGGAGGCGCCCGGCCCTCCGATTGAGCGCGGCCTCGCAGGACCAGGTTTATTGGCGCATGTTCTGGTTTCGAAATACGCGGATCATCTTCCGCTATATCGTCAAAGCGAGATCTATGCACGCGAAGGTGTGGAACTAGAACGTTCGACGCGGGCTGATTGGGTAGGGCGTACGAGCGAATTACTCAAGCCACTGAATGAAGCGTTGCGACAGCACGTGATGAGTGGCTCAAAACTGCACGCCGATGACACACCCGTTCCTATGCTGGCGCCCGGAGTTGGCAAAACCAAGCTTGGGCGTTTGTGGACGTATGTACGTGATGACCGCCCGGCTGGTGAGGCAGCAGCTCCGGCAGTCTGGTTCGCTTATTCGCCGGACCGAAGAGGGGAGCATCCGCACCGGCATCTGGCCACATTCCACGGCACGCTGCAAGCCGATGGTTATGCCGGCTTCAACCGGTTATACGATAGTGGCCGCATTCGGGAAGCCGCGTGCTGGGCGCATGTGCGCCGTAAGTTCTTTGACCTGCATCAGGCGCATGCTTCGCCGCTGGCGAGAGAGACCATAGAGCGAATCGGCCAGTTATACGCCATCGAAAATGAAATCCGTGGCCGCTCGCCGGAAGAGCGACAGCGAATGCGGGAGATCCGCTCCCGGCCGTTGCTGACCTCTTTACATGCATGGTTTAAAGAATCGCTGACGAAACTCTCCCGGAAATCGGAGATGGCGGCGGCGATCAGTTATGCGCTAGGACGTTGGTCTGCGCTGATGCGGTATTGCGAGGACGGCTTGCTGGAGATCGATAACAATGCGGCCGAACGTGCATTGCGCGCGGTGGCACTCGGACGGAAGAACTACCTCTTCGCTGGGTCGGACTCCGGTGGTGAACGTGCGGCAGCGATTTACAGCCTGATCGGTTCAGCAAAGTTGAACGGCCTGGATCCGGAAGCTTATCTCCGTTACGTGCTCGCGTGCATTGCCGATCATCCAATCATCGCATTGCTGAACTGTTGCCCTGGAACGCTAAGAAATCGTCGGCACCCTCGTGCAAGAACCTTATCCTGTCGTCGGAGTAGAACGCTTAGAACGAAGATTCTTCATCATCCTGCGATTTTATATCAGAGCCTTCTTCAGTGGGCAGTTTCGAACCGCACCAAGGGCAGTAAGCGATTCTGACAACGGACGAGCCGCCATCATGCACTATGATTCCGTACTCGCCATTGACTATGCCAATTAGAGCGTCCGCACAGTCGAAGCGATCAGGGTGGAGATCACATGTTTGATCCAAATCGTGCTCCATCCGATCACAGCAATGCTTCGACATCATCTACATTCTCTACCGTTCCGTTTGAACGAATGATCAAGACGCCCAAATCGCGCTCGTAGATTGAGGACTCAATCGAAATTCGCAGACTTTGCAAGACGGTCGTCAACGGACGCTTACATCGAGACTGCGCAGAATAGGGTTACCGCGCAATATTCCGCTCCTCAGGAGGCCCGCCGAGCTTGATTGAAATCGCTTTGGAGACGGTCCGTATCTGGCGGCCAGTTGCGGGCCGAAGGGCATGAGATCGACGACGAAACACTGAGCCATGTCACGCCGTCAACCTTCCATGTCTTACTCGTATCTCAGCGCCTGCGTGGGATGAATGCGGCTGGCGCGCAGCGCGGGAACGAATCCCGCGAG